>JAWUWD010000134.1:0-30020 GCA_034112085.1 Cyclobacteriaceae bacterium
AGAGAAATTGCATTTGGTCAGGATGATCATGTCAGAATGTATGGGAGAGACTATGCCTCACATCTCGAAAAAGCGGGATTCAAAGTGACCGTAGATGACTTCGTGAAGACTCTATCAAAAGAAGACATCATGAGAATGGCACTGCCCGCAGATGAGATGATATACTTTTGTGAAAAGTTGTAATTCTGAAAAATGGGAGATTGTTGGTTGATCTTGATAATCCCACTCCTAAAATATTCAAACCAATAAACTGCTAAGAATAGTGTTTATCTAATCCAATATTTTTGCATGTTTCGTGTAAGGAGCGGACATCGATGAACTTTCTGGTTTGCGCTGAGCAAAAGCGGAATAATTTGTTTTTATTTTGTGTCGTTGATTGCTTTCAAGATCTTTTCATAGAGTATCTGAATTTTTTCGATCGAAGGTTCCTGATTCATCAGGCTTGCTCTTTCCTTCTGCGTTGACTTCCATCTATACATCCACGAAACGCCCCACTTCTTATAATAATTGTCTTTTTGTTGGTACACTTCATCAGTCAAAGCGTCTTCAAGACTTATGAATGTATATTCTCTCTTTCTTAATTCAGTTACTAATTGTGGTAGAAAATCTGCATTTATTTTATTGTCATGGCAAAGATAGACTTGATTGATTGTGCGTTTATAATCCTCTAGCCCAAGAGCCTCAAAAAAATCGAAATATTCTAAAGTTTTGATTATGTATTCATCACCGATTTCTTTCGCTTTTTTAAACTCTTTATTATAGACATAGTGCTTATAGACTGTATTAAACATCCAATCAGAACTTTCTATAGTGAAGGGAGCTATCACATATCCTTTCTCTTTTAGAAAGTGTTTTATTTGTGAATGTTGGATAGAATTCCCTCCTAGATCATTGTATGGAAATCTAAAATGCTTAAGTGGTTTTTTATACTTCTTCGCAAGTTGTCGTGATATGGATTCTCCATTGATAATTTGGTTTGAGAACACATCAATTCCATTCGTAGAGTATCGAGAATGGTCAAACGAATGATTGCCCAATGTTATATATCCCTTCTCAGTCCAATTGTTTAGAAGGGCAAAATTTTTAGAAATAGAATCGGTTCGGTAGATAAGGCCTTCGTTTATAAAGATGGCAATGGGTATTTCCAATGAGTCTAATTTATCCAGAAGGACAGATTGGTACCCATCGTTCTCAAACCTAGCTGTATTCGGTACATCATCAATGGTTATCGACACCATTTTTTGACAAACTACCAATTGATAAGACATTATAAAACCTATGAATAATATGTATTTCAAATCTGTTTTTTATAGAATACCTACCACCAAACAATAAAAAAAGCTAAATATGAATCATTATGTTTTTGCCAACATAATGGAGCTTGTTTTTCTTTAAGAGTAGCGGTAATCTGTTGTTCTAAAACACTAAATTCTGTCCAAATTTCATTTTCGGATGGATCTATTCCCCATTCCGTCTTTGAAGGTAATTGATACATTTTCGCTGAACTATGAAGACTGACAAATTTCTCAAAATTTAAATAGTAGCCTTTTATAGCTTTTTCATAAACGGTGCTAAAACTTTCCTTGTACTCATAAGGGATAAATAATGAAACTAATAAACATAGAGCCTGAGAAGCTTTATCAATTTCTATTTTATTAAACTGTGATTTAGCACAGTCATTGTAAAGTAGAGGGAATTGTTTTTTTTCTAGTTTTTCTAACTTCTTTATCAAAGAATCATTCCTGTTAGGTCCAATCCAATTAATAATGGATTCTGAAGAAATAGTTGGGTCAAATAGATAAAATTTATAGGCCAATTCGACATGGATGATCTGCTTTGTATCTTGAGATTCAATAATGAAATCAATTTCACCTATAGTTCTTTTACCATCTAGAATCTGAACATTTTCATAAAGCACTTTGTAGTTAGTAGATGATTTAATTAATTCAGAAACAATTTTTTCTGCTAAATGCCCTAATCTTAGATTGGTTGGTAATTGAAATTCCAGATCTGTCGTTAGGTCTAGTTCTGATAAATTAAAAGTGGGTAAACCGGTAATCGAAGAGTTTAGACTATTCGATTCCAATATTGATTCGATTCTTGATTTAGTATTCATTTTCCATTCACTTTATTTAAGTATAGATTACTTAAAGTTCACAAGAGCTTTGAAATAGGGAGGAATTTCTGTTTCAAAAATCATTTTCTCGTTTGTAATTGGATGTGATATTGCCAGAGAAGCAGCATGAAGAGCCAATCTTTTAATGCTTTTTTCTATTTTTCCATACATTTTGTCGCCTACTACAGGGTGTCCCTCTTCTGCTAAATGAACGCGAATTTGATTTTTTCTACCTGTAAATAGAAGTATATCGAGTAGATTATATTTGCCTGACTTTTTGAGCACTTTGTAGCCTGTTTTAGAAAATTTACCTTTTTCAGCTTCCTTCACAGAATACATTCTATGCATTTTGTTCTCAGCTAGGTAAGAAGTGATTACTCCTTCTTTATTCTGTAGATTACCGTGTACTACAGCGAAGTATTTTTTATTAAATGTGCTCCATTCGTCCTGAAGCTTACGTTTGACTTTTTCATTTTTGGCGAAAAC
Source organism: Cyclobacteriaceae bacterium (assembly GCA_034112085.1). Lineage (GTDB taxonomy): Bacteria > Bacteroidota > Bacteroidia > Cytophagales > Cyclobacteriaceae > JAWUWD01. The sequence goes on from JAWUWD010000134.1 coordinate 2,603, forward strand.
TAGGACGCCTGAAGTATCTCTGTCAAGTCGATGCACAATAAACACTCTGTTCTTTGATCGTGAATTTCCCTTCTTAACATAATCATTCAAGAGGAAATGAGCAGTTTTGTTTTTCTCTCTGTCGGTACTTACAGTTAACAGGCCATTTATTTTATTTACAACAAGAATGTATTGATCCTCGTAAATAACGGTGAGTCCTTTTGGCTCATGTTTCTTAGCGGGGTTGTTAAATAGAGGTTTTTTTTCTTCCAAAATCATGTTTTTTCTTGCTCTTTAATATTTGGCATAGTAAGCTTCACCTAAATATATCTGAAAATTTTCAATCCGAGCCATATAACCGAACGGCTCAGATTTACTTAGAATTGGATAATATACAAAATTTGCACCATCACCTTTACCGCAGATCTATATTGAGAAATGCATTCCTCCAGCCCTTAGTGTTGATTGTTCAGTTTAAACTCGATTAGTAGAAAGCCTTTCTAATACCAATGAAAACAAAAATCATTACTGTGTAGAATAAGAAAAAAGGCAGAATAATCGCTTTTAAGCCTAGTACAAGGAGAACTGAGATGATGAGCAGCTGAAAGCCCAAACCAAATGTAGAAACACTTGTCATTAACCAATTTGGTAATACGCTACCTTTATTTGCGTTACTATCTAAGGTGTAAATGGTTTTGTCAAAAGCACCATAAAGTATTTTATACAAGGCGAAAAGGATGTTCACATGCTTTTGTTTTTCACCTATGAAAGCGGTTGGTGTTTTGATCTCAAATACACGGCTAGTAGTATCGCCACCAAGTTTATTTCTCAAGATAACATAGTAGTAATTGTAAAGCGTGCCTTGTAATTGTAAACCCACGAATGCAGCAAGGCATATCCAAATGCTCGTATTCGTAATGTGCCAGATGGAAATAAGAAACAAAGCATTCAATAAAATGTCGGCAACGGAATCTAAGTAGCGACCGGTATATGACGGTTTTTGCTTCACGCGGGCCAATTCACCATCTGCAGCGTCTAGGATAGATTTGAAAATTAGAAAGAATGCAGCGAGCCAGAAATAACCTTGAAGAATGCAATAAATAGCAATAAATCCAGATATGATAAAGCCTATGGTAACGTCAATAGGGGTGAAAGTAGTGTTCTTTAATGAGTTTGCGATAACTCTTGCTACAGGTCTTCCATAGTCTGAAAGATCAAAAAATTTATGCGCCTTTGGCAATTTGGACATGTAATATCATAGCAAATTGTATCGTGGAATATACCGAGATTATTATACCACAAAGGTACAGTTAAATCACAATTTATTAATTGGTTCTAGTAAGTAATTCCTATGAAAAGTAAGTATGTGTTTTGATCGGTGAATTTTTTAGCCAAGATTCGTGTATAGTACTTCCCAATGACCTATCTGTGCTTTTAACTATTTCTATATGGACTCATATCCACTGTTTTTTTACGTCCTTGTTTCATTATGGAAGTCCCATTGGTGATTCCTAATACTATCCCAACAGCTAATTTTTTATTCTTAAATATCTTTCAATTTCAGAGTTCTTGTACTTTAAAGATATTGTCGAGTTCAAGTTCTTAATTGATTGGAAAAATAACAGAATGCAATAATATTACCCTGGTTAGTGTAAATTGAAATTTTTTTAAAATAAAAAGGCTTTTCAAAGTCTCGATATTCTTCCAATACTCAATCAAATATGGTTTGAATAAGTCTCGACTCAGAGATATTTAATTTTTGTTTTAACTCCTTTTTCTGTTAAATGTATATAGAATTCTTATCAATATGAGCTTTAAAACCAACGGCAGTATTAATCATGTCAGACATATTTTGTGCTTTTATGTTGGTAGTTGAGTAATTGAAATAGTCTTTCCAATTAGAACATTTAGCACAGCATCTTTCAGTATCAATTTGAATAGATATGATGCCATTATTGTTTAAGTCACTTTAAAGTTCAGATAAATAATTTTTTGTCCAGCCCATTTTATTCTAATTGAGTTAATTGATTGATTTTGATACTTCGCTTGAAGTAAATGGGTGGTTAATTTGAAATTGATTACTGAGTCGCCCAGCTCATTATAAGCCTGGACGATTGGGAAGTTTATTTTATCAGACTGGATACCCTTGAATCTTTATGCATGATCACCAGCCGGAACCTGCGTGCAGGCCAACCACAAAAACCAGCTTCAGCGAGACCTTCTGAAATAGCCATGAAACTCAAAACACAGAAGATACGGACTAGTCGTAGGAACTCGAATAAACGTGAGTAAAGGCACGTGTTTCTATACAATGTTGCGCACTGTCATTTTCCGTCAAGTCAATTGTTCGTTAACCCAGTTGACGTTCGACAACCTTTTGAAGTTAAACCAATCTTGTCGATGGTTCGAGTTTTCTACCATGATCTTGAATTTACTAAATGGTTTACGTTCTAAAAGAAGTTCGATTAAGCTGTTCTTGAAGTTGATGTCAGTTAATGAGTTGGCAAAATTTTCCATTACTTGAAAGACTTGCCTGGAATCCATCATTTCGACACGTTTGTAGTTATTCCTATCAGCTTCAATTTTATCAATGATTTCCTTCCACATCTCAGGTTCGAAATATGGGTTTTCTGGGTCAGGGTGATGTTCAAGCGTACCCGTAGATAAATGATAAAAGCAAATCTCTCCGCATTCAATAATTTCGGCTATCTCCTCAATTTGTTCATCTGATATTGTCATCTTCTGATCGCTACGATGGTGCACAACAATTCGCTATACGCCATGGCGTATATATAATATTATTAATAACTAATGTAGAGAATTATTAATTTTAATCATAAGGTGGTAACTAATTCAGCTATCTAAAAGAAATGTATTGATCTCCTCAATCTTAGATTCTTGATTGGCTTTAAGAAGGTTCGAAAAACCTATCAGTTCTATTGTGGGTGGTAAAGTCATTGGAGTTATTTACTCCTGAAGTCATATCTAATAAATAAGACTCCATTTTTATCAGTGGCAATAGTTGGTATCAGTTGTAATAGATAATGTTGAACTGCTTATTTCTGGCATGCCTAAGCTGCGTTTCTATACCGTTTGGTTTTTATGTTCACATTAAATAATGTAGAAGATAAAAAAAAGCATATCAATTAAGATATGCTTTTCAAATGCTAATAAGTTAAAATGCTAGTAAGTTAAACTACTTCAACATTTACTGCATTCAATCCTTTTTGACCTTCTTCAACATCAAAGGATACTTTATCTCCTTCTCTTATCTCAGTAGTTAAACCATTTACATGTACAAATACATCTTTGCTTCCGTCCTCAGGAGTAATAAATCCGAATCCTTTGGCATCATTGAAAAATTTTACTGTTCCGTTACTCATAATATTATTATCTATAAATTTATGCAAAAATAATCATTTACTATTAATGTGCATAATATGGCGATAATTATTTCTTTTTTTATCTAAAAGAAATATACTGATAGATCTCTCCAGCTTTAAATTTTGATTGGCTTTCTGGAAGTTCCAAGAATCCATCAGCTTGATTGAGATTGGTAAAGTCACCAGAGCCTTTTCCTGCTATAGGAGTGGCTAGCAGCATTCCGTCTTTATGAGAGGTGTTCACTTGCAGGAAGTAGGTGAGCGGTGCTGTGAACTCATAGTCAGCAGTAAGCAGAGCCATTGGTTGATTTGCAGTATTATTCACTTTCATGGAGGCCATGAGCCAAGGCTTCACATATCTATAGAAGCAAAGAAATGTAGCAACAGGATTGCCTGGAAGGGCGAATATGGTGGTATTGCCTTTTGTCCCAAACCAGAAGGGTTTCCCGGGTCGCTGTTTAACTCTATGAAAGTGTTTCTCAACACCGACCATTTCTAGAGCTTCCGGGATATGGTCTTTTTTTCCTTTGGATACGCCACCACTTAGTATGATGACGTCATATTTTGCTGTCAGGGTACTGAGCTGATCGATGACTTCTTGTCTCTCGTCTGGCAGATGGATGAGGCTTGCTGATATTTTCATTTCCTCCAAAGATGCCTTTAGTGCGTAGCTGTTGGACTTGCGTATTTGATGAGAAGCCGGAGTCTCATTGACTTCGACAAGCTCATCACCAGTAGAGATCACGGCTACTTTTGGTTGTTTGAGAACGATCACTTCACTTTTTCCAACGGCAGCTAGCGTGGCTATCTCAGCAGGTGAGATCATTATATTTTGAGACAGGAGAAGATCACTCATCTGGCGATCAGAGCTAGTTCGATGGATGTTTTTCCAAGCAGTAACTGAAGCTAGGCTGATGGTAGCTTCATGATTCTTTATATCAATTTCTTCATAAGGAATAACCACATCTGTATGGTCTGGCAAAACTGCCCCGGTCATGACTTCTATACAGTGATGTTTGTTGTTCAACGAGACTTTGGGAACTCCTGCAGGTTGCATTTCCTGAATAGGGAAAGTACGAACCCCACTATTCCAACCTTCAGAGTTGATTGCTATGCCATCCATCATCACTCTATCAAATGAAGGGAAAGGCATGTCTGCAAGAATGTCTTCCCGTAAAACGCGACCAACACATTCACTCAATGGAATAGTTTCAGTTTCGAAATTTCCAAGATGATTTTGAATGATAGTTGTGGCTTCTTGTACGGAGATCATTAATCGAGATATTTGAGGTTAGAAACTAGTCATTAGAATCGGACGAATGTCTAAAATCTAAGTATCAATAGCTAACGAGATATGATCAAAGTCTCCATTTATTAAGAACATCTGTTCTAGACAAGTTGAAGTCGATAATGACTAATGCATTGATTTCCTTTCAAATAAGGCATATATTAGAATATGCTTGAATGTGCCAATTCTGAATAACTATACTATGAACAAGATCATCAATGTATCAATAGATGTCAATCTCAGTGCTAAAAAGACATTCGAGATGTTTGTCAATAGTGAAGAAACAGAGAAATGGCTTTGTGAGAAGGCCATTATAGAACCCAAAGTAGGGGGTAAATATGAAATATATAGTGACTCGGATAAAGATGATAATACTCAAGGGTGTAAGGTGCTGGCAATTGACAAAAGAAAGTACTTATCTATAGAATGGAAAGGACCTAAGCAGTTTGCTGAACTGATGAATGTTGAGAATGAGATAACCCAGGTGAGTATTCTCTTTCATGCCAAAGGAAGATTTACGCAAGTCACAGTAATTCATTCAGGATGGAAGTCAGGCGCAGAAGAAGCCATCACCTATTTTCAAAAAGCTTGGGAAGGAGCATTGTCTAAATTACAATCAACGGTAACCTTAAATGAAGAGGTAGCCCCAATGGGTGTAACTGGGCTTGGAGGAACATTCTTCAAATCTAAAGACCCAGAAAAACTTAAGGCATGGTACGATGAGCACCTTGGGTTTAAGACGGATAAATATGGCCACGCATTTAGGTGGGTACAATGGCAAGACACGCAAAAGAGCGCATCCACGCAGTGGAGCGTAATGCCTGAGGACACCAAGTATTTTAGTCCGAGTGACAAGCCGTATATGCTCAATTATCGGGTAGGAAATTTAGTTAAGCTACTAAAGAAACTTAAAGACGATGGGGTGCAAATAGCCGGAGAGATGGAGGAATATGACTATGGAAAGTTTGCGTGGGTGGTCGACCCAGAGGGCAATAAGATAGAGCTATGGGAGCCGGTGGATGAGGTGTTTGATGAATATTATGAAGACTGATTTATGAAGACTTCAGTATCTCATATATTTTAATGCGAAGCGCTGATTTGAACTAATAAGATCGTCAAAGGATGATTGGATTAATTATTCCCTAATGCCTATTTTCACTAAATTTATGTTATGAAAAATTCACTCTCTATTTTACTTTGCTTTACCATTGGATTTTCTGTCTATGCACAAGACAAGATCTACAAAAAGGACAAAACAATCATCAGTTGTAAAGTTGTAGATGTTGGACTCAATGAAGTCAAATATTTGGAATCAGCATCAGATGATGGGCCTACTATCTCTATTGCTGTTGATGAGTTGATCAAAGTAGTCCTAAGCAGCGGAAAAGTAATTGAATTTAAAAATCCGCTAACTGATCCTAACTCATATTTGGATAATAAAAAGAATGCGATTAAGATTCATTTTATGTCTCCATTAGGGGAACACTTGTCGTTTTCTTATGAGAAAAGCCTAAAGCCAGGGAGGAGTTTTGAATCTACATTCGGACTTATAGGAGTTGGTTTCAATACTAATATCGAGAGTAAGAGTAGTGGTGTGACATTCTCTGGAGGTTATAAATTCATGAAAACGCCAGACTTTTATTCTCAAAGGTATAAGTATGCACATATCCTCAAGGGATCATATGTCAAACCTGAATTGGCTTTCTCGATATATACGAACGAAAGGAATAATTTTTTCTTTAACCCACAAAATCCTCAACTAGGAGTGATAAAACAAGATATAGTGGCCGGAGCCGTTCTTATCAATATAGGTAAGCAAGTGGTGTATGACGATTTCTTTGTGGTAGATTATTCTGTTGGTTTGGGTTATGGATTTAGCAATCAAGAAAGAATAGAATTTGATGAGTCCGGTGATTTTAGACCAAATCACTACGGATTCTTATTGGGAGGGAATAGTTTTCCTGTAGCGTTTTCTGCTAAAATTAAGATTGGTTTGCTGTGGTAGTGGATGACGACTACCTCTTTGATTACATTTCCTTGGTGTTATTTTTTCAGCAGTAACGAACTTATTAGGTATATTGATGGAACGTTTTGGTAAAAATATGTAATCTATTGGTCTCAGAAGTCACTTCATTATTAGTCAGTATTTCAAGAGTGTTTCTTTGTGTTACAGTCCTAAACATATGTTGTAACACATCTTATGGACAATACGATAAAAGCAAGGATGAGACTAGTCCCATCCTTGAAGCATCTCTTAGATATAAACCTCGTCCAAAATTCATAGAATTTGAATTTGAGGTGCTCAATAATTTCGGTGTAGAGTCAAAGTCCAAACTAGTAGGGGATGCTGAAGCCGAAATCAATCAAAATCTTATTCGACAAGCTAAGATTAAATTTCCTGTAATCTTAAAAGATAAAGTGACCTTAATCGGTGGATTAGGCTATAGGCATGAACAGTTCTTATTTGGAGAAGTTTCAGAACCTGGCTATCCACTTTATGTTAGATTCGAAGATAAGCCACTCAAAAGGGTGTCATCTAGTTTTTTCTTAAGGAAAGAACTTGAGGGAGATAAGTTCTTCTTGGCCTATCTGAACAACTCATTGAATAGTGATGAGATTCAGTTCAAAAATATCCTCAACCAATTAAAATCATCTATAGCGCTGACTATTGGTCGTGAAAAGGGACTTCATAAAGAAGTTGGGTATGGACTTTCATTTGGTTATGATCTAGGTCAGCCGCTTATTTTACCCGTGTTTTTTTATAAGAACGCCTTTAGTCTTCATTGGGGGCTTGAAATGTTGCTGCCTAAACAAGTTAAATTGAGATATTCACCTGCTCAAAAGACTCACTTATACCTTATCACACAATTGCAGGGAGCCAGTTACCATATACAGGATGAAGTATTACCCGGGTTCTCACAATTGGAATTTCGTAGGTCTTCGGCTAGACTGAGTTTAAGATTGGAAAGAGAAATTCATGATTGGCTTTGGTTCGGTGCTATGGTAGGATATCGAGAGCCACTGAATATATTCCTTTCAGAACCAGGCGAGAACAGGTCTAATAGCATCATTACCATCAATGCTCAGGGAACCTATTACACCAACATCTCAATATTTATTGTGCCACCCGCCAAACTTCTCAAGAGAGCTAAAGGAAGGTAATCATAGTGTGTGCGGCTAAGAACGTTGCTTATTTGGAAGAATATCCAACTTTTGAATGGCTAATCACCCACTGCTCTGCTTTATCAAAATCTAAGAATACCTTACTCTGGTAACCTCTCTTCAGGCATATTGATTCCCAAAATTTAGCGAGCTCAAGCCCATCTTCATTCACTACAGCGGTGATTGATATACCACTAAATGACGGAAAGTCTTTTTCATAGACTTTGACCAAATTGAAGGCCTCTGACATATTTAAGTCATAGCTCAAATTTCTATGATCTAGCAGGACATGTTTTACCCCATATTCTTTAGCGGCCTCATTGACCATGTGTGTTCCTTGAATCATCAGATTGAAGTCATCACACTTTCCATTAGCTGTGAGTATTACATAACCCTCTTTTGTCTCTATGGTTGGAATGATAGTCACTATGCTTCAATATAATAATTAAACACTAGAAATGACTGATGCAAGAATATGAAATTAACAGATGATTTAAGATTTGATAACTCCTTTTCTTTTGAGTTCTTCCACAGTCTCAGCAGTGGTCTTCCAGCGCTCATGCATCCATACCCATTGATCATAGGCATCACGTACATATTCTTCTATGATCTTGCTAAACTTCTTGGTGTTTTCTAAGAGATCTGATTTTTGATCATCTGTCCTAATCAGTTTCACTTCTGGCTTGATGGTAAACTGATGCTTGTTGTTAGGCAATCGCTTCATCGACATGGGGACTACGGCAGCTTCTGTGTCTAATGCGAGTAGAGCAGCACCTATTGGTGTATAGGCCGGAGTTCCCATAAAGTCAACAAAGACGCTTTTGACTTTGGTGTCCTGATCTATCATGATAATCAGACAATCTCCAGAGTTCAATGCTTCGATTAAAAGAGGATAAGTTTTTCCTCGGCTGAGGTTTTTTAATCCACGACTTTTACGAAATCCAATGATCATGTCATTGAGCTGCTTATTCTTAAGGGCTTTGCTGACGGCTGTCGTCTCATAACCTAAGATAGAAGGAGTGATGGCAGAGAACTCCCAAGAACCCGTATGATTGATTAAGCATATGACGCCTTTCCCTCGATCGTAGGCCTTCTTGAGATGCTCTTCTCCTTCGATATCTACAAACTCTTTATATTGCTCTCTGTTTTTGACTTTAAGTGCTAGTAAGTAGTCAGCACCATTTTTCGCTTGATGAACAAATACATTGCGAGCCATGCGCTTGAGTTCTTCGTCAGACTTCTCATGGCCATAAGCGATTTTTAAATTATCGAAGGTCTTGCGCTGTTCCTTTTTCAATAGGGAGTAAGCCAAGCTTCCCAATCTTCCATAAAACCATAACGCCCATGTCCGAGGAAATAGGCGTGTAGTAAAAATTAGTAACTTCGCTAGACCAACGAGTAGAGGGTACTTGATACTTCTTTTAAGTTCCTTCCAAGTCATTTTATGCAGTCTTCACTTCTGTTTCAAATGTGAGGTTAGCCTTCAAGGAATCCGCTACAGAACAATAACCATCTATGGTGATCTGAATGATCTTCTGGAGCTCCTCTGATGTCACGTCTGGAGAAGTAAGAATATATTTATGGTGGACATCAGTCAACCCTTTAGGATTAGTATCTCTTCTGACAGCGTTCGTTTCAATGACTAAATCTACCAAATTTTTACGCTTTTTCTTGATAATCAGTGCGATCTCTACCGCTACGCAACTGGCAAGAGCAGATAACAATAACTCTACAGGAGATTGCCCAGCCTTCTCATCATTTGGACTCATGTCAACACGAACAACGTTTCCATTTTCGTTGGTGCCTTCGTAGACATAATCAGATATATATCGCGTAGTTGATTTCATAAGATTGACTTTTGATAAGTGAGATAACAAAGCTATAAGAATTCTGAAAAAGAAATAGCTAAACATCTCAAAGACATAGATGATTTATGTCATTCTCCATGGTAAAAAATATTTTAGTTAATACGTTTACGTAATTAATACTTTATATAAGTGAGTAATCAATAGTAGCCTTATGGAAGAAGTGAAGATCGTAGATTATCAACCAAAATTTGCAAAGAATTTTAAAGACCTCAATATCGAATGGTTAGAGAAGTACTTCTATGTGGAGGATTATGATCAAGAAGTATTGAGTAATCCACAGAAATATATCCTTGATAAAGGAGGTGCCATCTATTTTGCATTATTGGCAGGTGAGGTGGTGGGTACCTGCGCTCTAATGCAGCCTCAGCCTGGGAAATATGAGCTAACTAAGATGGCCGTGACTCAAAAGGCACAAGGAAAACAAGCTGGCAAGAAATTGGCATTGAAAATCATTGAAAAAGCTAGAGAAATGGGACTTGAAATGATATTTCTAGAATCCAACAAAGCCCTTACCGTTGCATTGACACTTTATGAAAAACTAGGATTCGAGTATATGGACAAGGATGGCAGTAAGTCAGTTTACGAGCGTGCCAATGTGTATATGGAGTTGTCATTGCGAAAATAGTTACGCAGTTACTCAGTTCGTTAGTTTTATAACTAATAACTATCAACTAAAGAACTGAACAACTGAATTAGTACCTTGCGTCCATGGACGAACAGGAAATATTTTTGACCCTCATTCAAGAGAGTATTGATCGCAATGAGTTTGTGAAAATCACGATAAGCAAACCCGCATTTCCCAGCAATGACTTGGTCAATGTCTATGGGAAAAAAGTGATGCTTAAGGACAAACCTAACTTGTCTTTGAACTACCGGTACAAGACCAATGATCAGGTGAAGAATTTTTCAGCAGAGATAGGGATTAAGGAAATAGATGCTGTACTGCAAGACCTCAGAAATGCAGTTCTATTCACCACAAAGTCAGATTATACTTTTCAAAAGTCTAAAAAAGGAAAAGGACATATCAGTCGTCAAAAAGCAAGCTTCAAAGATATCCCTGAAGAGACGCATGATCGAACCAAGCAAAAACGAGCAGAAAAGACCAGCGACTACTTGCAATTACTTGGTGTAACAGATAAGGAAGGAAAGGTTATTCCTAAGATGGCTGACAAATATCGTCAGATTAATAAATACTTGGAGGTGATGGAAGGACTGATCAAGTCCACCACTTTGCCTAATCAGGTCAACATCGTAGATATGGGGTCGGGGAAGGGATATCTCACATTTGCTTTGTATGACTACTTATCCAATAAACTCAATCTATCAGTCAAAGTAACTGGCATAGAGCTCAGACAAGAATTGGTTGACTACTGCAATGATGTAGCTAAGAAAGCGGGATTCGAACATTTGACATTTGCCTGTCAACGGATAGAGACTTTTGACAATGATCAGATTGATATTTTGATTGCTCTGCATGCATGTGATACTGCCACTGACGATGCCATCCATAAAGGAATTGTGTCTGACTCAGCACTGATTATCTGCGCGCCATGTTGTCACAAACAGATCAGGCAACAACTCAAAGGTAAGGAGCAAACAGACCCAATTTTGAAGTATGGAATTTTCAAAGAGCGTCAATACGAAATGGTGACAGATACCATCCGTGCATTGATCATGGAGAAGAAACAATACCAGACCAAGATCTTCGAATTTGTATCCAATGAGCATACACGCAAAAACGTCCTACTAGTAGGAGCGAAGACAGATAAAACCACTGATGAAGCATCGATCGATGAGAAAATAGATCAGCTGAAACAGGCCTATGGGATTGAAGAGCATTACTTAGAAGGAGTATTGAAGTAAATGAATGATAAGCAATACTTTGTAAGAGAAGCTAGAATCAACGAGTTCCAAAAGGTAGGGGAGTTGATGGTTTCGGTATATTCACAGTTGGAAGGTTTTTTTTCTGTGGAAGAAAATCCTGAATATTATAATAAACTTATCAATGTAGGAGAGTTAACCATCAAGCCAAAAGTGAAATTGCTTGTTGCTGTTTCAGCAGATGATGCAATAGCTGGAGGAGTCGTTTATTTCGGAGATATGAAAGACTATGGAGCCTTTCAAACATTTTCTCAAGAAAAGAATGCAGCAGGATTTAGATTGTTGGCAGTCGATCCGACCATTAGGAGTAAAGGCATAGGTAAGCTGCTCATCAATAGCTGTATTCAATTAGCCATTGAAGATAATAAAAGACAAGTGATTATACACTCTACCAATGCCATGAAAATAGCCTGGGCTATGTACGAGAAGATGGGATTTGTCAGGTCAGAAAATTTAGACTTTTCAAAAGATGACTTTCCTGTTTTTGGATTTAGGTTGGAATTATAATTAACATGCTATTGACTCAACCAATATCTTCTGAAGATAACTTCTTCACCCCATTCCCCAAATCTGTAGATGTTTCTAATCTACCAGAGCGGTTTACTTTTCCATTTGATTATAAGCCACATCCGCTATGCATAGCTGCATCGGAAGAACTTCAGCAATACCTCGAAAATACCCAATGGGAACATAACTTTGGGTTGGTTGAAGGTAAAGAGGGACAGATCATCGGGAAGATGTTTGGTGTCTTAGTGGTGAAAACAATCAATAATGAAGTAGGTTATTTGTCAGCATTTTCTGGAAAAATAGGAGGAGGCTATCATTATCCTAAGCTCATCCCACCAGTATATGATGGCCTGAAAGCCGGTAGTTTCCTCAATAATGGTATGGAGGAGCTGACTCGGATCAACCAAAAGATCAAGTCACTGGAAGAAGCAGGTTACACTGATAAAGAAATTGAACAACTCAAGGTCTTTAGAAAGGAGCATTCCACAGCACTTCAAGAAAGAATATTTGACCAGTATAGGTTTTTGAATATAGCCGGAGATGAGAAGAGTTTGAGAGATATCTTTAGAGATGTCCGAGATCAAAAACCACCCGGTGGAGCGGGAGAGTGCGCCTTACCGAAATTACTACAGTATGCATTTATGCATAAAATGAAGCCATTGGCTATGGCTGAATTCTGGTGGGGAAAATCACCCAAATCAAATTACTGGAAACACAAAGACTATTACCCAGCGTGTAATGAAAAATGTGAGCCTATATTGGGACATATGCTGGAGGGAATGGAAATGGATGAAAAATCACTTTAGAATATTCTTGTTAAGCCACCCTAATAAAAATGACTGAATCAATATCTATAACAGCAAATATCTTCAAGGACATGTCATTCACAGAGGGTGAAATAGCGCTGATTGATAGCAAGTTTGAAAAGACTCTGGTTAAAAGAGGAGAAACTATTTTAGAGGCCAATGAAAATGTAATGTATCAATACTATGTGTTTAGTGGATGCTTGCGCACATTCTTTATAGATAGAAATGGGAAAGAACATACCATACAGTTTGGAATACAAGATTGGTGGGTCAGCGATTATATGGCTTTTTTTGCCCAAGAAAAATCTTTGTTAAATATTGAATGTATCCAAGAAGCTGTTTTGTATAAAATCTCTAAGCAGAGTATTGATGAGATTTATGATGCTATACCTAAAGTTGATCGTTTCTTTAGGATAAAAATGGAGAAGTCTTTTGCTAGCTTTCAAAAACGAATTTTGTCAAACCTCTCACAAACCGCTAAGGAAAGGTATTTGTCTTTTGTAGAGCAGTACCCTAATATCGAGCAAAAAATAAAAAACTACCACATTGCCTCCTTTTTAGGAGTGACCACTGAGAGCTTGAGTCGAATAAGAAAAGAATTGGCGGAGTAATCTACGATCTAGAAGCAAGCTCACAGGTATGAGTTAAAAAGCTTATTAGTTCTATATAAGTATCGGGAAATCTAAACCCTATCTTGTAGGTGATTTATTACCATACATCAATTTTCATCTGAATAAACACTGTTAATTTTGTCTCAGTAAAAGACGAAACAAAATACAGGAACTATGAAAAAGATATTATTTGTACTTACCAGCCACGATCAACTAGGGGATACAGGCGAAAAAACAGGATTTTGGATTGAAGAATTTGCAAGTCCATATTACTTATTGAAAGATAAAGGAATCGAAATTGAGCTAGCCTCACCTAAGGGCGGTCAACCTCCTATCGACCCTAAGAGTGCAACGGCAGACTTCAGTACACCATCAACTGAAAGGTTTAATAAGGATGTAGAGACACAAGAAGTATTAAGCAAAACGCTAAAACTAGAAGATGTAAATCAGGAAGCATATGATGCTGTTTTTTATCCAGGAGGACACGGGCCATTGTGGGATTTGGCTGAGGATAAAAATTCAATTTCTTTGATCGAATATTTTTATAGAAATAATAAACCAGTTGCTGCTGTTTGCCATGCGCCTGCCGTATTTAAGCATACAAAAGATGATAATGGTAATCCATTAGTAAAAGGAAAAAAGGTTACTGGATTTACGAATTCGGAAGAAGATGCGGTTCAATTGACAGATGTTGTTCCTTTCTTAGTAGAAGATATGCTTCAAACAAATGGTGGAGTATACTCGAAAGGCGAGGATTGGAATCCATACAGTGTGACTGACGGTTTATTGATTACTGGTCAAAATCCTGCTTCATCTGAGTTGGTGGCAGAGAAATTATTGCAAACATTGAATAGCTAATTTGCTAAGGAGGCTGTCTCAGCTGATATGTCATTACGAACGGAGCTTTTACAAAGTGCCGTAATCTTTATAGTAAAGCAATTTCCGGTTTGAAAAACTGCTTTGATTCCTTCCAATAACAACTTTTGGGATAGCTTCTTTCCAATGACAACATAGAGTGTGAGTTACCTTAACTGAATAGAAGTCTTGAAAAATCTTCGAGGTCTTACTGGTGTGATGATGGGATCAACAACGAACTATCTCCGTAGCTCAAAAAGCTATAGCCATTGTCCATGGCTTCTCGATAAAGGTCTTTCCAATCATCTCCAATAAAGGCTCCAATCAACATCAACAAAGTCGACCCTGGTTGGTGGAAGTTGGTAATAAGTCCATCACAGATACGGAACTCATATCCAGGCATGATGAAAATTTCTGTATCACCCATCAATACCTCTAGCTTCTGAGTATCCATATACTTTTGTATGGTCTCAAGAGCTTCTATCCTAGTAGGCAAGGTTGAAGCTTCATGTTCATAAGCGTAGAGTTTTTCAATATGGAATGCAGCATTATCTTCTTTCAATAATTTGACTCCAAACCAATACAAACTTTCCAGCGTACGCATGGAAGTGGTTCCTACCATGATGTTGGTTTTGTTCAATAATAAGCTGTCTATATTCTCTCGGGTAATCAATACTTGCTCCGAGTGCATTGGGTGATTACTTGCGATTTCTTCTTTGACAGGCTGGAAAGTTCCCGCACTTACATGAAGTGTGAGGTAGTTGAGATTTATGCCTTTTGCACTTAGATCTTGGAGTACTTCAGAGGTGAAGTGCAGCCCGGCTGTAGGAGCGGCAACTGCACCTTCTTTTTTAGAATACACCGTTTGGTAGCGTTCTTTATCTCCTTCTTCTGGATCACGATGAAAGTAGGGTGGAAGAGGCACTTCACCAAGCGCTTCTACGATATCGACAAATCGAAAATCTCCATCCCAAGAGAACTCGACCGATCGCTCTTCACGATTCACCAAAGTGGCTGAGAGTTCTACTTCTTGCCCAGCAATGTTCAAAACGGTTGTCAGAGGTTCTTCTTTCCACCTTTTTAAATTACCGACCATACATGACCAGGTACATTTCCCCTTGACTTCCATTGCCTCTATGACTAGTGAACTTGGAGCTACTGGATTGAGGAGGAATATCTCTATGTTGGCACCAGTTGATTTTTGGAGGTGGATCCTAGCCGGAATAACTTTGGTATTGTTGAAAAACAACTGACTATTAGGTGGAAGTAGCTCAGTGATTTGATCAAATACTTTATGGGTTATTTCACCTTTTTTATAATGTAATAGCTTGGACTGATCCCTTTTTGCAATCGCATGTTTACGAATCCGATCTTCTGGTAGTTCGTATTGATAATCACTGAGATGTATGGTTGGGATCATTCTTTTTGTGTATTTTCGATTGCAAATATAAATTGATTTTTGTTGCGCTAAATCATTTTTCTTAAAATCCATTCGTTCGCTCATGGCAATCACAGCCTCCTACCAAAAACATAAATTAGATTTCACTTTTCATGCAGGAACATCTCGTGGAGTTCTAAGACATAAAGATACTTGGATTATCAAGCTAGCGGATGATGCCAACCGAGAGATATTTGGGTTAGGAGAGGCGGCACCCTTGGTTAAGTTGAGTATTGATGACATCCCAGATTTTGATGATCGTTTGACTGAGATTTGTCAACAGATTAGTGGACATACAGCTCCATCCAATGTCGATGAGATGTATACCCTTTTGGACAAAGCGATACCGATAGATTTACCATCAGTCTATTTTGGTTTCGAAGTGGCTTTTCTTGATTTGCTCAATGGAGGGAAATACATAATTTATGACAATGCTTTCAGCAGAGGAGAAAGCGGAATTTCTATCAATGGATTGATTTGGATGGGTGCATTGGAAGATATGCTATTTCAAATTACTGAAAAAGTGGATGAAGGATTTGACTGTATCAAATTGAAGATTGGATCCATGGACTTCGAAAAAGAATGTGACTTACTTCAATACATCCGCAGCAAATATTACAAAATGAACATCACCCTGCGAGTAGATGCCAACGGGGCTTATTCATCAGAAGAAGCATTAGAGAAACTGGAACAATTATCTAAGTTCAATGTTCACTCTATCGAACAGCCAATTGCTGCAGGGCAGACATCTGCGATGTATGAGTTGTGCCGTCAGTCGTTAGTTCCGATAGCGTTGGATGAGGAGTTGATAGGAATACATACCCGTGAATCAAAAAGAGCTCTACTTGAAAAAATAAAGCCTCAGTATATAATACTTAAACCAACACTATTAGGTGGCTTGAGATCTTGTAAAGAGTGGATTGCTATTGCGGAAGAGCTTAACATTGGTTGGTGGATGACTTCTGCTTTAGAGTCTAATATTGGGCTCAACGCGATCAGCCAATTTACTGCTGAGTACGATACGGATATTCCTCACGGACTAGGAACTGGGAAGCTATATCACAATAACATTCCTTCTCCATTGACTATTGAAAAAGGGGTAGCTTACTACCGATCACCGTTCGAGTGGGATCTTAGCCTTTTAACATAAATTAACATACTGGCTGTAACCTTTTAGCGATTTAATAGTTCTTATATATGAAGACTGTGCATCGTTCATACTGTTGGATAGTCTTTGAGATATTAAGTGGTCAAAAACTCAATAATCTCAATTTAGGTTTAGGTTTTAAGGCTTCTCAGGGGTGGGAAGCCTTTATTTTTACAACTAACAATTCCTGATATTCCCACAACACCCAGCCTTCTAAGAAGATATAAATGGTTGAAGTAGCGTGATGATAATTCCAATCTCTTCGGACAGTATAAGTGTACTAAAAAAGCGCAAGCTTTTAATGACTTGCGCTCAACTAGATGTTTTTATTCCTTGGTTCTTTTGTAGTAAGTTACAATACTGGCTTTTGCCAAAGTGTTGTTCCAAAGGTAGTAACCTACTACCGCTGGATTTGTGCTTTTATTTAGTCCAAGCTTGTCTGTCTTTAAGGCGTGAACGGTAATGATGTATTGGTGTAGACCGTGATCTTCTGGAGGACAAGGACCTCCATATCCATTTAATCCATAATCTGTCACACTCTGAATAGCTCCGTCAGGTGTTAAGTTCAACTCAGTGTTTCCTGCACCAGACACTAATTCAGTTGTGTTTTCTGGAATGTCAAATACAACCCAGTGCCACCATCCACTTCCTGTAGGAGCGTCTGGGTCGTACATAGTTACGGCAAAACTTTTAGTCCCTTCAGGAGTATTCTTCCATGACAATTGAGGGGATTTATTTTCTCCAGTACAACCGAACCCATTAAACTCTTCACTGATAGTTGCTTCTCCGCCTAAATCATTACTCATTAATGTAAAGGTGTTTTGGGCAAATAGTGCACTTGATAAAACTAATAATAGCCCTAAAATAAAACTTGATTTCTTCATAATATTTGTTTTTGATTATACTAACAAATCTATGAAGGGTGAAAGTGGATGTTGTGTTTGATTCAGTTCAAAAAGTATTGATAAAAGTTCAATTTGATTGATACTGTTTTGGAGTCACTCCAAATTTTACTTTAAAAGCTTGAATGAAATTTGAGAGATTTTCATAGCCAATTTCCTCAAAAATATCTGATGGTCGTTTCGAGTTGTTTTTTAATAGAAAAGCAGAATGTTCGAGTCTTTTATCTTGAAACCATTTACTTGGAGAGCTGAAGAACTGTTTTTCAAATTCTCTTTTGAATGTTGACACACTCATATTCGATAAAAATGAAAGCTCTTTAATGGTTAGTTTATTTAGTTTATTACTCTCGATGGTCTGAATAAATTTTTGATTTTGATTATCACTATTGCTAATTAAGGAATACAGAAAATCTACCCCTTTGAACTCAATGAGGTATAGCATTATTTCATCAAACTTAGCTGCTAAAATGTTCTTTTGAATCGATTTTGAAAGTTTTGCTATATCTAAAAGGCTTGTTACAAATCCTTTTATGAATGCATCATAGTCAAATGAGTAAGTAGAGAAGTAGGTGTTAGCTTCTGACGGATTAAGCTCATACTTTCTTACGAATTGTAAGACATCTTCATTTGAGAAGAAAAATAGAACACTTCTATAATATTCTTGAACGTTAGAAAGCTTTTCGGTCATTAAGCAATGGCCTGACTTCATCAATAGAAATTGTGAGTTATTAATAGCGTATGAAGAATTATCAAAAAACACTTCTTTTGTTCCTTCTTGAAGAAAACTAAAAGTGTTTTTATTCAGTAAGATCTGTTGCTTGGAAATTTCCTGAGTACTCTCATAATCATAAACCTCAATGGAAAGAGACGAATTCAAATTTAATTCATCTGGTAATGTAATTGTCTTCATTGAGTTTTTATTGTCTCTAAGGTCTAGCTATGATGAGTGGAGATTGCAGAGCATTAAATCTTGGCGCTGCACTAATCACACTGATGTTTAAATTTATTAATAGTAGCTGACTTTCCAAGTGCCATGCAAATATCCTGGTCAATAAAAACCCATTTGTTCATCGCTTATGTTAGATAGTTTTTCATTTTATCAGGATGAAGTATTGTAGTGCTTACAATCAATAAAAGATGATTTACGATGAATTTTTTTTATAAATTCACTTTAGTCTGTCTTAGTTCCTCAAGATTTTGTTCGGCTGCATCGGATAAAGATTGGGACAGCAAATTGTTTTGCTCAAATGGGTCTGAACTCAGTTGATAGAAATACTCAGTACCATTCTCAAGGTGAATAAGTTTGTAGTCCTCATTTCGGATGGCGTAACCATCATTTATAGTGTTTGTGTTTCCAAATTGTTCAGAATAGGTAAAGGTTCTTTTCGTTGAACTGACATCGGTTAATAATGGTTTAAGACTGATTCCATCTTGATAATCATCACTTCCAGCTCCGGCTAAGTCAGCTATCGTAGTAAATATGTCTGGAGTTTGTACTAAAGCTGTCTCAAGAACATCTTTTCTATTGATATTTTTTCCGCAAATAATTAGTGGAGAGTTAATCCCGCCTTGAAACAATGTGCCTTTGACTCTACCTGAAGTATATGGACTCTGCCCTACCTGAAGAGGAGTGCCATTATCTCCTAAAAATATAAAGACGGTGTTTTCTTTTTGTTCCGAAGATAAGGAGGAGATTAGTCGAGCAATTTCGCTGTCCATAGCCTCTATTGATGCTAGATAATAGGGGAGTGGATTGGCATCTATTGTGGCTTGGTTATCTACCAGTGATTGGTCTGAAATTAGTTCCGAAGGAGGGCGATGAAACGGAGTATGTGGAGCATTGAATGCTAGCCATAGAAAAAATGGTTTTGATTGCTGTTCAATCCAACTTACTGATTGATTGACAAAATGCGATGTTGCGTAGGTTGTAATATTCTCTTGTACTCCACCACTTGTTTGTGTCCAATTATAATAGTCTGGTGCTGCTCCTAGGAAAATCCCAGAGTAATAATCAACGCCAAAATCTTCTGGAGCATTCAATTGGGAATTGGAATTCACATGCCACTTGCCTATTACTGCAGAAGCATACTGATTGGACGTCTTGTCACTAATGTACTTTTGTATGATCGTCTCATTACTTTGTAGAGTTTCTTGCTGCGGTATTTGAACACCACCTACACCAGTTCTAAATGGATACTTCCCCGTAAGCATCGAAGCTCTTGTAGGTGCGCATATGGGACTAGTCCAAAAGTTTAAAAATGAAACCCCATTTATTGCCAGTGAATCAATGGTTGGTGTATTGGCTTTTGTTCCATTAAAACCGGTATAGTTGCCAAAAACATCCCAACCCATGTCATCGGCTATAATGAGAACAATATTTGGGGAGGAATCAGTATTAGGTATCACAGGAGAATCATCGGAACAAGATGAAAGAATAGTAATGCACAAAATAGTAGAAAATAGCACGGTTGATCTGATCGACTTCATTTGATAATTTTTTCGTAGAGTTGTTTTATTCAGTTCTGTATGTTGGGAGATATTCAATTAGGTGTTCCCTTGAAACAACCAATATTGTATGGGAAATCATAAGTCCAGTGGTAATGATATAAGTCTATCATCTCACCGTCCCACAGCACTGGATGCTTATGACCATGACACTCATCTAGATCTACGGACCAGAGTAGCTCTCCGTCTTCACCATATGGACCGTAAATCCCGAAACCATCTATCACATATCCCATAAGACCTGAATGGCCTTCTTCATGAGGATCAATATGATCCTGTAGATTCTTCGCTGGATAATGGTAATGGTAGGTGTTCGTCCCATCTGAATGACCTCCATAGCTATCAAAAAGTTCATGAGCGGCAGCATCATTGGCTAGTGTTGATGCACCATGGTATATCGCACTACCACTGAGTGAGATGCCAGCCGCTCCATAGGTAACACAACTTGGATCATCTGCTACTTCCGGAACTGCAGGAAATTCGAATATGATTTCACGAGCTAGTATTTCGTTTGTATTTCGGTCGTATTGATACGCGATACTATTTGGATCGATTGGGAAAACGCCAGTAGGGTGGTCTGGTAATGCATTTCCAGTAATGAGACGATTGCCATTACCATCAAGGATGATTTCAAATTCACTCACCCAAGTAAGATTGCCATCTACAATTGGCTTCTTTGTATAATCCCATGTGCCATCACTGTTCGTCCAGTCACTTGCATCAGAGTTTCCCGCGCCATCAGCAGGAACTCCACAGAGCCAAAGTGATTCTAGTTCAGGTTGATTAACTCCTTGATCTCTCCTTAAGATATTAGAACCTCCAAAGGGTAATTGGCTCAGATCGACTGACTCATTCAAGGCTGGTTCATCTTCGATAGCAGGATCTTCACTATCTGAATCTTTACAGCCTATATTTGCCAGGAAAGTAATGACCATAAAGATCAGACTAGTTATTCTCATTGGATGGGTTGGTTTTACTCTCATATTATATTTTTTTTGACATTAGATGCACTCAAGGCTAAAAGGTTTAATCGGAATATTTTTACCCGAAACTGACTCTTTATCTTTTAGTTATTTTGAAGGGATCTGCGGTTATATATGCATGGCATAAACAGAGCTAGTAAATTAATGTCATTAAAACGGGGTTCAATGCGGTCGGAAAATAAAGAGCTTCTATTATAATCTACTTGTTATTTTTCTTTCAAGTAGATCTATTTCAATCAAGGACGAGAATAGTTTGATGCTCATTATCCAATAAGTCTAAACTCCGAACACTTTATAAGTGTCCATGCTATATTTCATAAACAAGATTTACAGTATCGGATCTCTTCACCTTTCCGGTCTCTGTATATTCGAATCCCTTCAAAGTGTAAATCTTTTTTGGAGCTTGATGAGCAGGCAAGCCTTCCTTCAAAATATCTATAAGGGATTTTAGATATTCTTCAGAGAGGTCTTCAGTTTCCAAAATAAGCACCACTTTTTCTCCAAGAGTAGTGTCTGGCACTCCTGCAATTATCAGATTGGAATCGATGCCCTGTTCTGCTAATATTTCTCGTACCTGATCTTCTAGCTGTTCGGGATGTATCTTAAGCCCGCCAGAATTAATGACATTATCTGCTCGTCCGAGCCATTCGAAAGTCTGCTTATCAATGACCTTGATGATATCATTCGTGATGATGGCTTGATGATTAGTCAGTATCGAGTTGATGGTCAAGCACCCTCGTTCGTCTACTCCGATTTTCATATCGCCCACGACACTGAAATAATCTGAAGTATCAGCACCGTTAAGTCTTTTCAATGCGATATGAGAAACTGTTTCAGTCATGCCATAAGTGGCATAAACTGGACAAGTTAGCTGACCTATCTTTTTGGACAAGGTCAATGAAATAGGAGCGCCACCTACGATGATGGCTTTCATTCCATTAAGACGATCGGTACCACCATTGTCTATCATGGTCTCCATTTGCAAAGGAACGGCTGCCATGAAATCAATTTGTAATTCATCAGGCAGTTTAAGTAACGGATTAGAAGAGGGTTCGGTAATATAGAGATTTAGTTGATTAACCATTCCACGGACTAGCATCATTTTGCCAGCAATATATTCTGTATTGAGACAGACGAGAGCGTTGTCCCCTGCTTGAAGCGAGAGTGCCTGCGCAGTCATACTCGCACTTGCCTCCATTTGAGTCCTAGTGATTTCTATTGGCTTTGGTATACCAGTAGAACCCGATGTGTTGATAATAAATACAGCTCGTTCATTACGCCATTGTTCACAAAATGCTACAGCATTTTGAAATGAGTCTTCCTCCTCAATATTTGCAGAAATAACACCATTTCTGATATAAAATAGTTTGTTGCGCATGGACTACGAAAGTACATATTCATATCAAAATGAAAAATCTTATCTATTACTTATGTGATCTCTCAATTTGTTTAGCCAAATTTAGTCTATGAGTTTAATAAGTGTAGTACTATTAGTACTGATTTCCTTGCTGCGATACACAATGAGGCCTGTTCATGGTAGAAAATTAATAGTTTAAGATATGAATTACTCAAAACTGATAAAGCAGCACTGTCAATATTGACTTGAATCTACCATGATTGACTTGTAACCTTCAATTCTCATATGTTTATGAATAGCATTTTTAACTATTTATTATTAATATCTATTCTATTTGTCAACGATAGTGCTAGGAGTCATTCATTAGTACAAAACCAGACTGATAGAGTTAATACACTATTGTTGAGGGCAAATAAGATTGCTGATCCAGCTGCTTCATTAATTATCCTGAACCAAGCTTATCAGTATATATATGAGCTTAATGATAGCCTTGAAGCAAATTTGTACTACAACCTTGGAGTTGTGCATGGTGAACTGCTTCATACAGATTCTTTGAAATATTTCTTTACCCAGGCATTGAATATTGCCTCTAATAATTTGGATGAGTCAACTGAAATTAGAATACTTGACGAATTGGCTGACATTGCTAGAGATGAGAATAATTACAAACTGGCAATGAATTATTATTCTCTTGCTTATGACAAAATTCAACAAAGAGCCTTTGAAGAAAAAGAAAGTTCAAAGCGGCTAGAACAGAGAAGTGTATACTTTAAAGTTTTTGGAAGTAGCGCTGTTTTAGTGATAACTACTTTTTTAGTGTATTTCATTTTAAGACAGAGGAAAAGGTTTGCTCAGGAAGTTAATGAACTCAAGTCTTCTTCTACGATTCAATCACAGCAAGAACTTGAGATGTCATTCAAAGAACTAAATGAGCAATTGAGCATTCCACTTTCTCAACGAGAATATGAAGTGTTATCACTGGTTATTATTAATAAGACCAACAGTATAATTGCGGAAGAATTATTCGTTTCTGTAAATACAGTGAAAACACACTTGAAAAATATATTTGAAAAAATGGGCGTAATCAATCGCAAAGATGCCATCGAAAAAGTAATCACTATTAAAAATGTGACATTGACCTAAAGTCTCTTTTAATATCAATAAATTACGGATCATGTCAACTCGATTAGTCTTCTTATTTTTTGCTATCGGCATTTTTCAATATCAACTAGGATTTTCACAAAAAAGTGATGATGCTGATCACATTGCTGTTGTTGATGGATTTATTGAAGAGCACAGCTATCAACAAGCAATCAATTACATTGATTCTTTATTATCTACTGACAAACTACAAGGAAGTAGTTTTTTTAAAAGTGAATTGAATTCTAAAAAGGGTGATGCCTATTATTATCTTAATGAGCTTGAATCTTCTTTTGAATACTATCTACTCGCTGCAATAAGTGAAGAGCTCCAGCCCGAAAACGATAAGAAATTTATTGGAGAGTCTTATGCCAATGCTGCTTATTGTCTGACCGTTCTTGGTTTGCATGAAAAAGCAATCGAGTATGACCAACTCTCTTATAATTACGCCTATTTGATCAAGGATTCATCACAAATGGCAGTTACTACTTCCAATATTGCCATTAATTACAGGCATCAAGGAAATTATGATTTATCTCTTAAACACTTTGAAGAGGCTTACTCTATAGATAGAAAGTTGAAAGATTCCATTGGTATTGGGTATGATTTAAACTCGTTAGCCGTTCTTTTTAATGAGTGGAAGAAGTACGATCAGGCACTAAAATATTTTGAAGAATCAATGACCATTATGAAAAAGGCTAATCTGAAAAAAGAAATGGCCACGCGCTACAGCAATATAACACAGGTGTATTTGGCGACAAATAATATTCTGGAAGCGGAAAGAAATATTTCCAAAGCCATAGCCATTGATAGGCAGTCGAAGGATAGCATGAGTTTAGCTAAGCATATTAACCAATTAGGAGTCATTTTTGAGAAGAAAGGAAGTTATGAAGTGGCTATAGATTACCATTTACAATCTCTCAAAGTGCACGAGAAGTACAATACACGGAGACAAATAGCAATTTCTCATAGGTTATTGGCGCAGGCCTATCTAAAATTGGAGCAATCAGAAAAAACACTAGCGCATTTGGATAAAGGCATTGAAGTTGCAGGTTCCAATAGGTTTCTGCATGAGTTAATGAACCTGTTCAGCTTGAAAGAAACTTACTCAAACTTCATTGGTGACATCTCGGGAGCCAAGATGTACCAAGAGCAATATCATATCATTAAGGATTCTATTTACTCCATTAATAATAGCAATCGTTTGCAGAAAATCGAATTGGAAAATGAGCTGAGTAAAAAAGAGATCGAAATAGTCAACCAAAAAACAATAGCTACAGATTCTTTGAATGAACAAGAAGCGAATAACAAACAGTTTATCATTTGGCTTATTACAGGTTTTACAGTTGTTGCCTTTTTGTTGTTATACTTTATCAGGGTTAGGAGATCTAAAAATGAAGCCGTTCACCAAAATGAAATTGCCTTGTTGCAGGGGAAATTAGAGGCCCTTATTAAAAATGATCCTGAAAGTTTCAACATCAAAATAAAGGACATCAATGGTCAATTGGACAACCCGCTATCTGAGAAAGAATTTGAAGTGGTGAAATTTATTTTCACTAAAAAATCAAATGTAGAAATTGGCACTGAATTGGAATTATCAGTAAACACCATTAAGTATCACTTTAAAAATATTTACAAAAAATTTGGCGTGTCCAATAGAAAAGAGGCACTCCAGTTTCTCTTAGCACCTGCTTAGTGGCAGTCAATTAGTCAATACAAGCAATTTTTATCTCATTTTACATGTTCTTTTTTAGAGATAGTTATTTTGTATCTTCCTGTATTTCAAATAGTTACGCGCAACTACCCTCAAGGGTAGGGAAAAATCACCCCTAGAAGGTGAATGAATACTTGAGCAATTAAAGCTGTTTTGGAATAAGCAATATCCTCCGAGATACAACGGAGGCATTTACTATACCCAAACAACAAAACAGCATGAAAAACAGTTACCAACTCCTTAACGGACCAACATCATTAATTAGGACTTTACTTTTAGCATTGTTACTCTTTCCACTAGCAGCTTACGCATCTTCCCCGGAATATAATGCCCTAAGCCCAGCTAATAATGCAACCAATGTGAATGTGGATGGAGTGTTCATTATGAACTTCGATCAAAATATACAAGTTGGTTTAGCGGGTAAAAAAATCAGATTGATTGATGTGGCTACTGAGAATATTTTATACTCAGCCGAAATTAGTTCATCTCAAATATCAATAGTAGGAGCAGTAATTAACTGGACATTACCAGCAGGAGTAGTTGATTATAGTAAGAACTATTATATCAATATGGAGCCTGCTGCTGTGAAAAATGGATCAGGCCAATATTTCGCAGGGATGAGTTATAACTCCTGGAAGATAACCACAAAGGCAGATAATGAAGCTCCAGTTTTAATACCTGCTTCTTCTCGCCCAACTGATGGAGTAGCAGGGTATTATTTAAAAAGTAGTTTAGTGGAATTGGTTTTTGATGAAGCCGTGCAAGCAGGCACTGGAAACATTACGATCAAAAGAACGGACAACGATGCGGTTGTCATGAACGTTGATGTGACCAATTCGGCTGACATATCGATTAGTGGTAGCCATTTTACTGTGATTCCTACTGATGTGTTGGATTATGGGACTTCTTATTATTTGGAAGTAGACAATGGTGCCATTACTGATTTACTAGGCAATGCATTCGCAGGGATTGGTCCCAATGACATCACCTTTAGCATGCAAGTTTTTGTAGATACTCAAGCCCCTGTTGTAAGCTCTTTTCTTCCAGCAGATGATGCAACTGATGTTGCAATTGATACTGACCTAAGTATCGTATTTGATGAAGACGTACAAAAAGGCACAGGGAGTATTTTTATCAAAAGTTTACCTGGAGGTGCAATCGTCCATACCATAAATCTGACTAGTGTTGCTATAACTGATAACATCGCCAATTTTTCTTTGCCTTCTGATTTGTCATTAAGTACCGGTTATTTTGTAACAATGGTTGCTGGGGTGTTTGAAGATACCTCAGGAAATGCTTTTGCAGGATTTACCAATAGTTCTACTTGGAGTTTTACAACAGGTAGTGGTTTAGATACGACTCCTCCTACAGTTACTTCGCTATTCCCTCTAAATGGAGCGGTAGAAGTAGGCACAGGAAATATTGAAATTTTCTTTGACTATTTTGTTCAAAAAGGAACTGGAACTATTTACTTGAAAGATGCTATCACTGACGTTGTTATCAACTCCATAAATGTTGCTTCGGAAAGTGTGAATGTTCGAACTGACAGCTATTTTCTTCGATTGGATGATTTCATCAACTATACACTCACCAACCGTGAGTTTTATATTGAAATGGCGAGTGGTGTTATTCAAGATTTAGCAGGGAACGACTTTGCGGGACTTTCTAAAGGAGACTGGCAATTCAAAACACAAGACACAAGTTTACCAGTAGTAATTAATAGTTCTCCAGCTTCTAGGTCTAAAGGAGTAGCCTTAGATGCTACTATTACTTTTACTGCAAATGAGCCACTCCTCCAACCTTTTGGAGGTTTTAGCATTATTAAGTTATTGGTTGAGGAAGCCCTAAATCCGATAGAGTTTTTCTCTGTTGTGCCAGGAGTACCTCGTACA
>JAWUWD010000135.1:0-33415 GCA_034112085.1 Cyclobacteriaceae bacterium
TACTTGTACATAGAGTCTTCAGGAAATGGAACAGGATTCCCTACAAAAACAGCTATTTTAAATAGCCCTTGTGTAGACCTTACAGCTGAGAGTGGAGCTACATTCAGTTTCTCTTACCACATGTATGGATCATCAATGGGAACAATGATTTTGGAAGGAAGTACTGACGGTACTTCTTGGACATCACTTTGGTCTAAGTCTGGAGATCAAGGAAACGCTTGGTCAAGTGCAAGTGCAAACTTGGCAGCTTATGCAGGATCAACTGTTGAGTTGAGATTTGTAGCAACAACTAGTACTAGTTATAGAAGTGATATGGCAATTGACAAGTTGAGCATCACAGCTGGAGCACCAGCCGGATGTAACGATGTAACGTTGACATTGGTAGTAGATCAGTATCCAGAAGAGACAAGCTGGGCAATTACTGATGGAGGAGGAGCAACAGTAGCTTCAGGAGCTTATACTACTTCAACTCCAGATAACTCTACAGTGATAGCGAATGCTTGTTTACCAACAGGATGTTACACATTCACGATCAATGATGTATATGGAGATGGAATCTGCTGTAGCTATGGCAATGGGTCATACAACCTCAGTGAGGATGGTTCAGGATCTTTATTAGCTTCAGGTGGATCATTCACTAGCTCACAAGCAACTAACTTCTGTGTTGGTGGAGCAACGGCTAGATCAGCGTCTAATGTTGAGCGATTCGAGCCAACTAACATGGCGAGATTGTATCCTAACCCAGTATCGGATTACTTATTTGTAAATACTCCAGCAGATGTAGTATCTATCAGAGTGATCACGGTGAACGGAATGACAATGAACAATGTACGTATCGGAAATGATGGAATTGATGTTTCATCATTGAAGTCAGGTATCTACATGGTATTGATCCAAACAGGAAAAGGATTGATACAAGAGAGATTTGTGAAGCAATAGTAGCTTTCAAAACCTTATAAAAGTAACAGCCCAGACGGTTATCGTCTGGGCTGTTTTTGTTTAAATTAGTTTGAAATATAATCTCAAATATGAAAAACACATGTCTAATACTGGCGCTACTAGTTTCGACTATTGGATTTGCTCAAAAAGAATCGTTGTTGGAGGTGCAGTTTTCTTCAATTACCAGAGGGGAGAGTGAATACCTAACATTAACAGCTGATAGCGTTAAATATTTTGTGCAGAACCGAATAAAAAATAGTCAATTGGAAAGATCGAGATTAATTAATTCAAAAGAATGGAAATCATTAGAATCAATAGTCAAATCAATCGACTTAACTAAAATGAGATCGATAGTATCACCATCACAAAAGAGACAATATGATGGAGCTAGACACTCAAGCATAGTAGTGATATCCAACCTAGGAAGCTATAACCACCTTTTTGACGATGAAGAACCACATGAATCATTAATAGATTTAATGAAATGCCTCCAAAATATAAGAAAGAGGACTAAATGAATGTTATTTGAAGTGATGCATTGTTAAATTCATTTCCTAAACATTACTTTCTCAACGCGCTTGTGCTGCTAATACTTTTCTAACTCTCCATGTCTTTCCTCTGGAAGATTAATAAGCATGCTTTTATTTAGTAGATAGCTGCCAAAAAAAATCTCAGTATACATGGGTAGCTGTTTTATTGGACATGCATGTAGCTGTTCGATTAAGAGCGAAAATGCTATATCTTTATATTGGGTTAAACTGCTGAGCTTCGCCAATATGTGGACTCCTTAACCCTTAGTGATCACACTACCATTTTTGATCGTTTGGTAGCGTCAGAGGTGAGTTTTAATCATAATTCTCAATGCATTTTGAGTCTAAAGCCATCATCGTTGCCCAGATCATTCGATTGCTTTTGTGAGTAAGTAGCCTCAAGAATGGGCTATGATGTGGTAATATCAGTGAAGAGTCCATATAGCCAACTTCATGCAATTTCTAATATATGGGCATAAAAAAAGGAAAGCCAATGGCTTCCCTTTTTTTTTATGTAAAACTAAACTACCTCTTAGTAAAGGTAATCTAATGCAGTTTGGTCCTGGTTAGTGAAAGGTCTGTTTCCACCGTCAGTACAAGCAAGCATCCAAGATCCAGCACCTGAAGTGTCAGCACCTGTAGTAGTTCCAGGGATGTGATTTGCACCTACACCACCGTCACCTTCGTTAGCAGTAGAACCACCACATGAGATGCTTCTGTCGAAG
This sequence comes from Cyclobacteriaceae bacterium, assembly GCA_034112085.1. Lineage (GTDB taxonomy): Bacteria > Bacteroidota > Bacteroidia > Cytophagales > Cyclobacteriaceae > JAWUWD01. Next base: position 2,195 of record JAWUWD010000135.1, read on the forward strand.
TAGTCAGTGTGACGCATTCCTATACAGTGACCCATTTCGTGTCCAATGATAGTCGCGATTCCATCAGTGCTAAGTCCGTAAGAAGACTCAAGTATACCACTCATTTTGATATTGTTATAAGCATCTCCAGAAGCAGTAGGGAATCCAGCAGATCCTAACACACCTCTTCTTTCGTCTCTTTTACTAAGTCTAGTCATAGAGATATCAGCACCTCTAGAAGAAGAGATTCTTGAGAAAGTGATTTCTAATCCTTGAGCATTGTATCTGCTGATAGCCTCGTCAAGACCTGCAATCATTGCTGCACTATATCCTTTTCTTCCAGTTGGCGCATACATAGTGATGTTTCTAGCCCCACCTGTAGATACTAGGTTGTTAGTACTATACTGCTCTACGTTTAATACTTTGGCACTTGAAAGGTTGTTGATGTCATGAGCTGACATGAAAATATCACCTTCTACTAAGTATCCACCATCAGTAGAAACTACATCATCTGCACTAAAACCTGCAACACGAAGTTTAGATACTAACTCAGAAGAAATACCAGAATCAGAGCTTATAGCATCTTGTTCTTGACATGAAGTAAACATTGCTCCTGAAACAGTCGCAGCTAACAATAAAGAGTAAACCTTTTTCATAATAGTTAAAAATTTGGGTTAAAAGTTCTGTTTGATTCTAATCATTCTGCTATTTGTGTCTAGAGCAAATTATTATTTTGTCACATAGTCTTAAAGCATTCTGATTATTTTGTAGTCGCAATGTATATAATAAGGTTGCCAAAAAAAACATCTACTGAGTAGATGGTTATAATTTGAAGATAACTGGTGGGGATGATTTAGTATTTGGTATGATTTGCGGAGTCTGATTATATATTTACCAACGTATGATTGACTTTTGCTTTCTTAATTTTTTTTCCAAACCTTTGCCGCTCTTACTAAGATAGCATTTCAATGAAGTGGATCCACATTTCTATATTTATAATTTTCGGCAACATGGCTAAGGGTCAAGATTTGGATGTTAAAGTATTCAAGTTGGATAAATCTGCGTTGTTGTCACAGAATGCTTTGAAAACTATTGAGACTTCTCAGGATGTTTTGATTGGCATAAATCAAGCAGATATCAACAAGCTACTAACTCAGAAAAAAATCAAAATTTTAAGGAAATTGGATAGTGAGCAGTGGGTTGTTCGTGTGTTAATCCCTTTGTCCGAATCTGATAGTTCCAATATCACATCGATTGATCCTATCAATAACTTGTGGAAATTATCGAATGAGCTTCTAAGGAATTTTATGGACGAAGAGTTCGTAGTAGGGAGTCTCACTATTGTTGGTTCATCAGTATCTGATTTGAGAAAAATGTTTGATCGTGAGAATATCAATTACTCCATTATTAATCATCATCAAATTTCATTGACTAGCGAGGTTCGAATTGATGAGATCAGTGATAAGCATATTATGAGTCTGCTTAATATGGAAAAGACAGTATATGTCGGAAGTACAAAAGGTAAACCACAAATAGAATCTGTTTTGAACTTTCATGATTTGGCGATCAATAAAGTAAACAAAGTACACCATGCTTTTACTGATGTCAATGGATCAGATATAACCGTATCGGTTAAAGAAGATTACTTTGATGTTTCAGATATAGACATTAAATCTAGATCAAAGACTTCTGGGATTGAGAGTGAAAGTGTCTCACCTCATGCTACAGATATGGCCACTATTATTGGTGGTGCTGGCAACTCTTTTTATAAAGGAAAGGGAGCAGCTTGGGGTACTTCGCTTTCCTCTTCTAGCTTTGAAAACATACTACCTGACGATGATGACGTCTTTGACGAATTATCTATTTCTATTCAAAATCATTCCTATGGCTTCGCAGTAACAGACAATCAATATGGAGCAGAAGCGAGAGCTTACGATGTTAATACAAATATTAATAAGGAACTGCTTCATGTTTTTAGTGCTGGGAATATCGGACTTAGCGTCACGGATAACGGTATATATAATGGAGTAGAGGGTTATGCTAACTTAAGTGGGAATTTCAAGATGGCTAAAAATGCCCTGGTAGTTGGTGCAGTAGACGAAGAATATCAAGTCGATGAGCGCAACTCTAGCGGTCCCGCTTATGACGGACGACTAAAACCAGAACTAGTAGCATTTGGTAAGGCAGGAACATCGGATGCAGCTGCTACGGTGTCTGGTGCTAGTGGATTGCTTCAACAGTACTATTTGAGCCAAGAGGGAAGTCTGCCAGCCTCCTCTCTTTTGAAAGCATTGCTCATTGCTGGGGCTGATGATGTGGGTGCTGATGGTATCGACTTTGTTACAGGGTATGGAAATATGAACAACTACAAGTCTATGAAAGTGATAGAATCACAGCAGTACGAAAGTGGATTAGTTCTTCAAGGGGCAGAAGCACTTATTGATTTAGTAATTCCGGAAAATGTCAGCGAGGTCAAAATAGTACTCACATGGAATGATCCTGCAGCTAATGCTGGAGATGCCACAGCATTGGTTAATAACCTCGATTTAAGTTTGGAACAAATGAGTACTTCTATTACTTGGTTGCCATGGGTGTTGAATAGTGCTCCAGATGCAAATCTGCTCAGTCAGCCTGCTATTAGAGAAATTGATATCCTAAACAATGTAGAGTTAGTGACTGTTGATAAACCAGAGCAAGGAACTTATCAAATTAAAATTGACGGTTCGAGTTTGCGTACTGCCGAGCAAGAATATCATATTGCTTATTTGTATGAGTATATGGATCATTTTGAATGGGACTATCCTGTTGGCTCAGATAAGCTGGTAGGCGGAGAAGAGACTTATATTAGGTGGAATACTAATAAGTTAGCAATTTCGTCTATTGAGATTACTTATGATGCAGGTGTCTCTTGGGAAATAGCTGCTTCAGACGTGAATATTTCACAAGAATATGTGACTTGGACGGTTCCAAGCAATCTGGGCAAAGCCCAAATCCGTTGCTCAGTGAATGGAGATTACGTGATGTCTGATGAATTTTTCATAGCTCCGATATTGGATGTAGAAGTAGGTTTTGATTGTGATGATGCCTTTATGTTGGCTTGGAACAAATTAGATAACGCAACATCTTACAGAGTTTACGAAGTTGGGGAGAAGTATTTGGATTTGGTTGAGGAGATTACGGATACGTTATATGTGTTTTCGAAGGAAGGTTTTTCTGATAAGAATTATTCAGTTGCGCCAATATTGAGTGGGGCAAGTGAAGGCAATACTAGTTTGGCTTTTGACTATGAAACACAAGGAGTGAATTGTTACTATAGAAGTTTTTTTGCGGAAAATGTCTTCAATGAATATTTAGAAATAGAATTAAATTTAAGCTCCACATATTTGATCAACGAAATTATTTTTGAAAGAAGTATTGACAGTTTGAACTACGAACTTGTTACCAGTATTCAACCTTCATTTTCTCAAACCTCCTATGCATACAATGATGTTGAGCCATTGACTAATTTCAGTTTTTACCGTGCAAGAATAATTCTGGAAGATAATAGTGAGGTGTTGACTGATGGTATTGAAGCATTTTTCCCGAACAAAGAAACAATAGTGGTCTCACCTAATCCTGTTGAACAAGGAGGACAATTCGATTTGCTGTCAAAAGGAGATGGACGTTTGTTGGAATTATTGGATTTGAAAGGTCGATTATTGAAACAATGGGATATTCAATCCAATTTTACAACTTATGAAGTCCCCAACATTTTAAAAGGAATGTATCTGTTGAGAATCACGGATAGGGATAAAACTTTTGGTATTAAGCGACTAATGGTTTATTGATAGAAATATGAAGAAAATAGTAATAGGCATTATTGGCCTTTTAGTAGTAATTGTTGGGTTGTTTACTTACTCATCTGAGAGTATTCCAAAGTCAAAAGCAGAGATACAGCAAGATACAATATCTGCGGGTGATCGACTTGCTAAGAAAATGTTCAAGGCGATTAATAAGCAGGCGTGGGATGATATCCATTATGTTCAGTGGTCTTTTAGAGGCAAACATCATTTTGTCTGGGATAAATACAAACACCTCGTTCAGGTGAGCTGGAAGGAATATGTCGTATTGATCAATCCAAATACCTCAGAAGGGGTTGCTTACGAGGATTCGAAAAAGATCGAAGGGGAAGAGGCAGATAAACTTATAGAAAAAGCGATCAATGCGTTTAATAATGATTCCTTTTGGCTTAATGCTCCAGCAAAAGCCTTCGACAATGGTACAGAGAGGAGTGTGGTAGACTTTGAAGGAAAGGATGCTTTGATGGTGAAATATAATTCTGGAGGTAGTACTCCAGGAGATAGTTATTTGTGGATATTGGATGATAAAGGACTGCCTAGAGCATGGAAGATGTGGGTATCTATTATACCCGTAGGAGGAATTGAATTTTCTTGGGAAGAGTGGGCAGAATTTGATGGTGCGATGTTGTCACAATTACATGATGGGAATGTATTTGATTTGAGAATTTCTAATATCAAGACTGGTGCTCAATTGGTTGACCTTGGATTAGAGAAAGACCTTTTTGACGAACTCGAAGACTAGAATATCCATTTCCCCTATCAAGGTACTATAGAGAAATTGTAAGTATTGGGTATGGTCGATTTGGATTGCTCAAGCAATTCTAGTACAAGAACTATTCAACCCCCTAATGAGTCCTCTCAGATAAACTAGTAGTCTTAAGCAGATGAAATTTATCTTGCTTAAGAGCTATAACCCAATTTCTCTCTGACCTTCTGAACTACTTTTTTCGCAATCACTCTCGCCTTTTCTTCGCCTGCTTGCAGTTTAGCTTCCAATTCACCCGTATTTTCCATGTAGTAGTTGAATAGAGCACGTTCTTTCTCGAACTTGCTTACTATCAATTCATAAAGAGCTTGCTTGGCATGCCCATAGCCATAATTTCCCCCTTCATAGTTTGCACGCATTTCTACTACTTGTTCATCCGTGGCGAGAAGTTTGTATAGCGCAAACACATTATCCGTATCTGGGTTTTTAGGGTCTTCCATTGGTGTGCTATCAGTGACTATTGTCATGATTTGCTTGCGCAGCTTCTTGTCTGGCAAGAATATGTCAATGGTGTTACCATAAGACTTGCTCATCTTTTGTCCATCCGTTCCTGGAATAGTCATCACCGTTTCGTCTATTTTGACTTCAGGGATTACGTAAGTGTCTCCGTATTGATGATTGAATGAACTGGCCAAATCTCTGGTCATTTCTAGATGCTGTTGCTGATCTTTGCCAACGGGGACGATATTTGCATCATACAAGATGATATCACATGCCATCAGTACTGGATAGGTGAACAATCCAGCATTGACATCTGCTAGCTTGTCTGATTTATCCTTAAATGAATGTGCATTGGCAAGCATAGGGAATGGTGTGAAGCAATTCATGAACCAGGCGAGTTCGCATACTTCAGGGATTCTTGATTGCCTATAAAATAAGTTTTTGTCAGTATCAAATCCAAAAGCCAACCATGCAGCAGCAGTAGCATTTACATTATCAATTCTTGTCTTAGCATCTTTGACTGTGGTCAATGAATGTAAATCAGCGATAAAGAAAAATGATTCATTTTCAGCTGATTGAGACAACTTGATTGCCGGAGCTATTGCTCCTAGTAGATTGCCTAAATGCGGTCTTCCTGAACTTTGTATTCCTGTAAGTATTCTTGCCATATCGCAAAGAAAATAAAAAAGGCTAAGACCAGAATGACATTCATGTCTTATTTTGATAACAATCGATGAATCCGAATGAATCAGTTTTATTTGTGAGTAATTATGTCAATTTTTGTGTCTGAAATCGTGATAACATTATGAAAAATCTATTCTTTTCGATACTACTGATTAATTGCTTTTACGCCACTGCTCAGCAGTCTGAACAAATCTCCTTCGAGGAAAATGTGCATGATTTTGGAGTAATCAAGGAAGTTGATGGCTCTGCTGAATACGAATTCAAATTCATCAATAACGGTGCTCAACCGATTACAATACTCAATGTGAAGGCTTCTTGTGGCTGTACGACTCCGGGATGGTCAAAAGAAGCGATAGCGCCTGGTGAGGCAGGGTATATCAAAGCAAAGTATAATACAAAAAACAGACCAGGTCCATTCAATAAGTCACTTACAGTGACCACTGATAATGAAACAGAAAAGACTAAGAGGCTTTATATTAAAGGACAGGTCACCCCAAAACCAAAATCAATAGAAGAAGAATTTCCTCAGGTTGTTGGGGCACTCAGAGTTAAATACCAGTCCTTCAACTTAGGAAAAGTGAAGATGACTGATGAGCCTACAGTGAAGAAATACGAAGTTTATAACGCAAGTGATAGTATTGTCACCTTCCTAGATCAAGTCGATAAGCCTAAATACATTGAAGTTTCTTTTGATCCTGTGGTTATGCCAGCTAAATCAAAAGGAACGATTACCTTGACTTATGATGCTAAGAATAGGAATGATTATGGATTTGTATCTGACAATGTGGTCATTCACACTGATGAAGAACTCAATGGTGACAAGTCTTTTTCTGTTTATGCCACGCTTGAAGAAGCCTTTCCAACAATGAGCAAAGAAGAATGGGATCAAGCTCCAATTCTTAAAATGGAAAATACCATTCATGATTTTGGAAAAATACAGCAAGGAGAGAAGGTTACTGCTACTTTCACTTTGACCAACGAAGGGAAATCTGATTTGAATATTCGTAAGGCAAAATCAACTTGTGGCTGCGTCATCACTAAGCTTAAAAAGAATACGATCAAGCCGGGTAAGTCTATGGAATTAGAGTTGACTTTTGATGCGACAGATCGCAGAGGTATTCAGCAAAAGTCTGTGTCTATATTTACCAACGATCCCAAGCGTCCAGCGCAGCGTGTTACAATAAAGGCAAGCGTGCAACAGTAGGTTCGGTTTTCGTAGTCTAGAATCAAACAATCCCATTGACGTTATTCCCGAATTATACGGCTGCATAATATCAGGCATTCAGACTTATAATCGCTTTCTCTTAATAAACTTATCGATGGTGTCATTCACATCAGAAGATACTCTGAGTAAGTAAACAGGCACCCAATAAATCACTGTCAGTAAACTACCAGTGATCAATATCCCAATGTATATGTCCTCAAATACAGGTAATGTATAGGTAGTGATCACCCAAGCTATGCAAGAGATAATGATAATGACTATGACTTTATAGCTAAGAGGCTGATACTTGAGCTTTCTTTGTAGGAATACAAACTTCAATAAATTGTAGATCGTCAGTGAGATCAAAGAGGCAACTGCAGCACCTTCTATGCCGAATGATGGGATCAACAAGTAATTGAGGGCTACAACGAGTACGATAAGCACGGCAATAAAATAGCTAGTGAATTTATAATAAGGAGAAGAAGCTATGATTTCTGTATTCACTCCCGAAACCAAATCTACTAATTGGGCAATGCCTATAATCAATATCACTAGCTTACCGGCAGCATAAGATTCTGGAATTATTTGAAATACATAATCCAAATTCACCCAAACTCCCAAAAACAGGTATGCTCCAAATATGAATAGGGTAAGGCTACTTTTGTGATACACATCCTTAATTGTTTCTAAATCATTCTTCTCCCATGCTTCAGCAATCACTACTACGGAGATTCTTCTTAGTGCTCTTGCTGGAATACTACAGAATAACCCAAAGAAAAATGCAGTTTTGTAAATGGCAGTTTGTTTTAATCCGAGCATATTACTCACCATTATGGTGTCTACTTCGAGGATGATGATACTACCTAAAGTTCCAAGGAGACCATAAGCAGATAGTGTTAGTATTTCCTTTCGCCATCCTCTAGTAGCGTTTTGAAAGGCTCCAAGTTGTAAGTTAAATAGACCTTTGAAAATAATATATGATATGCTTACAATTCCAGGTATTGCCAAGGCAAACGCATAAATAATGAAGAGCGTGACAAAGTCATATCCATTGACCAACCAGTAGTATCCCAAAGCACCGGACACGATCAATTTCAATAAGAAATTTTCAGAAAACGTCCCTAGTACGGTATTCATTAGCATCCGGATGTAGCTATCGAAATTTCTGGCAAACACTCTAACGACAAGTAGTATAGAGAAGACAAGTGCAAAAGGAGCGAATTGCTTCGCGCCATTTTCGTCAGAAATCAACCAGTCTCCGGCTATTCCAAAGAATAACACGCCTAATATGCTTCCGATGATAGTCGTTAGTAATAAGAAGGCGAAATACCCGTGATGAGATTTGGACTCATTTCTTAGCCTAGGGAAAATTTTAATGCTAATTAGAGGAATTCCAAAAGTGCAAAAACCAACAAAAATTGATGAGAAAGAATTGAGAAATTGAAATAACCCTACTTGTTCTTCGGTCAGTAGTATCGGCATCAGAATCACGGAATTCAAAAAACCGAGACCAACTCCAAGATAGTTGTAGATGGTAGATTGAATTGACTGTTTTTTGATGATGCCCATATAAAGATTTGAGTGCTAATATAAGTAAGATATGTATCCTATATTCATAATTTATATACATTTGCAGACTAAAATATGCCTATGGATTGTCCGATTTGTTCTAGCAAACTTCAAAAAACAAATTACACGAGCAAAGTATTCTTGCAAGAGAATCAATATTGTGACGCCTGTGACTCTTTTCACATTATAGAAGAGAAGGATATGTCAGCATACTATGCTGAAACATATCATCAGGACTTCAACTTCAAAGAACACAAGCATACTTCTTGGTTGAAAAATTATTTTTCTAAACCTCGAAACTATGCCAGATATCAGTTTTTGAAAAACAACTCTAAGAAGAATGAACTTGATAGTGTTTTAGAAATTGGAGGGGGGAATGGAGACTTTTACTCTATGATGGATTTGAAAGATCACCCGAGTTCTTATGTCATCGTAGAACCCAATCCTGCTTATAATCTTGTTGCTGATAACCTTCAATATCACAATGTTTTGTTTGAAGAGTTAGCGGATGAGCAATTAGGAAATATTGACTTGATTGTTATGTTTCATGTGCTAGAACATATATTTGATGTCGATGCTTTTTTTGAGAGAGTAAAGAGGCTAGGGGTTAAGTATCTCTTGTTCGAAGTGCCTAATATTGCAGATGAACGTGTAAAGGAGGATTCTATGTTGAGACATCCACATTATCACCATTATTCGGAGCAATCATTGAAAATACTACTAGATAAAAATGGCTTTAAAAAACATACAATCGAATCTGTTCGGCCTATCACTTATCACCCTTATGATAAAGTGCCGACTGTTTCGAGAATTGTAAATAAAATAATAGGAAGAAATGAAGTGGCTGATCCGAAAGGATTATATCTTCGAGCATTAATTGATTTGACGTGAAATTTAAGATAAAACAACTTTCGAAGTTCCACAGTACGCGAGATGAAGCTATCGTAGCTTTGTGTCAAGGAAAAAAAGTATTACATATAGGAGCTACAGACGCGCCTTATACCAAACCTAAATTGGAAGCAGGCTTGTTGCTTCACGACAAGATAGAGAAAGTGGCAGCCGATGTTCTCGGTATAGATATTGATCAGGAAGCAATAGACTTTCTAAAAGAAAAAGGAATGGATAATATCATTCCTTTTGATATGAATAAGCTGGAAGCACTTGATTATAAACCTGATGTAATCATTTTTGGAGAAACGATTGAGCACTTGATGAATCAGGAACTTGCCATTACGAACCTCAAGCAGATCATGTCGCCTGAGACGCTACTGGTAGTCTCCACACCCAACGCACTATGGCTCAATAAAATCATAGATACATTGCTGCAAACAGAACATCAACATCCTGATCATAAAGTGGTCTTTAGTCTAGCGACATTGAAGAATCTCTTTGAGGCAAACGAACTGAATGTTAAAGAAATCTATTACACATTCCTTAACAGAGAACGTACAGGAGTTACTAAAAAACTAAAGAAATTCTTCTGCAATATTTTCCCTGGATTCTCTGAGACTTTACTTTTTGTAGTTGGAAAGTAGTGCTGCTGATATGTCTTCTTGAAGCCTAGTAATACTTCTTGAGAAACTTTCTTCGGAAACTCCCTGATCTATGGTGTCTCCAAAATAATTGAAGCTATAAAATTCATTCTGAATAGCTTGGGCAAATGCCATGAATGAATCTGGGTTTACTAAGTCATCATAGCCTTCTAACGCCTCTCGTAAAGTCTTGAACTCGCTCGGGCCATAATATAGCACACAATCAAGATCGCTATATAGTGACTTTCCAAATGTGATAACTTTGCAATTCGAAAGTAAAGCATCTATGCCGAATGTAGAATTGATAGTAGCCACTGTATCATAATCTGCAAAATCAAATGAGGAAATTAGCTTAATATTTGAATTTAGCTGCGTTAACTTACTTAGTAAGTGGATTGTCAGTTGGTTTATCTCTTGCTTTTCTGCAGGATGCAGCTTGATATGCAGCTCAGTTTCGCTGTCTATTATGGTTAGAAGGTATTTGATAAATTCAAACGAAGACTTATAGTCTGAGAAAACATGCAATTGCGTATCATGATTAACTTGTAGAGGTACTAGTATTCTGAGCCTCTTATCGGATGTAGAGGTGGGAACTTTGAATCTGTTAATTTTCATGAATTCACCTTCCATAACTAATTCTGCTTCTCTTTTATCTAATGATTTGAGTTTGTTAGCTATTCGGTGCCACACACTGAATCGTTTTCCTGAACCAAACAAAAATTGTTGAATCCCATATAAGGCTATGAATACTTGAGTTTTACTCTTCAGTGATGCCTGGGGAATGTGTTTTTGACCCGTTTTTAGCTGTCTTAGTTGTTCTATATAGTTTTTAGAAGTCGACTTTACTTCAACTGTTGATGCTTTTATCTTTTCAGTTAAGTTGGAAAAATAATTAGTGCCTTGAGGATCAAGATATACGGTTTGAGGATAATTTGTTATTTCGCCAAAGTAAGTAGCGTGTTTTAATGCCTTTGCGGCTTGACCAAAAGCGTGGCTTTCGGTATTGTTTCCACTCCAACAGAAAGAAACGCCATTATTAGACATGTTATCAATAAACCATTTTTCGAGGTTTAGATATTTAGCAATGACTTGTGTTGAACGCTTCTGCATATACGCTGCTTCCCAATTCAATATCTTATCCGTTTGTTCTGAAAGAGGTGTTGCGGTACTACTCTTTTTGGTGAATATAGGAGTGAGGCTTATCTGAAGATTCTTGGTTGATTTACCATAGAAGAAAAGTGAAACATTGTCGGTGAAGTATAGCGGTCGACTTTGTGAAAATGCTTTAGAGAAGAGCTGTTGAAAGAAATGTAAATGTGTATAGTGCTTCACATAGCAGTATATAGGGAGGTTTTGTGAAGACGTATGTGATTTTGGCATTAATGATCAATCAGTTATTTATTGGATGTGAAGGTAACAAGGTCAATCGAAATTTCTTAGTATTGCAGACACATCATTTCAAAGAATATACTTCATGAGTAAAATTTGGTATTACATTAAGAAGGGTGTCTATTTTTTGATCAATAGACCGATCCATATTAAAGAGCCTTACGTTAATATCATGCGATCGGCCAATGCTGGTTGGGTTGTGGAAGGGCATTTGTATTGTTTTGATTATGCGATTTCAAGATTGCCATCTACCGCATCGATAGTCGAGATAGGAGCTTTCTGTGGGCTCTCCACCAATGTTATCACTTATTTCAAGAAGAAACACGACAAGACCAATCAACTCATTTCGGTGGATACTTGGAGTTTTGAAGATTCTAAAAACTCCCAATACGCTAAGGAAGCAGGATACTCGATGGACGATTTCAAGTCTTTTGTGATGGATACCTATAAGCGCAACGTGTCGTTCTTTAGTGGGGATGATATGCCGATAGCTATACATGATAGCTCGGACAATTTTTTCAGCAATTGGGAGTCTAAAACTCCTATGAATGATGTTTTTGGAAAGTCACTAACAACTTCTGACCAAAAGATCAGCTTTGCCTTTATTGATGGTAATCACACCTATCCTTTTGCCAAGCGGGATTTCGAGAATGTCGACAAATACCTGGAGGTTGGAGGATTTATATTGTTTGATGATTCGGCAGATTACATTGGTTGGGGTTCTTGTAAAGTGGCTAAAGAAGTTTCTAAGCTTGATAGATACAAGCTGATCAAAAAAAATCCTCATTATTTTTTCCAAAAAATAAAATAGTAATCGATGGTACTTGATTACTTCTTACAATTTCTGCTCACCACATTGTCCTATGTGACGCCAAAGGATAAGACCCTTTTGGTATTTGGCTGTGGAAACAGGAATGAATTTCAAGGACATCCGAAATACCTATACCTCTACTTACAATTACAAACACAATCCGATTGGGAACATGTTTGGAGCACAGAAAACAGGGTTCTTTATGATGAGCTTAATAACAAAGGTTACCCAGTGATCTATAAGTATTCTATCAAGGGATTTTTCACTTTGCTCAAAGCCGCTTTATTCATTCATGAGAAGTCTTCTAAGGATGTCTACTACATAGACCAGATCGTTGGGAGATTTAGATTCTTTCAGACCTTTCATGGAGTGCCCTTGAAAATGATAGGCCTGGACAAAATCAAGTTTGATAAACGAGGAATATTCTATCAAATCACAAAATATCCATGGCTTTATAGTCTAGTAAAACGACTCAAGTTGCTTTCTATGTTCAAGTACAAAGCCATGCTGGCTCCATCTGATGAAGTAAAACGTATCATGCAACGCGCATTTGATCATGACAATGTATTGTCGCTAGGCTATCCACGCAATGATGTCTTTTTCGATAAAAAATTATTATACAATGACTTACGTCCTATCCTCTCACTAGATAAGTATGACAAAGTCATCTTGTACGCACCTACGTTTCGAGATCATAAGTCTAGTGTCGAGCCATTCACAATAGACTTTCTATTGCAACTCAATGCATATTGTAAAGAGCATAACTATTTATTCTTACTCAAGAAGCACCCTTGGGAGAAGGAATTGAAGTTTCCAGAAACGCTGTCTAATCTCAAAGATGTATCGAGTCAAGTGAGCGATGTACAAGAGTTATTGGTTTGGACGGATGTGCTGATCACTGACTATTCAAGTGTGTTCTTTGACTTTATGGTGACTGGTCGACCGGTGATATTCTATGCCTATGACTTAGAAGAATATCAAATACACTGTAGAGACATGTATTATGACTACAAATCCGAGATTCAAGGCCCGATTGCCAAATCTGAAAACCAATTGCTCGACTTGATTGAGACTATTGACACCTGGTCTACTGAGCCTGAGTATATTGAGAAGTATGCGCAAGTCAATCAGAAATTCAATACGAACAATGATGGAAACTCTTGTGAACGGGTACTCAATATATTACAAAATCTCACCAAATAGTGATTCTAAACCTATCTGAATAACTGATACCTGAATACTGTTCACTAAGGTTACATATGTGTGAATTCCTGTATTAACCGAGTATTGTAATAACTTCAACGAGGTTATTACATTGTTTATATCAATCTTTCTTATATTGAAGATTCGATTGATTATATTTGTACTTTAATTGACTGTCAATGATATATAGCATGAAAAAATACATCGTTTCGTTAGTTTTGGTTTTGGTGGTTGGTCATCTTTTTGCTCAAGCAGTTTATATAACTACGGGAGTAAATGGTAACTGGAATAATACTTTAACATGGGACGGTAGTCTAGGAACTCCTGATGGAGATGCAGATGGATTACCTGATTCTGATGATGATGTCTATATTTTACATGCCACGACAGTTAATGTAACTGCAAATGTTCTCAATTTGCATGTGGCAGATATTAGTGGGATTTTATTGAAAAGTGGGTTTGGTTCCAGAGTTATTAATGTTTCAGGTTTTTTATCTGGTGATGATGGGGCAGGTGGGCCATTAAGCCCTACTTTAAATGTGTTTAATTCTACGGCTTTTTCTCTAGTTTTATCAGGAAGTGGTACAGTTATTTCCGACTGGTCTACTACCTCCCCTATAGAAAATCTTAGCCTTACTGGAACTGGAGCTGTAACTATTGCATCAGATATTGCCATTGGTGGAGGTACTTTCTCAATAAGTGGCCCAGCTTCGGTTAATATTAACGGGGATTTGGAAAATGATGGAACACACACTGTAAGTGTTCCTGTTGTGTTTAATAAAGGAAGTGTACAAGTTATTAGCGGTACAGCACCAATAAGTTTTGGTAGTACTGCAACATTTAATAATGCGATGGATTTTAATACCAACGCTACTTTTTCATCTACTGTTACTGCCGGGGGTAATGCGCTTTCTTTTGCTGGAGACTTTATTAATAATGGAACATTTAATAGTACAGGAACAATTACTTTCGATGGTAGCTCAACTCAGAGTATAGCAGGGTCCTCTTCCACAAGTTTTGAAAACTTAACCATAAGTAATACAACAGGGACAGTTACTATAGGAGGAGGCGGAAGTAGTATTGAGGGAACGCTAAGTGTAGCTAATGGAGGGACTTTAGCCACTGGGGGAGTACTTACCTTGGTGTCAAATGCTTCTGGGACAGCCAGTGTCTCAGACCTGACCGGTGCTTTGGTAACAGGTAATGTTGTATATCAACGCTATTTTGACGGAAGTCTTGATGTTTGGAGGAATTTTGGTATTGGGGTATCAGCAGGACTAGTTACCGACATTACCTCTGCTGGGTATACAGTAAATGGCGGTGATTTGGGGTACTATGATGAGTCGGCAGATGATTGGGTTGCCCAATCTACTTTTGGAGCAGGTTTATTAAACAGTAGAGGTTATTCATTATACACAAGGGCAGAAGATGGGAATGAAACCGTTAGTTTTACTGGCACACTAAATACTGGTACTCAAAATATGACAGTGACAAGACTTGGTGTTGGAGGTGATCCAGGTTGGAACTTAGTGAATAATCCTTACGCTTCTACTATTGATTTTGACTTGTTAACAAGATCAAATTTAGATAATAACGTTGCTGTCTGGAATACAGTTAGTAATGGTTATGATTATTGGAATGGTTCAACTGGAAATTTAACTAATGGACTGATAGCTTCTGGGCAAGGATTTTGGGTGCATTCAACAACAGGGACACCAAGTTTAACAATTAACGAAACTGATAAATCCGTTACTTCAACATCTTTCTTAAGAACTGAACCTGAACCATTAATAAATCATCTAATTGTAAAGTTAGGACAAAGCGAAAAAATGGACAAAACATTTATTCATTTTAGAGAAGACGCTTCTGATGATTATAATCCGGATCATGATGCTATAAAACGTCTGAATGGTATTTATAATCTTTCGTCCAAAGCCACGACAGGAGAATTCCTTGCTATTAATTCAATGAGTTCTTTGAGTTCATGTTCTTCTACTATATCGATGAATATTGACAACATTAGTGAAGGTACATATGAATTGGGTTTTGAAGATGTTAATTCATTCGGAGGACTAACGATAGTATTATTTGATAATTTCTCAGATACTTCGACAGATATCTCAGAAGGCTCGATATATAGTTTTGATGTGACAAAAGATGCAGCTAGTTGGGGTGATACTCGTTTCGAATTGCAATTTTCACAAATGACTATTAGTACAAGTCTTACTTATTCTACAACCGATAATTGTGAGTCATCGGAGGTGAATGTATCTATTGGAAATTCTCAATTAGGACTGGAGTATAAATTATTATCTGGCAGTACCATAGTTGCTACTTCAATAGGGACTGGTAATTCTATATATTTTAATGTTGATAAATCAACTTTATTAGAAGGTATTAATGATTTTGATGTTGCTATAGAAAATACAAATGCATCTTGTACAGCAACTGAACTTCTTACAAGCGTAATTTCTGTGAATTACAATGCAACAATATCAGTGGAAAGTGTAACAGATGGGAATGCTTGTGCTAGTTCATCAGTTGGACTGTCCGCTAAAGGTGCTCCAGAAAACGGGTTTTATAAGTGGTATGATTCTGCTGAAGCAATAGAAGCTATTTCAGGGGAAAATGCAGCGACATATACTACAGGAGTACTTACTGCTTCTAATACATATTTTGTTGCTATAGTGAATGCCAATAATTGTGAAGGACCTAGAATGCCAGTAAATGCTGTAATTAATGAATTACCAAATTCTCCAAAAATAGCTGGAGTAACTGAGTGTAAAGGAGATATGGCAAGTTTGGTTGCTTCTGGAACGACAGATGGAAATTACAAATGGTATAATTCACTGGAATTATCTGCACCACCGATTGAAGGGGCTACAAATGGGATTTATGAAACAGAGGCTGCTGGAGATTATTATGTAAGTATTATCAATGAGTTCGGTTGTGAAAGTGATAGGGTTCATGCATCGGTTGTCATAAACCAGTTGCCAAATGTACCTGGGGTAGTTGGTGCGACTGAGTGTGAGGGGAGTATAGCGGTTTTGGTTGCCTCTGGAACAACAGACGGAAATTACAAATGGTATAACTCTTCAGACTTATCTGCCTTACCAATTGAAGGAGTTGTAAATGGAGTTTATGAAACTGAGGTCACTGGAGACTATTATGTGAGTATAAGTAATGAATTTGGTTGTGAAAGTGGTCGTGTTCTAGTGTCTTCGGTAATAAATGAATTACCAAATTCACCTCAGGTAGTTGATGCAACTGAGTGTGAAGGAAATATCGCAATTTTGGTTGCCTCTGGAACAACAGACGGGAATTACAAATGGTATAACTCACCAGAGTTATCTGCCTTACCCATTGAAGATGTTGTAAATGGAGTTTATGAAACTATGATATCTGGAGATTATTATGTAAGTATTACGAATGAATTTGGTTGTGAAAGTGATCGTGTTCTAGTGTCATCTGTAATAAATGAATTGCCAAATTCACCTCAGGTAGTTGGAGCAACTGAGTGTGAAGGAAATATCGCAATTTTGGTTGCCTCTGGAACAACAGACGGAAATTACAAATGGTATAACTCACCGGAGTTATCCGAATTACCAATCGAAGGTGTCGTAAATGGAATTTATGAAACTGAGCTAGCTGGAGACTATTATGTAAGTATTACAAATGAATTGGGTTGTGAAAGTGATCGTGTTATTGCATCAGTAATTATAAACGAATTGCCAATAGCTGAAATAACATCGATAGGGGATAAACTTATTTCGAATTCTGCCGATGGAAATCAATGGTATAAAAATGATGAAATAATTCTTGGTGCCACATCAAATGAATATGAAGTTGTTGAATCAGGAAACTATACTGTAGAAGTAGAGAATGAATATGGGTGTCGTTCTAGTTCGGAGTCTATAGTGATGACGATTACATCTACTTTGACTCAGAGTTTTGGGGATGTTAAAATGAATATATATCCTAATCCGTTAGGAGATGAATCACTGACTGTCGCATCAAGCTCATTGTCGAGCTATATCCAACTACTAATCTTCGATAGACAAGGTAAAAGAGTATTGTCAGAAGAAGTCAATTTACGAGATGAAATCCAAGTTGACTTAAGCCAATTCAATAAAGGAATTTATTTTATCCATTTGACGGGAGAGAATGGAAATGCTGTATACAAAATTTTGAAAAAATAACATGAAGATTAAGTCTATATTTTTATTTAGCATACTTTTCTTTTTAATGCTCACTTTGGCTAATGCGCAGCCAGGAGGAGGTGGTATTGGAGGAGGTGGAGATCCAGATGCACCTATTTCTGGTATTGAAATCCTATTAGTAGCTGGAGGCCTTATGGGCATAAGAAAACTAGTTGGCGCTAAAAAGAAGTCTGATTAATAACTCCACAAAGTTAAATATCCATGGTCAATTTTTTTAATAGCCTAAGAATACTTCCTAGATGGATTATTATTCTTTTGGATTTGGCTATTGTGGCCAATGCAGCTTTTTTGGGGTATTTACTTCGCTTCAATTTCGAGTTTGGAGAAATTGATAACCATGATCCTATATTAGGGATTTCTGTTTATTTAGGATGTGCATTACTGGCTTCTTTCTTTACAAAAAGCTATGCTGGAATTATTAGATACACAGGGCTCCAAGATGGGGTAAGATTGATGTATGCGATATTGCTTACTTCATTGCTGGTTGTTTCAGTCAACCTGAGTTATTATTATAATCAAGGGTCCAATCTGATTCCTTTTTCTGTAATATTGATTACAGTTTTCACCTCTTTTTTATTCTTATTTTCTTATAGACTCGCTGTTAAGTATATCTTCTCCTTCTATGGCAATGCAATAAGAAAACGTTCTAATGTTATGATTTTTGGAGCAGGACAATCAGGATTGATTACAAAACAGGTTATTGATTCCGATACTGCTTCAAGACGTAAAGTTGTTGGTTTTCTTGAGGACAGTACAGATAAGACTGGTAAAGTACTTAATGGGACTACTATTTATGATGCCACTAAAGATATAACTCGTTTGTTTACTGAACTTGAAGTGTCTGAATTAGTGATCTCAATTATGAATCTTTCTTTAGAAAGAAAGAATGAAATTGTAGATATCTGTTTAAAGACTAGAGTAAAGGTAAGGAGTGTCCCGCCTTTAGATAAGTGGGTGAAGGGGGAGTTGAGCTTAAACCAAATTAAGGAAGTCCATATAGAGGATTTATTAGGGAGAGCTTCCATCCAATTGAGTAATGAATATGTAAACAAGCAACTGGTTGGTCAAGTGGTCTTGATCACCGGAGCGGCTGGGTCTATAGGAAGTGAGATTGTACGACAGGTTTTATCAAATCAACCGAAACGTATTCTATTATTTGATCAAGCAGAAACTCCATTGTATCATATTGATAGAGAAGTTGTATTACTAAATAGTACAGGTATTGAGGTCATATCAATATTAGGAGATATTACTAACAAAGATGTTTTAGAAGAAGTCTTCGTTAAGTATGAACCAAATACGGTATTTCATGCAGCTGCGTATAAACATGTTCCAATGGTGGAGGATAATCCATTTGAGGCCATATCATGTAATGTGATGGGTACCAAGTTACTAGCAGACTTATCCTTAAAGTATCATGTTGATAAGTTTGTGATGATATCGACAGATAAAGCTGTCAATCCTACCAATGTTATGGGCTGTACAAAGCGGTTAGCCGAGATGTATGTCCAGTCAATGAATGACCATCATAAGAAATCTGATATAGCGTCTACTATTTTTGTTACTACTAGATTCGGAAATGTTCTTGGATCCAATGGATCAGTAATTCCATTGTTTAAAAAACAAATTAGTGAAGGCGGTCCAATTACGGTTACTCATCCTGATATCACACGATATTTTATGACCATTCCTGAAGCTTGTCAGCTAGTATTGGAAGCAGGAGCAATGGGAAGAGGTGGAGAGATTTTCATTTTTGACATGGGTCAGTCTATTAAAATCGTTGATTTGGCAAAAAAGATGGTGCAACTATCTGGCCTTACTATTAATAAAGATATAGAGATTATATATACTGGTCTACGCGATGGAGAGAAACTTTATGAGGAGTTACTCATAGATGGAAATAATAATTTACCTACACATCATGAAAAAATCATGATAGCTCAAGTTAGAAAAATTCCTTTCTTACAAATTGAAAATGACATAAAATTACTTAATGGTCATTTATACAATAGGAATGAACTTGAATCTATTGCCTTTATGAAAAAGGTAGTGCCAGAATATGTAAGTAATTCTTCAAGGTTTGAAGTGCTAGATAAATAAGATGCTACTATCTTCCTTTATTTGAGTTTCTTACTTTGTGTTTTTAATGAAGAAAAAACTTAAAGGCAAGAAATACTCAGCCTTCACATTAAGAATAAAGTAATGTTCATTCATGTTAGAGGTTTGACTTTAACACAATTTGTTCTTTTAATATAATTTGAAATCCACCTCGTAAAGGGTGGTCATGTCCTGTCGGCTTTGCCTGTATTTTGTAGATTTGTAGGATGAGCAATTTCAAGAAATTAAGCCATGTATTCTATCGCTATGATTATCAGATAGTCTGGACCTAAAAATACAGGTTCAAGGTTCTGGAAGGACTAGTGATAGAGCTCTTAGAAAAAGATATAGTAATGTTGTTAGAATGGAAAAATTGCGAGAAGAAGGAGCTAAACGTTCAGATAGATTATATTCACTTAGTTGTAAGCGTTCCCCCAAAAGTGTCTATATCAAGCCTAATGGGAGTGTTAAAAGGCAAAATGGTATAAAAAGTCAAGAGCTTCCGCAATAGAAGCAAAAGCCATACTGGGGTAGTCATTTTTGTCAAGAGGTTATTGTGTTGATACTATTGGATTGGATGAAGATAGAATCGAAAGTACGTAAAATACCAAGAGAAACAGTAGAAATTAGAAGAACAGCAGAAGTTGGGCTTCGGCCCATTTTAGGGGCTTTTCAAGTCCATCTTCTTAGAGGGTGGATTCTTTAATAATTTATTGACTGATATTTAATTATCATCCGCTATGATCTCTATTATGAAAGAGAAATTGAATTTTTGATTTAAATTAATTGAAAACTAAATCAAAAAATGTTAGGCAATTTATCTAGGTTAAGATACTCAACGCAACTAAGAGGGAAAAACCTATCTACGCCTTCTTCTTCTTTTATTTGGCTTTCTTCTTTTGTTCTTTTTACCTGAGAAGAAACTGGAGGGTAAGAAATACTCAACTTTCACGTTAAGAATAAAATAAGCATCATTCTTTTCAGGATTGCCCCGAACACTCCCTAAGGATCGTGCAGGGAGTGGGTCTGGCAAAGCCCATGTTTTATCGGCCATCGCAGCTTCAATATTACTTGCAGAACTTTTATCGACAACAGTTGTACTCACATCATCAAGATAGTCGCTAAAAGTATATCTAAATCCACCTTCAAAAGCTAGATTGAAGAAAGGACCAGCTTTTAATTTGGCTCCTAATCCAAAAGGGATAACTGGAGTAAAATTCCCATATTTAACACCTTCAGTCTGTAATGGTCGAAGTGCAATGTTTTTACCAGCATCAGGAAGTAATTCTCCCTGATATTCTACACTAGGCACTAGTCCTTTTGGATTGTAATTAGCCAGTCCAACACCAAAAAATGCATATAGATTAAATAGATTTCTTTGATAAAAACGTTGGCCTTTCGGGAAAAGATAAACGAGGCCTTCTATATTAACTTCATAGTTGTTTGATACAAAAGAAAGATTTCTATTAACTCTCTGAGGATCATCTGCTTCAGTATCATCACCTGCCAATTGAAACCAAGTAACTTCAGCACGTGCAGCAAACCTTTCGGTGATGAAGTATTGGAGGCCAAAATTTAGATTGAGTTTGGCATCTATATAGTCACCAGGATTACTTAGCTCACCATAGTATGAGCTAGTACCAGTTCCTACAGAAAGAATGACATTACGGTCTCTCTTTTTAGAATAGAAGCTCTGCGCAGTTAGTACGCCACAAATAAAAACGCATATAAATATTAATGATGTCTTTTTCATTCTTAAAAAATGTAATTATAACAATTTAGGAATAATGTGCGTGAATAAAAAAAGAATAGAGACACTTATAATTGAATGGAGAAATAAAGTAGTGCACTCGGAAGGATTCGAACCTTCAACCCTCGGAACCGAAATCCGATATTCTATCCAGTTGAACTACGAGTGCGTAAGAAAAACCCTCATGAAAGTATGAGGGTTTTAATAATTTCATCTAAGCTAGAGCTTCTTTCACTCTTTCTGCGGCATCTTTTAGTACTATCGCAGAGGAAACTTTAAGACCTGAGTCTTGAATGATCTTAGCACCTTCTTCTGCATTAGTTCCTTGTAGTCTAACAA
Organism: Cyclobacteriaceae bacterium; assembly: GCA_034112085.1. GTDB lineage: Bacteria > Bacteroidota > Bacteroidia > Cytophagales > Cyclobacteriaceae > JAWUWD01. The sequence continues at coordinate 24,018 of JAWUWD010000135.1, forward strand.
TTATTGGCACTTCGATGTTTCCAATTTTTTTGTAAGCTTCAACTACACCATTTGCTACTCTGTCACATCTGACGATTCCACCGAATATGTTGATTAGTATAGCTTTGACATTTGGATCTTTGAGAATAATTCTGAATCCAGCTTCTACTGTTTCAGCATTTGCACCACCACCTACATCTAGGAAGTTAGCAGGTTCGCCTCCAGATATTTTGATAATATCCATAGTCGCCATAGCTAGCCCAGCTCCATTCACCATACAGCCAACATTCCCGTCTAGCTTCACGTAGTTTAGTCCTGACTTACCAGCTTCAACCTCTAGTGGATCTTCTTCTGAAAGATCTCTAAGTTCAGCAAGGTCTTTATGACGATATAAAGCGTTTTCATCAATATCAACTTTGGCATCTACTGCCATTATTTTGTTATCTGATGTTTTAAGGACAGGATTGATTTCAAACATTGTTGAATCAGTTCCTTCGTATGCAGCGTAAAGAGAATAGATGAATTTTACCATTTCTTTAAAAGCATTTCCTTCTAGGCCAAGAGAGAAAGCAATTTTTCTAGCTTGAAAACCTTGTAATCCAACAGCTGGATCAATCCACTCTTTAGTGATCAACTCAGGAGTGTTTTCAGCGACATCCTCAATGTCCATTCCACCTTCTGTCGAAGCCATGATTACATTTATTCCTTTAGCCCTATCAAGTAAAATTCCTAAGTAATACTCTTTCGGCTCTGACTCACCAGGATAATAGACATCCTGAGCAATCAATACTTTATTAACTTTCTTGCCTTCATCACCAGTTTGATGAGTTACTAGAGTTCCTCCAAGTATTCCTTTCACCTTCTCGGTTACTTCGTCAATACTTTTTGCAAGAACTACACCGTGAGAACCTGTTTCATTAACAGTTCCTTTTCCTCTGCCTCCTGCATGGATTTGAGCCTTCACTACAAACCAGTCAGTTCCAGTTTCTTTGTTCAACTCTTTGGCAGCGATTACTGCTTTTTCAGGATTGTCAACAACGATCCCTTCTTGAATTCTTACTCCGTAAGACTTAAGTATTTCTTTCGATTGATATTCGTGTATATTCATCAGCTAAAATTTTGCACGAATCTACTGGTTTTGATTTGATAATTCAAGGAATAAACTCTAAAAACGGATAGGCTTTACTTCTAATTCAAATCAATTTACTAAGTTTGATTTTCTGAATAATATATGGTAATACTTCAAGCTCAAGATATTTATAAATCGTACAATGATTTGCCTGTTTTAAAAGGTGTAAATCTGTCTGTTGAGAAGAATGAAATAGTATCAGTAGTAGGTGCTTCTGGTGCTGGAAAGAGTACTTTATTGCATATTATGGGTGCTTTGGACACTCCTGATCGAGGCACATTGAAAGTGATGAATACGAATATTCATAAATATAGCACGAACCAACTAGCCAATTTTCGAAATCAAGAAATTGGATTTGTTTTTCAATTTCACAACTTATTACCAGAATTTACCGCTTTGGAGAATGTTTGTATTCCGGGGTATATTGCAAAATCAGATACAAAAGAAGTAATCAAGAGGGGAGAGGAAGTATTGAAAATTTTGGGACTCACACAGAGAAAAGATCATAAACCTTCAGAACTTTCAGGTGGTGAGCAGCAAAGGGTAGCCGTAGCACGCGCGTTAATCAATCAACCTTCGATAGTCTTTGCAGACGAACCAAGTGGTAACTTAGACTCCAAAAATGCAGATGAACTACATCAGTTGTTTTTCAAGTTGAGAGATGAGTTTGATCAAACCTTCGTTATTGTTACGCACAATAATGAATTGGCGACAATGGCAGATAGGAAACTTGAAATGGTTGACGGAGTAATCGCCAATTAAAAGAAACCTTCACTTTTATCGGCCGCTTCTTCTGTGGTTCTATGAGCAAGTTCTTTCCCGAGATATTTATCAATAATGAAGTGTGCTAAATAGAGTAGTGGTGTAATCAATATTGCTACACCAAATTTATAGATGTAATTGATTACCCCAACAGATATTACCTGTTGCATACTCCACTGAGCATTAGTAGGAGCAAGGATGTAAAATGCGATGAACAGGACGACAAAACTATCAACCAATTGAGAGACAAGTGTTGATCCTGTAGCTCTGGCCCAGATCATTTTGCTTCCGGTGATTTTACGCAGCTTATGAAACACATACACATCGAGTAATTGCCCAACTAAAAATGCAACCAGTGAACCCACAATGATTCCAGCTCCTTGGCGGAATATTTTGTTAAAGGCAAAATTCACATCGAAGGCGTCACCTTTATTGTCGGTACTATTGATATCTAGCCAGAAATCTGCAGGTGCCAAATAAGTCACTACCCAAATCACAACGAATACATAAGAAATTATTGCGACAGTGAGATAAGTAACTTTCTTCACTCCCTCTTTGCCAAAGTATTCATTGATAATATCAGTTGTGATAAAGACCGCTGGCCAAATAACAACTCCAGCGGTGAGGTTGAAGTCTAGTACAAAACCTTCCAATAATGGAATTTGTGCTGGATCGAATCCAAATGTCTGTTCAAGAGAAAATATTTTCACACCGATCATTTCCGCAAGGATGGCATTGGCAAGAAAAATTCCAGAAAGTACAATAAACAGATTCATTTTTTTGGAAGATGTTATAGCTGACATATTATTCTGCTAATTCTATTTCAGCACCTTCTTGTGCGAGTTGTGTTGCTAAAAACACTTGTTTGGCTTCATCTAAGAATGGAGAGATATCTCTATATCTAGCAGAATAGTGCCCTAAAAGTAATTGGCTAACTTCTGCAAGTTTAGCAATGTGAGCGGCTTGTAAAGCGGTACTATGAAAAGTCAAGGTTGCCCTTTCTTTCATTTCGTCCAAAAAAGTAGATTCGTGATATAACAAATCTACTTGGTTAATGAATGGAGTTATAGACTCGTCATATTTAGTGTCAGAGCAATAGGCATAGCTTCTAGATTTTTTAGCAGGAAGTGTAAGTGACTCATTTTTATAGATCAATTCGTCTGATTCATCCAATATGTCTTTTCCGTTTTTTAAACGAACGATATTGACCAATGATAAATCAACTGGTAAGGTGTCTTTGTTTATTCTCTTTGGTTTGGGCTTTTCTCGCCATACAAATCCACAACAAGGAATTCTATGCTGGAGTGGAAATGAATTAATGACCAATACATCATTCTCAAATATAATATTGAATTCATCGGTGTCTAGTCTCTGATAAGAAATAGGGTAGTTGAGCGATGTTTGTGAATATCTAAACTGCGTGGTAATGATCTCTGCTAGCCCATTTGGTCCATGCACTACGAGTTTTTTCTTTCTCCCCAAAAGATTCATTGACGAAAGTAATCCTACAAGTCCTAAATAGTGGTCGCCATGAAGATGACTGATCATTATATGATCAATCTTCTGGGCTTTGATGTTATGATGTGAAAGTCGAAGTTGAGTACCTTCTCCACAATCTATCAGAAAAGTGAGTTTTCCGATTTCTAATAACTGGGCACTTTGATGCCTGCCGTATGCAGGCAATGAAGCACTAGTACCCAGTATAGTTAGTCTGAACGTCAACTTGAGCTGACGCTATTATTCGCCTCCTTCTTTCTTGAGGTCATTTTCTAATTCATTGATGAAAACAGCTTCTACAGCTTCTTCAACTGTGTCAAAGATATTCAGTACGCTATCCAATTGAGAGATTTTTATCAATTTAGCCGTATGATCAGAAAGTCCTGAAAGCACAAATATCCCACCTTCTTCTTGCACGATTCTATTACCCACTAACAAAGAGCTTAATCCTGATGAATCAGTGTATTTCACTTCTTGAAGATCAAGGATAATGTTTCTAATTCCTTCTGCATGAATAGTTAATAATTCTGACTTCAAGTTTGGAGCTACGCTAGAGTCTAGCTTTTCTTCATGAAGTGTAACTGTTGCGTATTTCTCTTGTTTGTCTATTGTGTATTTCATAGGTATGTATATTCTTACTAGTTTCTAATTTACAAAATATAGTTTGATTCATCACTGTCCGTGTACGGAACGAAGGATGTTTTGTTCGATCGTTTTCTTGTCAGAATTATATGTATGTGCCTGGAATTTTTCGCCTGTCACTTTTTCATATAGTTCTATATATCTATCAGAGATACTTTTAACCACATCATCACTCATTTCTGGAATAGATTGCCCTTCTAATCCCTGAAAACCATTACTGATAAGCCACTGTCTCACAAATTCTTTGGACAATTGTTTTTGAGATTCTCCTTGATCTTGCCTTTGTTGATACCCTTCTCTATAAAAAAATCTCGAAGAATCTGGTGTATGAATTTCATCTATCAAATGAATCTCATTGTTGAATTTACCAAATTCATACTTGGTATCCACTAAGATCAAATCTTGTTTGATTGCCAATTCGGTACCTCTCTCGAAAAGCGCAAAAGTGAATTGTTCAAGAGCAGTGTAGTCAGCTTCAGTGACCAGCCCTTGTTTGATTAGTTCTTCTTTTGAGATATCCTCGTCATGTCCTTCATGGGCTTTAGTTGTGGGAGTGATAATAGGTGTTGGAAGCTTATCATTCTCCTTAAGTCCTTCTGGTAGTGCTACGCCACACAGCACTCTTTTTCCTGATTTATAAGTTCGCCAAGCATGACCGGCTAAATATCCTCTAATCACCATCTCTATTGGGAATGGTTCACATTTCAATCCGACAGAAGCATTTGGCTCTGGAGTAGCAATCAACCAATTGGGTACAATGTCTTTGGTTGCTTCCAAGTTTTTGGCTGCCACCTGATTAAGTACCTGACCTTTGAATGGTATAGCTCTTGGTAGCACCACATCAAAAGCTGAAATTCTATCAGAGGCTATCATCGCAATTTTATCACCAAAAAAGTAAACGTCACGTACTTTTCCGCGATAAAAATCGGTCTGTCCTTCGAAATTGTAATCGGATTCTTTGATAGCTTCATTCATGGAGGACAAAGTTAATCAAGAGGATATATTTATTGACATCACAATTCAATTATATCCATTGAAATAAGAAAATAACCATCAAAAAAATGTGGTTGGTCATCATGGATATATTATTCATATTGCGGCATGTTATCAACTGTAGGTGTTTCAAAAAAATTTGACAAGGGAGAATCGCTATTTTTCCCTGATATAGCGTTGGAGAATGGAGAACATGGTGTTCTATTAGGACAATCGGGAACAGGGAAAACTACGCTACTTCATGCAATAGGAGGGTTGATCAGTTGCGAGTCTGGATCTATAGTGCTGAATGGAGAAAATCTCTTCAAAATGAACCAGACTAAAATGGATGTTTTTAGAGGTCGGCATATTGGGTTAATATTTCAAAAAAACTACTTAATCAGCGCATTGAACGTCTACGATAATATTGCATTGGCACAGCGCCTTGCAGGAGAAAAGGAAGACGCTGCTTTAATAAAAAACATACTGGAAGAATTGAATATAGGGGATAAATGGAAATCAAACATCAATACGCTTAGTCATGGTCAAGCTCAGCGCGTAGCGATAGCCCGAGCGATGATCAATAAACCACAACTAATATTAGCTGATGAACCCACGGCAAGTTTGGATGATCAACATGCAACTACCGTAATCGATATGTTGAAGAGTCAAGCAAAAAAGAACAACGCCAATTTGATCATTGCTACACATGATCAAAGAGTAAAAGAAATGTTTAGCCATCAAATTATCTTGCGAAGTGATGAACATGCTCAAGCTTAGTTGGAAATATTTGTGGATAAAACCACTTAACCTAATGCTTAATACGGTGTTGTTTGGGTTGGGGGTAGGAATAATTGTGTTCTTGATGATTGCTCAAAAGCAATTGGCTGGAAATCTAACCAGCAGTGGTAAGGGGATTGACTTAGTGGTTGGTGCAAAGGGAAGCCCAATGCAATTAATTTTAAGTAGTATCTATCAAATAGACTACCCAACCGGAAATATTTCACTTTTGGAAGCAGAACAGTTGACTAAGAATAGATTTGTTAAAAAGGCTGTTCCTCTTGCGCTAGGTGATGCTTATAATGGGGTGCGAATCGTTGGGACTACTGCAGGTTATTTAGAATTATACAATGCTGACATATCTGATGGCAAGGCTTGGTCTGGAGAGATGGAGGTATGTTTGGGAAGTGCCGCTGCTGAGAAACTCGGGATGAAATTGGGAGATGAATTTGTTGGTCAGCATGGACTAGCGAATGGAGGCTATGATCATGACGAACATGGGAAATTTAAAGTCGTAGGGATCTTAGCAGAAACTGGAGCGATAATAGACCAATTGATTCTGACTAATATTCAGGCTGTATGGATGGTGCATGAAGAAGAGCATAATGAAGTTGAAGTACTGGCCGCAGATAGTGATACGATTTTGCTAAGTAAATTGATACCAAGTGTAAATCTAAACAGTGAAGATAGCACTAGAGAAATTACCTCACTATTGGTGCAGTATCGATCACCCATGGGAGCGATGCAACTCCCTAGATATATCAATCAAAAGACAAATATGCAGGCAGCTTCTCCTACTTTTGAAATGGCGAGATTACTGACATTGGTGGGTGTAGGAGTAGATGTATTTGAGGGATTTGCTTATATTATTTTGTGTGTTGCGCTGCTCAGCGTACTCATGGCTATATACAATGCTCTCAAAGACCGAAAGCATGATTTGGCAGTGATGCGGGCACTAGGTGCCTCGAAGAGCTTACTTTTTAGAAGTATTATTTCAGAAGGTATGATGATTGCATTTTTAGGTACGGTTCTGGGTTTGATTTTCGGACATGCAATGATTGCTGGAGTAGCTTCTTATATGCAGAATGCATCTAATTTCTCAGGAGCTGTATTTTATTTAGAGGAAGTCATAGTTGTGATTTTAGGAACTCTAGTAGGGGTTTTGGTCGCGGTAGTTCCTGCATATAGTTTGTACAGGGTGGATGTGTCAAAGACTTTGACTCAAGATTAGAAATAATTAATTAGAATGATGAATAATAAAACAATAATGAAAGGCCTATTGTTCACTATGATGATGGTCTCAATGCGAATAGCCAGTGCTCAAAGTAAATACAAAGGACTGCCTTCTACGACTTGGCCTAAACTATATGATATTAGTTATGAGACTAAGAATGATGAGTTTGGCGAATACGAAGCTCCTATTTTCAGTGATGCTGCAAAAAGTATAGAGGGCAAGGTTATTTATATAGAAGGATATATCATGCCTTTTGAAGGCATCGAAACTAATAAATTCATATTGTCTTCTTTACCGATCAATGCTTGCTACTTCTGTGGAAATGGTGGACCAGAGTCGGTTATTCAAATCATCACAAAGAAACCTATTCGGTACACTGAGAAGCCAGTTGAGTTGAAAGGCGTACTGAAACTTAATCCAGACAACCCCGAGGAATTGATCTATAGTTTGATAGATACAGATTTTTCGGGAGTATTGGAATTCTAATTATTCACTAACGGCATTGAAATGGCCTTGCTCTTTGTCATTAAAGTAAATGTGGAAAGTATAGGAGGACCCTTCTTTGACGATTTTGTACATAGTAGAGGCATCTACTTTGGCTCCGTTGGAAGCTGAAGTCCACACTACTTTTATTTCATTGTGCTTATTGTGAACTATTTTGGCCTTACCTATTTCTTTGCCTTCATGATTATACTCTGTCCATGTTTTATCATGAATCTTTATCATTTTGAGTTTTTTGCTTAAGTCTTTACCTTCTACATCAAGGGCTTTAATAGACAACTCTATATTGTCAAGTACTCCTTCATGAGTTTTATGTTGGGCGAAAGAATTGTAAGTACTAAAGATCAAAGCGATGAATGATACAAATACTAATTTGGGAAATTTCATTTCGAGCTGATTTGTTATACCAATAAGTTAATAAATATTAAGCATTTAATATAGCTCGATAGTAAAAAGCTATTTTTGAGTCTATGTTATTACCATATTTTAAAAAGGGCGTAATTGAAGCGGGATGTGACGAAGCAGGTAGAGGCTGTTTGGCTGGTCCAGTTGTGGCTGGAGCAGTGATTCTGCCTGTGGACTACAAACATCCACTCCTCAATGATTCCAAAGTGCTTAGCCATAAGAAGCGACTGATACTCAGAGAGGAAATCATCAAAGAGTCCATATCGTGGGCGGTAGGAGAATATAGCCATGAGGAAATAGATGAAGTGAACATATTGAAAGCTTCGTTTTATGCTATGCACCGGGCAGTTGATCAATTGACGCCAGTTCCAGAACACCTAATCATAGATGGGAATCGCTTTATTAATTATAAAGATCTCTCTCATGACTGCATTATAAAGGGAGATGGCAAGTATCTATCAATTGCTGCGGCCTCTATTATGGCAAAAACTCATCGTGATGAGTTGATGGAAAATCTTGCCCTGAAATACCCAGAGTATGGATGGGAACAAAACGCTGGCTATCCCACCAAGGCACATCGTCAGGCGATACGAGATCATGGTATCACTCCTTATCACCGAAGAACTTTCAAGCTTCTTCCAGAGCAGGAAGAGTTATTTGAAAATAGATCCATATAAATCTGTAAGATGATCTAGATCATATAATTGTATAAATTATATCCTTAAATTGGATGTAAATAATACAATTATGAAAAGAATTCTTGTTCCCATAGATTTTTCGGAATGTGCGAAATACGCACTTGACTTTGCTTGTGAATTGGCTCATAAGAATAATTCAAAATTGCTCATTCTACATACAGTTGAACACCCTATAGGCGGAGGTATTGATCCAACAGGTGCTTCTGTTTTCCAATCTTTTGATGATGGTTTGATAGATCATTTGATTCAAAAAGGCAGGAAAAAAATGGATGAGGTCATTTCTAATATTTCATTTCCAGCTGAGGAGATTACTCACCTAGTGGAGATTGGTCATCCCGCAGATTTTATTGTTGATAAAATAAGAGAATATAGTATTGATATGGTAGTAATGGGTACTCATGGAGCATCTGGAATCAGAGAAGCGCTAGTGGGATCTAATGCAGAGAAAATAGTAAGAAGGGCAACTTGTCCTGTGATCACTATGAAGTCTTCTGTAAAACTATCAGAGATTAAGAAAATGGCATTTGCTAGTGACTTTGCCAAGTTGGACAACAAGGCAATGGCTTTACTTAAACAAACACAGGATGCCTTAGATATGAAAATTGATTTTGTGAGGATTAACACTCCTAATGATTTTCAGCGTGATGCTTTGACCAAGCGTCATATGGACAACTTGGTTACAAAGGAGATGTTTTTGAAATCTTCTCTTCATATCTATAATGATCTCAGTGAGGAAGAGGGGCTACTCAATTTTGCTGAAGAAAGACAATCAGATATGATAGGAATGATAACTCATGGC
>JAWUWD010000136.1:0-25814 GCA_034112085.1 Cyclobacteriaceae bacterium
CTACAGCACTTCCAGTGTCTCCAGAAGTAGCAGCCAGGATGGTGATGCGCTCATCGACTTTGAGGAAGTGACTCAGACATCTGGCCATAACCTTGGCGCCTACATCTTTGAAGGCCAGCGTAGGCCCATGAAAGAGTTCTAGGGTATAGATATTGTCATGTAGGTGCACCACTGGAAAATCAAAAGCCAACGTGTCTTTTAGTATGTCTAATAATGAAGCCTCATCTATCTCGTCACTCACGAATTGTTTCATAACTGCCATGCCGATTTCTTCCTTGGACATAGATTCCATATTGTCATAAAACTCCTGAGGTAACGGAGTGATCGTCTCAGGCATATAGAGTCCTCCTTCTGGTGCCAGCCCAGTGAGAACGGCTTCTCTGAATGATACTTGATGTTGCTTATTTTTTGTACTTATATATTTCATATTTTATGATATTATTAGCTGTTAACTTCGGTCACACCATTTTGATTGACTTGTGACACATAGATGGAGAATTCTACTCCCACTTGATCATATGCCACTTTCATGGCATTGGTGACCAATTCTGATTCCTCCTTATTTTTGGATAGCGCGAATATCGTTGGGCCAGATCCAGAGATCGAGCACCCCACAGCGCCTGCATCAATGGCGGCTTTTTTCACTGCATCAAATCCCGGAATCAGTGTGGATCGATTAGGCTCTGCTACGACATCTTGCATTGATCGTGAGATCAAGCCAAAGTCATGTTTGTATAGCCCTGTGACAAGCCCTGCTACATTTCCCCATTGCTTCACCGCATCCTCCAAGGGGATTTGGTTTGGTAACAACTTCCTTGACTCAATGGTTTTGATCTCGATAGCAGGGTGCAGTACTGTACAGTGCATATCTTTTGGGTATTCGAGATTGGTCAGATCTAATGGCTCATAGCCACTAATCAGCACAAATCCACCGCATATACATGGAGCTACATTGTCTGCATGTTTCTTGCCAGAGGCGAGTACTTCGCCTTCCATCGCAAACTCCACCAAGTCCGATGGTGAGTACGGACTGTCTAGCAATTCATTGATCGCTACAACCACACCCGCAGAACTGGATGCACTTGAGCCTAGACCACTACCTGCCGCGATGCCCTTCGCTATTTCTACCTCAAACCCTCCTTCATAATTCAAGTGTTTGAGCATCGCCATTCCCGCGATGCCTGCTACATTTTTGTCATTGGACAGTGGCAAATCAGCACCAATGATCTTGGTGATGGTGATTCCTTTTTTATCAGATTTACGAACAGTGATGGTGTCTCCCATACCTTCCATGGCAAATCCCAAGATATCAAATCCACAACCTACATTGGATACCGTTGCTGGAGCAAATACTTTTATTTCAGTTTTCATAATTTGATTGATTAGCGATTAGCGATTCTCATAATATCCGAAAAAACACCTGCTGCAGTCACTTCAGTTCCAGCACCTGCTCCTTGAATCACCAGCGGAAATTTATTATACCGTTTAGTCGTCAATAATAGAATATTATCGGTTCCATTCAAACGATAAAATGGATGATCTTCACCTACCGTTTCCAGTCCAGCGGACAATTTTCCATTTTCAAACTTGGCGATATAGCGCAGCTTACCATTGACAGCGAGTGTATCCTTTTTCATCTGTTCGAAATGGTCTTGGTGCGCATGTAGCGATGCGACAAACTCCTCTACACTTTCGCAAGCCAGGCATTCTTCAGGAAGGAAACTACTGCCATCTATATCGGACATTTCTACTTCTTTACCAGACTCTCTTGCAAGAATAAGAATCTTCCGCTGTACGTCTACGCCACTTAAGTCTATACGTGGGTCAGGCTCAGTATATCCTTCCTTCATAGCGATCTCCACGATATCACCAAAACTCATAGACTCGTCTATCATCTTGTTGAATATGAAGTTGAGACTTCCAGAAAGCACCGCTTCAATCTTGGTTACTTCATCGCCACTCTTCTTGAGATCGATCATGGTATTGATTACTGGCAATCCAGCACCTACGTTGGTTTCATATAGAAACTTAACATTGCGATCTAGTGCTTGGTTCTTGAGAGCGACATAGCTTGCAAAGTCTTGTGATGCTGCGATTTTATTGGGAGTGACTATCGACAAGTTATTCTTAAGTATTGATAGGTATGCTTTGGCAACACCCTCATTGCTCGTATTGTCGATAAACACACTATTGCGCAAATTGTCAGAATTCATCTTAGATAAGAAGTCTTCAAGCTTCATTTCGTCACCACTAGCCATTAAATCCTCTTTATACCTATGAAGGTCTATGCCGGATTGATCGAAAAGCATTTTCTTGCTATTGGCCACACCTATCATTCTGAGTTCTAGGTGATGTTTGCTTTTGAGGTATTCTTGTTGATCGCTTATTTGATTGATCAATTCTCTACCTACACCACCAATGCCAATCACATAGAGGTTGATTTTTTTTAGGTGAGAAAGGAAGAATTTTTCATGAAGTATGTTCAATGATTTTTTAACATCTTCCTGATCGATCACAATCGAAATATTGCGCTCTGTTGATCCTTGAGCAATGGCATTGATATTTACACCATTCTGCCCTAGGACCGAAAAGGCTCTTCCAGATACTCCAATATGTCGTTTCATACTATCTCCAACCAGTGCAACGATCGCTCTATTCTTCTTCACTTTGACTTTATTGACTTTGCGTAGGCTCATTTCAAAAGCGAATTCATTTTCCAACATTTTTGACGCTCGCTTAATATCACTAGTCTCAATGACGATACTGATAGAATGCTCTGAAGAGGCCTGAGTGATGAGAATAACATTAACATTCTTCAATGCCAATGCGCCAAACATGCGTTGTGCAAAGCCCGGTATTCCGACCATTCCAGAGCCTGACAAGGTCAACAATGCCACATCCTCTATACTCGAAAGACCAGAGATCAAATGCTTGTGATTACTCACTTCTTTTTGAATGAGTGTTCCTTTCGCTGATGGATTGAACGTGTTCTTGATCCTGATCGGTACCCCTGCATCCATGACTGGCTGGATAGTAGGAGGGTAGATTACCTTTGCACCGAAGTGAGAGAGCTCCATTGCTTCTTCATAGCTCAGTTCATCTATTGGAATAGCTGTAGAAACTTTGAGCGGGGAGGCTGTTAGCATACCGTCTACATCTGTCCAGATTTCCAGTATTTCAACTTTGAGTATAGCAGCAAGTATTGCAGCTGTGTAATCAGACCCACCTCGACCGAGCGTAGAAGTACTGCCATCTGGAGCTGAAGCGATGAAGCCTGGGACTATTCCTAGTTGGGCTATAGAATCGAATGTGGATTTAATGAGTTCTTCAGTCTTTTTGAAATCTACTATCGCATTGCCATAGCTATCATCTGTCTTGATAAATGTCCGAGAATCTAGCAGGACAGAGTTAACACCTTTGGACTCAATCACTTTTTGTACAATCAGTGTTGACAGCCTTTCTCCATGACTCAAAATGTTGTCTTTTGTTTTAGCAGTAGCTTCTTTGAGCAAGCTCACACCATGCAGTAATGCACCCAACTCTTCGAACAGTGATTTCACTTTATTCGACAGCGAATCATGATCTTGATTAGGAAGCAATGACGCTATCATTTGAAGGTGTCGATGTTCTATAGTAGCCAATTCTTCAATATAAGATTGATCGTTGACTGATGCGAGTAATGTACATTGCGTGAGTCCATCCGTAGTGCCTTGAAAAGCAGATAGAACGACTAATTTTTGTTGATCAGTATTGTCTTTGAGGATCTCAATGACTTGAAGAATTGATTCAGGAGACCCAACAGATGAGCCACCAAATTTTAGCACTTTCATAATGGTGTAGATAGAAATAGATAAGAAAAATGATTCTGAAAAGTGCCTATTAGCACTTTGTACTAGTGTAGGATACTATTTATCCGCAGGACGATATGTAAAAGAATAACCCCCTAATGGGTTGTGGTAATTGTAATAATGATCGTAGAAAGGACATGAGTAGCTGCAGAAGCTATCTGTGATGTATTCGATATGTTGAATGTCCTTGTCATTACTATGATGTAATTCTAGCGCATAATTTTATCATAAGCAATACATGCGGATTTTTATATTTTGGATTAAAAGAAAGAATATTTGTAATCTAAATTGACTGTTGATTGAGATTCAAGATAAATTAAGCCCAATTCAAAATACGGCTGAACTTTCCGGAATGAAGTATTTATTTTTAAAACATCAAAAAGGAAATGGCCATTTCTACAGCAAAGAATAGCATGAGTAAAGAGGCGTATAACAAGCCATGGATATTGAACTTGATCAATGTCTTAAACCAATGCTGCTTATAAACTTTCATGAATGAGATATAGGCATAAGTACTTACTAATACAAAAGAAAATAAGTTGACCCAATCACCCAGAGCATTGGAATCACTGACATCTTGATCATCAATAAAATAAAAAGTAATTAATAAGGTCAGACCATAAAAGAGATAAGCAAAGGCATGCAAATGCAAGGCATGAATTAGGTGCTTAATGTATAAGACATTTCTGCGTATATAAAGAAGTTTCAATAGCAACGCAAAAATAGGCAGCATCAGAAACATCATCAGCGGAAGATTCTTAAGCGCATATCCCGCAAAATACTCCATTTCTGTACGTTCTACTTTGATGCGCTGACGTGCAACGAGCTGCTCAAAACTACTTGCTTTTCCAATGTAAATAGAGTCATAAACTTGTTGATCACTGATGTCTTTGTTCTCCTTGAGTTCATCATTGAAAAGATCCCAATTGAACTTACTCTCACTCAAAAAATCATCATCAAACTCAATAGCCTTTACCGTCTCACTTTTCTTATTTTCCTTCTGCTGCTTCTTATTACTCAAAATGGTATCTTTTGGATTGATGTCATATTTCTCTGCAACTTCAACACCTAATCTGTCGATTAACTTTTTATTGTCCTGCTTGGATAAACTTTTTATTATCGGCTTATATGCAACGCCAAACTCTTCTTTCATGGATTTTAATTCCTCTTCGGTGATTTCATCTATATCACCTATCGCAGTGGATACATTTTCTTTATTGCCAGAGGTACTTATATTAACGTCATCCCCATCACTGATCATCTTTTTGCCAACACCACTGAATATGAAAAAGAAGAACAGACTCACAATAAGATACAACCTTACCGGATTCGCGTAGCTCATTCGCTTTCCGATATTGAATTTATTGGTTAGATATCCGGGCTTTATAAAGAATGGAATGATCGAATGTGAAAATCTAGAGTCAAGTGCGAAATAGTTTGAGAAAAAATCAGTCATCAAATTCCCAAAAGACACATCATTGGTATTGTTCTCCTGTCCACATAATGGGCAGTAGTTGTATACACTGTCTAGCCTGGAGTGGCAGTTGAGGCAATCATTGGATTTTCTTCTAATTTTCATTGGCCTAAATATATGAAATCTAAGTTGTGCTAAACAAGGAGTGAGGAGTAGAATGTGTATTCAAATCGGTTACTATTGAGTCATGTGAAGGTACATTGTAAATAACAAGGTATAAATTCCTATATTTACCGTAGCGGAAGCCAGTAAAGTTTGAAAGGACTTATTTTTTTATATTATAGCATTTAATTTTTTACTAAGTGAAAGGATTCATTCAAAAAACACTCCTGTTGACAATATGCTTGCTCAATGTTGCTGTAATGGCACAAAGGAGAGGAAATAAAGATGATGCGCCTGTAACATTTGAGGAATTATATGATGCTCCTTACGACATAAATAAGTTGTTTGTACAGTTTCAGCCTATGTATGGTGAAATGTTCGTGTCGAATATCAACGCTGGAATAGGACTCGAGGTGAGCTATTACCTAAAGGATAAAATGGACTTTAGAGTTTCTGCGCGTAAGCCTTATGCCAAGCAGTTTGACGTTGCAAGAGATCTTGCAGATCAGAATGCAACTTTCACACCAGATAGAAGTGGGATTACCAATGTGCCAAGGGTTTATGGATTCTTAGACTTTGGCGCTACGTATCACTTCAAGGACTTTGAAAAGGACTCAGAGACCACCATGTATTTATACAAAAAGAGTTACCGAGGAGATAAATGGGCATCACGCGTGCCGAAGCAAGCGGATATTCCTTGTAAAGTGAGGAAAGTGTATGGTGCTAGACTAGGAGGTATATTCTATAATTCCACATCAGATCTAGGTAGGGCTATGGAAAAGCAAGGGGTATTGCACAAAGACTTTGTGACAGAAGGAGGTACTACCTTGGAAGATTTGCTTTTATCGGATCCGAAATTTTCCTCGGATGCCAATTTCAATGTTGATGATGTAAATCTATTTGCCAATATTGATGTTGCTGGTTTATATGTTGGAGCTTCTATGGCTTGGATTCACAATGTCGCAGTAGACTTTGACAATAAGTATCAACCTGGTGTAGATGACCTTATTTTGACGGCATTTGCAGACGTAATTATAGCACCATTTACTCACGTTCAGGATATTAGTTATACGCAGAGAGATGCTAATGGTGATCTTACGGATTATGTATTCAATTCTGATGCTATTTCTACTAGAAAAGTGGGATTCAGAATAGGGCTTGATGGTAAGTTCAATCGCACCCTAAGTTGGGGTTATGGAGCAGAGATTGGTTCCAAGCCAACTCTTAAAGGTCGTGGTTCTTATGCTCTTATTAAGATCAGTTTCCCTATATATAGTACCAACCTCAACTACAAAGTAGAAGCATTCGGAAAATAGTATTCTAATCACACTTATTCCAATGTATTTCATTATCTCAATTCGCTATTGTTATGCGAATAGAGGATTAATAGTACAGGTATAGTTTTCTAGACCGATTTCTTTTTTCTCTTCAATTAACTTCACTAACGCTTATTGAGCAGTAGTGAGCTACTTCGCTCGAGTGTACACGATCCATTTATTGATCATTGGCAGTCCTTTGGCAGATTGATCTGCCTATACATATTATTCACGGCTATAAGTCCAATTCCCAATTACGCTTGTTTAGCGGTTTCATTCGACACTAATTCCATTGATTACCCAATTCTTCAATAACACGAAGGAATATCCATAGCTGATATTATGCATAAACTAAAGTTAATGTATAACATAAAATAATTAAATAAAAATTTATGAAAAGGCCAAACTATATTTGTGTCAAGAAAAAAGAAAACATGTTAATAATAATGAAAAAGACTAATGAAGATCAGAATCTAGCTAGGTATTTTATTAACACTCATATATCTAATGACTTAGTCATTCTTACAAGGTTTTCCTTTGATCAATCGAGTCCATTGTCATAATAGAAAGACCATTTTATTATACTATCATTCTTCTTTACCCATAAAAATAACAGAAATGAAAAAGCTCAGAACACTAATAATCGGAATGATGCTCGGTGGTGGATTGGGAGCCAAAATAGGTTCTTTTACGTCAACATTTGAAGCAAATTCCAATACTTGGTCACCTATAGAAATGGGATTTTTAATGGGAAGTGTTATCGGTATGTGTATAGCTGCAGCTATCATGTTCATCAATGCTGAAGTTACTAATCAACGACAATAAATACATGCTTGTAGTTAGGTTGTTATAGCTGATGGTTAACAGCTATAACTAGTAGGGCAGCCGAAGGGCTGCCCTCTTTTGTTATAATTGTGTAATTATTTTAAGTGAAGCTATTCCTGGAATAGATTGAATCGATACATAACCGCAATCTACCGCTCAGTTGTTATCGATAAATCACATTATCTCTACTTGAGTCTTTATCTCACAGCTAAACGTCTTATTATTCTAGCAAATAACGATGGAAAGAACCGTTTAACGAATACGCCAATAGTTTCCTTTCCGCCAATATAGGCTTCTTGTTTTTGCTGCTCAATGACCTTTACTGCTTTTATGGCAAATAGCGCAGGATCCATACCTTTCGCTTGTGCAGGATCCATCTCATTTAGAGTATTGGCATCTTCAGTGAGTGCATTGATCGATACACTTGTATGAACGAACCCTGGACAAATATTGGTGATTTTGATATGGCTATCGAATAGTTCTGCTCGCAGACTATCGAAAAATCCATGAACGGCATGTTTGGAAGCTGCATATCCAGACCTATATGGAGTGCCAAATTTACCAACCAGACTAGTGATGTTGACAATGTGTCCAAAACCTGAGGCAATCATAGGTGCTAGCAGGAGCTTTGTGAGCTGTACGGGAGCAAAATAATTCACTTCCATCAATCGTCTATCTACTTCTAGGATTGTATCCTTCGCCAAAGATCGTTGACTAATTCCTCCATTGTTTATCAGTATGTCTACTCTCCCAAAACATTGAAGTGCCCTGTCAGTATGAAGCGCTAAATCTTCTGAGTTACTTAAGTCCATTGGGACTATTTTGATATATTGCTGCGTGTTCTTTGTGCAATTGTTCTTCACACGTTCTAGTTCTTGCTTTCTACGCGCAGAGAGGATAAGCTTGGCACCTTTATTTGCCAATTCATAAGCTAGTGCTTCTCCGATTCCTGAGGATGCTCCGGTGAGCCAGATTACTTTGTTTTGAAGTTTAGGCATTTTGTAATTTATTAATTTTAAAGTCACCCCGAAGGGATTTTTATCACAATTAAGACTTTTGTCTTTTTCTATGATTTTGTCTTTTTCTATGATAAAGAGTTCTTTGCTAAAGTCACGAAATAACATCAATAGGTTGAAAATGTGAATCAACCCTCAATCACACTTTTTCATAAGTCACAAAGTCAAAAGCAAAGTCATGTCTTTCATCTTTTTCGTGAGATATACGGCTCGTTTCTTTCCAAATAGATTTGTCAAATTCTGGAAAGAAGGTGTCTCCTTCAAAGCTTCCTTTTACTTCAGTGATGTACATCCGGTCAGCATATTCAAGTCCCATTTGGTAGATTTGTGCTCCCCCAATGATAAATGCTTCATACTCTTCACTTTCTTTGGCAATATTTAGCGCAGCGGATAGATTGTCTACTGTGGTACATCCATCTGCATGGTACGCAGTGTTTCGACTAAGGATAATATTTGGCCTGTTCGGTAAGGGTCTAAATTTTTCAGGAATAGATTCGAAGTTCTTACGTCCCATAATGACGTGTCGTCCCCTTGTTTTTTCGACAAAGTATCGCATATCATCTGGCAAATTCCATACGAGATCATTGTCCTTGCCGATAACACCATTTTCCGCTACTGCGGCTATCATTGAAATAATCATAAAGCAATATTATTATAAATTCCGGCCAAAGATACTAAAATGTTATTCAGTTGATCGTTGATAGTTTGTTGTTCTATTTTCCGTTATTGTTTTCCAGTTATTCACATAATTCAACAGAAGACAACTGACCAACTATCAACTCTATGAATAATTTTTCTTCCAAACACTTATTCTTGGTACTAGGGCCAATGCTTTTTGGTTTAGTAATGGTGTTTCATCCTGAAATGTACCTAGAAGAGAATGCCTGGAGAGTGGTAGCCATAGCTTCATGGATGATCGCATGGTGGGTCACTGAGGCCGTACCAATACCTATTACGGCAATGCTTCCTTTGGTATTATTTCCTTTGACAGGTGTATTTGATGTGAAGACTGCCACAGCTCCTTACGGTAGCCCGATCATTTTTTTATTTATGGGAGGATTTATGCTGGCTCTGGCAATGGAGAAGCATAATCTCCATAAGCGGATAGCTCTCAATCTTATAAGGATTACAGGAACAAATGGCAATGGAATAATTCTTGGATTTATGATTGCTACGGCCGCTTTGAGCATGTGGATTAGTAATACAGCTACAGCAGTTATGATGCTGCCTATTGCTATTTCTGTAGTGGATTTATTGCAGGAAGGGAATGGATCTCAGGGTTTTGATAAGTTCAAGTTGGGGTTACTCCTTGGCATAGCCTATTCAGCAAATATTGGTGGAATGGGAACAATTATCGGCACTCCGCCAAACGTAGTATTAGTAGGATATATGGAATCTTTTTATGGTCAAGGAATCGATTTCTTTGATTGGATGTTAGTTGGTGTGCCGGTAGTATTGGTATTGATCACGATTACTTATTTCTTATTGGTTAAAGTATTATATCCAAATAAGCTTGGTGCAATTGAAGGGGCAGATCAATTGCTGGCGGGAGAATTAGAAAAGTTGGGGAGTTGGACAAGAGAACAAAAGCTGGTTGCCATAATTTTTGGACTAACAGCACTAGGATGGATCTTCAAAAAACAAATCAATGCAATAATTGGCGAGCCATTGCTTAGTGATACGATTACTGCCATGATGGGTGGAATTGCGATGTTCTGTGTACCTATCAATAAGAAAGGGGTACTACTGATGAATTGGTCAGCTATGAAAGAACTTCCTTGGGGCATATTGATTCTATTTGGAGGTGGACTCTGCCTAGCCAGGGGAATGGAGATTTCTGGAATTGTTAATTTGTTAGCCGCAGCGGCTTCAGAAAACGATGGGGTAGCAATTTGGATCGTGATAGGACTTCTGACAACTATAATGTTGTTCATGACAGAAATAATGAGCAATGTAGCACTAACTACTATTATGATACCTGTAGTGCTGGGTATAGCAGATGGTATGGGGATTAACCCACTTTACTTGGCCGCACCAGTCACTATGGCTGCTAGCTGTGCATTCATGATGCCGATCTCAACGCCACCAAATGCGGTGGTCTTTTCAAGTGGATTTATCCGAATGAAAGATATGATTAAGGCCGGAGTAGTATTGAATATAATCTCAATACTAATTCTCCTATTGGTTAGCCTGACTTTATTGAAGTGGGTATTTTGATTAACAGCTATTCAGTTGGTCAGTTAGAAGTTAATCATTGGTTCAGTCAAACAGGCTTAATCCAAAACTGAATAACTGATCTATATTTTATTTCCTCTTAAGAAAGATCCAATATCCATGCGTTTCTTTCCTTGGATTTGCAGGTCTTCAATGGACAGTGCAAAGTCTTCAGTTCCTAAATGTAAATAGGACTTATTATCAGTATCAATAACTCCTGGGGTTAGGTTTTTAGTAGTGATGCTTGTTTTGAATACTTTGCATGATTTCTCATTGAGCATCGTCCAAGCTGCAGGATATGGTGAGAGTCCACGGATGAAGTTGTAAATTTTGGTTGAAGGTTGCTGCCAATTGATCTCACAGGTCTCTTTGAAGATCTTAGGTGCATGATTGATAAATACGGTCTCATCTTGTGGAAGTTGAGGATAATCACCCGCTTTAATAGCCTTCACTGTTTTTAAAACAAGATGGGCGCCATTTACCATCAATCTGGCATATACAGAACCCACATTATCATCCTTTGATATAGGCTCTTTTTCTTGAAATATGACATTGCCCGTATCGATTTGATGTTTCAGGAAAAAGGTAGTGACACCTGTTTCCTTCTCGCCATTGATGATTGCCCAGTTGATAGGGGCAGCACCTCGATACTGGGGGAGCAATGAACCATGCAAGTTGAAAGTTCCGATCTCTGGCATGTCCCAAACCACTTCTGGCAGCATTCTGAAAGCCACGACAATTTGTAGATTGGCTTTGTAACTTCTCAATTCTTCGATGAACTCTGGATTCTTCAGATTAGTTGGCTGAAGCAAAGGGATGTTATTAGCTACTGCGACATCTTTGACAGGCGAAGTACTCAGTTGTTGGCCTCTTCCTTTTGGTTTGTCTGGGGCTGTGATCACAGCTACTATATTGTAACCATTATTGACCAATATTTCTAGAGGTGGAACAGCAAACTCAGGCGTTCCCATGTATATGATGCGCAAATCTTTATTCATTGGTGCAAATCTACACTAAAGTGAATTCTGAATAAGAAAAATAATAATTTTTTAGTTATCCCTGCTACGGATTTTGCCAGTTATATTAGCTTGATCATATTCGCTAATTGGTGAGGATTTTTCCTTTGCTCTGCGAAATGGCTTAAAAAGTGAAATAGTATTTATTATCAAGTAAGACTCTTCCTGAGATACTTGCTACAAATAGGGCAGTTTGGGATGTCATGACCTCTCGCTTGACAATATTCTCGACCATAGAAGATGATTTGCAAATGAAGTTTGTTCCAAAGGTGCTTAGGCGTTAGCCTTTTGAAGTCTTTTTCCGTTTGTACAACATTCTTTCCATTGGTCAGTCCCCATCGATAGCCCAATCGATGGATGTGTGTATCTACGGGGAATGCAGGTACACCAAAAGCCTGCGCCATCACCACTGAGGCTGTCTTATGACCAACTCCTGGAAGTTCTTCTAAAGCCTCAAAACTTTGAGGTACCTCTCCATTATATTTATTAATCAAAATGTGTGACAAGTCGAAAATAGCTTTTGACTTTTTCGGTGATAGTCCACATGGCCTGATGATAGCTCTGATTTCGTCCACCGTTAATTTGATCATCTGAAATGGACTATCAGCTTTTGAGAAAAGGATGGGAGTGACCTTATTGACACGTGCATCCGTACATTGTGCTGAGAGCAATACGGCAATCAACAAGGTATACGAATCCTTATGATCTAATGGGACTGGAGTTTCTGGGTACAGTTCCTCCAGTGTATTGATGATATCTTGTACTTTTTCTGATTTGGTCATTTACTCTTCAATTTCTATGATTTCCAATTCGCAAACATATCTCACTCCTAAAATCATTGATGGCTTGTCATAGGACCATCGAGACTTGATTGAGACACTGTCGATATGATCTAAATATGATCCTCCTTTTGCTATTCCTTTCTGACTTATCATTTCGGAGACATTACCGATTAGGTGAATAATACCTCTACTATTAGTGAAATTTTCTTCTCCATTAATATTGACAGGGAAGTGATTGCCGTAATCAAATAAATCATGATACGACTTGATTACATTAAAAATGAGGTCTTTAGAGTTTTTGTGTTTGTTAAACGCCTTTTTAAAGTCCTTATAAGTTATTGTATCTGAATAAGCTGCCGAATAGGCTTTCTTGGGTTTTAACTTCTCTTTAAATGGTGTCTCAGGTTCTTTTACGCCATATTTATATTGTGAGATATCCGTTCCATCAGCTGCAGCAAATTCCCATTCCTTTTCAGTAGGTAATCGATAATTTACTTTTATTCTCTCATTTGCCCTCAATCCAAATCCCAAGGGGAATTCGTTCACATTCATTTCAACAGCCTCGGATCTCCATTGCCCATAGTTGACGGCCTGCTGATAGCTAAGATTAACTACTGGAGAATACCTGAAACTTGGATGAGTGAGATATAACTTATAATTAACGGAATCCTTAGCATTTTTGATGAAAATGGTGGTGTCAGGAATGGCGGCATTAATGACTTGCAGTGTAGAATCAGTTTTGAGATAATGAAGGAATTCCAACCAATGAATATTGGCTAATTCAGTTTTGTCAATGAAAATGTTGTCATATAGATGGACGGTTCCTGGTGGTATATATGTACTTATGCTTTGAGAATATCCTAAATAATTCACAGTACACAGAATACAAATACCGACTAGTTTCTTCATGGACAATTGGTAATAAACTAAAAGTAATCTTACAGTCAGAGATTCCGGATATTGAAATCTGAGAAATCCATGACTGTAAAGATGGTGATAGTCGAGTCTCTACTAGCCTTCAAGAGCCGCAACTCCAGGTAATACTTTCCCTTCCATATATTCTAACAATGCTCCGCCACCTGTGGATACATAAGATACTTTCTCTCCATACCCAAGAATATTGATTGCCGCAGCAGAGTCACCACCACCTATCAGTGAGAACCCTCCATTTTCTGTAGCTTCTACCACTGCTTCAGCCACTCGGATAGTACCTTGCGCGAAGTTTGGCATTTCGAAGACACCCATAGGGCCATTCCATAGTATCGTTTTAGATTCTTCGATGATCTTGGCAAACACTTCTTTTGCCTGTGGGCCGATATCTAATCCCATCCACCCGTCTGGAATATTGTTATTCATGGCTATTTCTGTATTTGCTCGATTGTTGAAATCATCTGCGATGATTGAGTCGATAGGCAATTCTAGATTTACTCCTTTTTCCTTCGCTTTTGTGATCAATCTTTTAGCCAAGTCCAACTTCTCTTCTTCAACTAATGAATTACCAATTTTCCCGCCCATAGCTTTGAAGAATGTATAAGACATGCCACCACCGATAATGAGGTTATCCACTTTGTCAAGAAGCTGCTCGATGATCATGATTTTATCAGAGATCTTAGCGCCTCCCATGATGGCGGTAAAAGGTCTTTCTGATTGTTCTAGTACTTTCTTGGCATTATCTAGTTCGGCTGCCATCACATATCCACAGCCCTTTGTGTCAAAGTATTGTGCAATGACCGAAGTAGAAGCATGCGCTCTATGAGCAGTACCAAAAGCATCATTGATATAGATATCTCCATGACTCGAAAGTTGCTTGGCAAAGTAGGTATCTCCTTTTGTCTCTTCTTTGTAGAACCTTAAGTTTTCTAGAAGTAAGATCTCACCGGCATTGAGGTTTGCAGACAATTCCATTGTAGAAGTACCAATGCAGTCTTCTGCAAATTTTACATCTGTACCAAATCGTTTAGACAAGTCATCTACCAAGTGCTTCAATGAGAATTGATCTTCGGGTCCATTTTTAGGTCTTCCTAGATGCGACATCAATACTACACTACCACCTTCGCTCAATATTTTATTGATAGTTGATTCTGCAGCTCTAATTCGAGTATCATCAGTGATCTCGAATTTGTCATTAAGTGGCACATTGAAGTCAACGCGAACCAATGCGCGTTTTCCGTTGAAGTTGATTTGATCGATTGTTTGCATAAGATTGTTTAAAAAGTATAAGTTTATTGCGCTGCAGCGCGTTTTAGTCTGTCGTTGATGGCTTTCCCTAGTCCTATGTCAGGAACGAGTTCAGCAATGATTTTATCCACTGGCAAGCTATCCAATGTTCTTAGTTTGCCAAATAAATTTTGGGCAGCTTCGTTGAGATCCCCGCTTGAAGACAAGTGGTAATAATGTACTGACTTTGTGTATGTTTTCTGAAATGCCAATACTGCGAGTTCTTCTCCTTTATATTTTTCTAATAGAGAAGGAATATCTCCCAATATCAGCTCTTTTTTTGGTGAATAGTGACTTTTGAGCATACCTGGTGCTGTAGGATTAGAAGAGGAGTGAGGCATGAGTTTAGTTTTACCTACCATTTTTTCTATCTCCTCTATGCCCATTCCACCTAATCGGTAAACGACTGGCATATCATTTTCGAACCCAATGATGGTAGATTCTACCCCTACAGTACAAGCGCCACCATCCAAAATATATTGTACTTTCGAGCCCAATTGGTCATTTACATGCTGTGCAGTAGTAGGACTGATATATCCAAATGGATTTGCACTAGGAGCAGCTAGCGGGAAGTTCAATGTCTCTAGTAGTAATTTAGTCAAAGGATGTCTTGGGATTCTTACAGCTACTGTGTCCAATCCAGAAGTTACCAGGTCAGGGATAGTACTTTTCTTCTTCAGAAGAAGAGTTAGCGGTCCTGGCCAAAATTCTTGGGCAAGTTGTAACGCTTGGTCAGGAATGTTTTCTACAAAACCAGTGATTTTATCTAACGAATCTGTATGTACGATCAACGGGTCAAAGCTCGGACGTTCTTTGGTAGTAAAGACCTTGGTGATCGCATTCACATCGAAGGCGTTGGCAGCAAGCCCGTAGACGGTCTCGGTAGGGATAGCAACTAATTCTCCCCTTTCGAGAAGTTCTTTTGCATAGTTGATGTTCGAACCTATTTGAGCCATTGATTATGATTTTTACGAAGGTAATAATTTTGATATTGGATATAAATAGGATTGATCTATATTTACTACATATGATTGATATCAAACAAGAGCCTTATCTCCCTTTAAGTTTCCGTATAGGAGGATATATCATCATAATCTTCGGATTACTTCGGATAGTGAGTACAATCGCTGTCAATTTCAATCTTATGGCGGTGCTGTTAGGCGCAGCGTTGATCTTGATCGGTTCAATTCTGATTACAACACATTACCGATTGGAAATTAACCTCACCAATAAAACATATACTCAACATACATGGCTATTATCTGTAAAATTAGGAAGCCCTGAGAACTTTGATTTTGTTGATAAGATTTATGTAAATCAGGTGAAAGAGAGTACTGGATATTCTTCTCATGGTGGTAAGAGGTACGAGTCAAAAGATATTCTTTATAAAGCCTTTATGAAAATGGACGATGGAGAGAAAGTTCACATTGATAGTGATAAAAATGAGGAAGAACTCAATAAAAGAGTGAATAAAATTATCGCCCTTTTGGGTGATCTATATAAACCTGAATAAAATAGAAAATGAATAATAAGACAAGAAATTTAATCAAGCTAGTAGCCGTGATTATAGTAATAGTTATGGTATTGATTCATATCGGAACCATTTCAATTCCTGCATTGAATCCATATAAATTTTGGCTGATGGTGGTGTCATTTGGTATGATAATAATCAGTTCTAAATAATATTTATGCCTAGATTATTATTGCTCAGTAACTCGACCAACTATGGTGAGACATATCTTGAATATCCTCAACCTGCCATCAAATCATTTTTAGGAGAAAATGTCAAAGAAGTATTGTTTATACCTTACGCTGGAGTAGGATTTAGTTATGATGAATATACTTCAAAGGTAGCAGCGCCTTTTCAAGAAATGGGATACGGGCTTAGAGGGATTCAAACTACTGATGATCCTCAAAAGGCCATTGAAAATGCAGAGGTAGTTGCAGTCGGTGGGGGCAATACTTTTGCCTTGCTCAACTTGTTATATGAAAATGATTTATTAG
This sequence comes from Cyclobacteriaceae bacterium, assembly GCA_034112085.1. Taxonomy (GTDB): domain Bacteria; phylum Bacteroidota; class Bacteroidia; order Cytophagales; family Cyclobacteriaceae; genus JAWUWD01. The sequence continues at coordinate 16,815 of JAWUWD010000136.1, forward strand.
GGGCGATCCAGGGTCGTGTTGCAGGAGGTATGCCATTCATGGGATGGAGTGCAGGGAGCAATATCGCTGGACCAAGTATCAGAACTACCAACGATATGCCAATCATTGAACCGCCTTCATTTGAAGCACTCAATTTGATTCCTTTCCAGATCAATCCACATTATACAGAGGCTACTTTACCCAATCATGGAGGTGAGACCAGAAAAGATAGAATCAACGAGTTTATAGCAATTAATCCCAACATGAGGGTGGTAGGTGTTCCAGAAGGTAACTTAATCGAAGTGATCGATGATCAAGTACGATTAGTTGGGACTGATATTGTCAAGGTATTTGAGCAGGGTGTTGATATTAAGACTTTTACGAGTGTTGATGACCTTTCTTTTCTTCTAGTTTAGTCTTTATCGGGAAACCGAATAAACAGACCTAACTTGATCAATAGTGGATTGGATATGCTTCCGATCTCCTCTAGCTGGTCTTCAACTTGCCAGCTGAGTTTACGGCTGTACGATTGACCTATTCCTAACTCTGTCCATAAAACACCAGATAATCTGATTTCAGCATTAATAGATAGTTCATTGGTATTGAGTTTCAGGGCTTCTGTGTTATACCAATAACTTCGAGATTGGAGCTTGTTCTGAATAGTGAAGTGAACGTTTTCTGAATAAAGATATCTTGCGCTGACATCTATGGGGATCAATGCATCTAGTACCCATTTATCTTTACTGTAGATGATGTGAGCTAGTGGGACGAGCTGTGAGTCACCGAAGTTCGTCAAGTAGAGTATGCCAATGCCTGTTGATAAATTAGGTTTCCACTTTCTGCCAAACTGAATTATCTGAGAAAACTTATGAGTATTCTTGTCTTTGAAATCAATCCTGGAGGCATAGCTACCCCAAGCAGATAGTGATCGCCAATAATAATCTTTACCAATGCTACCTGTATTGAAAAACTGAAACCAGATTACGTCATTGCTAGATTCAATCTCTTGTGGTCGCTGGTCGTCATACTGATCACTAGCAAATCCAACTCCAAGAGAGATTAATAGCCCTTTTCTATTGGCAATGGGTATCGGAAAACCTTGGATACGATGATAGCTATGTTGATAAGATTGCTCTAGTAGTTTCTCCTTTTGAAAAGGAATAACATTTTCAAAGGTGAAGCTTTTAAATACAGGTTGATTTTTAACCAACATTTTTGGTCGATAAATCTCGATTTGCCCTAAAGCTGGATTAATACTAAACCATAGAAAAGATGCTAGGGCTATTCTCGTTATTATAGTCAAGTTCTATTTCTTTCTTTTTTTTCTCAATGAGATAAAGATGAATAACGAAGCAAGGAGCAGCATAGATCCCATTATAAACACCAAAATGTAAGTCTTATTGTTCTTATCCTCAAGCTGAGAAATGGCATTTTCTTTCTTGGCTATTTCTATTTCTTTTTCATGCTGCTGAAGTTCAAAGGCAACTTCAATTCTAGCTAATTTGCGACTACTTTCTTCGTTATATAAGAGGTCTTTAGTTTGATCATATAGTAGTCTAGCTTGATAGGCTTCATTTACTCTGTTTTGCTCATAGTAGGTTTCTGACAATGCTTTATAGATATCCTTTAGTAAGGTTTGGGCATTGATTTCATGAGCGAGATTTAGAGCCAAATTCTCATGTCTTTCAGCTTCAGCGTATGATTTTTTATTGTGATATGCAACTCCGATATTGTTGTGAGCATAAGCTTGGCCAAATTTATTATTCTTCTCTTTCTCAATGAGCAATGATAACGAATAGTAGTCTATGGCTTTGTCGAATTCTCCACGATAGAAATAGATATTTCCAAGACTATTGAGCGGGTCAAATGCTTCACTTTTCTGACCTAATTCTTCATATAAATCAACCGCCTGAGTGAAATATTTGAGCGCATTATCCTGATTTCCCATAGCAAGGTAGGCATTGCCCATGTTGTTAAGAACACCAATCAGTAGATGTTTTTCGTCAGCGTCTTTCAGAATAAGATAGGCATCAGTAAAATATTCAATTGCTTTATTATGATCCTTTTTTAAGGAATAGATATTTCCAATATTGGCTTTGGTCAGGGCAATATTATTAGTGTTTTGAATTAGTTCGTTGATCTCTAGTGACTTTATATAGTAGTCAAGTGCCTTATCGAAAATTCCTTGATTTTTGTACAGCACGCCAAGATTGTTGTAACATGAAGCTATTCCTCTCTTATAGTTAAGCTTGATAGACAGATCTAGTGCCTCGCGGGTATGATCTAGTGCTTTTTGAGGATCACTGTTGATGAGTGTTTTCGATAACTCATTGAGTGTGTTGACTCTTACCTCTGCTCTAGCAGTGTCTAGCACATTATAAAGACTGTCGTTGATGTCGTTGGCTTGTGCCAACTGTACACAAGTAAATAGGAAACAAAGTAGGAAACCGAACCTTTTCATAAAATTATTGGTAATTAATACTAAATATTAAAATTAGCATTAATTACCAATAATCAATGTTTCTAGCTGATAATTAGGTAGTTACTAGATGTCGCTTTTTTGAAGTTTTGCATATATCGCATAGATGAATAATACGATGTAAATCATTACTACTCCGACAAACGTCATGCTCACATTCTCTTGTATTTCCATAAACGCATATTTGGTAAATGGAATGGTGACCAAATTATTAATGGCGTGAAGCGGGAAATATTGAATAATACCACTTAATGCTGATGGTAAATTTGCAGTGATCGTATATTCTATGGGCATCGATAGTGCAAGAAGAGCAATGGTGAGCCCAGATCTCTTGACCAACACTGTTAATAAAAAGGCAAAAATGCTGTAGGCTAATATGTCCAAGAAGTAAGCAAAAAGGAATTCTATTCCATAAAACACATCACCCATTGTATATTCAGGAGTATATATCAATCCTGTAAATATTCCTGTCAAGAAAACCAAAGAAGTAGATCCTAGGCATAATACGAGTATCGTCAAGAGCTTTGACTTGATGAAGTCGAAGCGACTGAGTCCATCGATTACATTTTGGCGAATAGTCTTATAGGAAAACTCATTAGACACCGTAATGATAATTAAGATGGCCAGAAATACTTTGAGGTAAATGAAAACGTAAGTAATGTTATGCCAGATATCCGGGAAGTGTAATACCGGTACCTTCATAAGGTCTATGTTTCCGTCAAATACTTCCGCCCCTTTTTTATTGAGCCATCTGAGAAATTCCATGACAGATGTCGGGATAGACAAGATGAGCAATGCATATAATCCACTCATCACCCAAAAGGTATTGTAGTTAACGAGTTTTAATAGATCTATTTTTAATAATCTGATCATGTTGAATTCTTAAGAGTTAGCTTCTTCCAAAATTTCTAAAAACTTTCTTTCCAGACTCTTCTTTTTAGGAAGAAGATAATTGGCAGTGACATTTTGATCTGATAAGTACTTATTAAGTGTTGTACTATTGTGACCATCATGAAGGCTCACTTCCCAACGATTGTTTTCAAAACGCATTTTTTTCATTCCTTCGAATGCTTTCAGGACCTCTTCGAGTTCTACATCAGCATTGACTTCCACGATTTCTTCTCCTTTGGAGACGTCTTCTACTAGTCCATTATGGATCAATATTCCTCGTTGTAATACCGCAAAGTGTGTGCACACTTTCTGGACTTCATCGAGCAAGTGACTTGCCAATATTATGGTCTTGCCATCTCTGGCGATACTAATGATCAAATCACGTATATCTGCAATACCTTGAGGGTCTAGACCATTGGTTGGTTCATCAAGTATCATGACTTCAGGATCACATAGTAGGGCAGAGGCAATAGAAAGTCTCTGTTTCATTCCAAGTGAATATGTTCTGAATTTGTCGTCTTTCCTCTCCAATAGACCAACTTTGTCAAGAACCTTATCAATGTTTTCTTCGGAAACTTCTTTAATCTGAGCAACTATTTTAAGATTTTTCGAAGCAGTCAAATAAGGGTAGAAAATTGGCGTTTCCAAAATAGCACCAATTTTCTTTCTCACATCACTAGAGCCAGACTGTCCGAACCATTGGAAGTCTCCACTGGTTTTATTAATCACATCTAGAATCATCCCCAAGGTGGTTGTTTTACCACTGCCATTGGGTCCGAGTATTCCAAAGACCTCTCCTTTATTAATGCTAAGTGTTAAGTTTTTAACTGCTTGTACACGACCATAATTCTTGGTCAGGTTATTAATTGCTAATACTGCTTCCAATTGATTGTGATTTAGTCGAAACTGATATTTGATTTTGAAAAATTCTCTGCATACTTCGCTAGTTCTGCTATTTTGGCAAGAGGCACGCTTCCTTTGATGTCAAGGATAATAAGGTTAGACGCCTCATTGAGTAAAACAACAATCCCTTCGGTGTCTCCACCATCTTCTTTGATATAGGCATTGATTTTCATCTCCTTTTGCTTGAGTGTCATGAGTTCTTCAAAGTCCTCACCTCTGTAGTCACTTACTAGTTCTTTGTATTGTTCTTTTGAGAATGAAAATTTCTCTTTGTCTATTCTCAAGAGTTTCATTTTATCTATGTCTTTGATCAACTCTTCAAACTCTTTACTATCCTGTATGTTGAGCATATTGAGTGTGCTTTTATAGAAAAACATGACAAAGGCATCGTCATATTTTTTATGCCATTTCTGTATAGTTTCGCTCTGTCCGAAAGATGCCAATGGGCTGGCAAGGATGAGTAGTATGAATATGAAATTTCGCATAATTGATTTGATTAAGAATATTAAAAGTAACGATTTTTTCAAATACAAAGTGATGAATCAGGTTCAGCGGTGATCGTAAGACCTGAGTGAATAAAAACTAACATCCATTTCTTCAAATGGATGTTAGTAATTGAGACGTGATGGTAGGTGTTAGATTATTTCCAGTTGTCTCTGTGGCTAGCGATATAAGCCAAATCTTTCATTTTCAACACACCATCAATATTGATCAATACGAATTCGTTTTTCTCTTCGACCAATACCAGCATATTGCGTACTTCATCTTCGTTACCTTGAGAGTAAATCACTACTGTCTCTCTGCCTTCTTTCATATTCATCAATTCCTCGTAAGATTCTTTCTGAATACTAGCCTTGAGTGCCTTGATCTCTTCTTCTTCAAGACCAGTTTCGTATTTAGGCAATGATAGGATCTGCATCGATTTGATGCCATCAGCCATTTTGGATAGTGCTTGTGCATCTTCATCGTCTGAGTAGTCAGCTATACTTCCGATGAGCTTAAAGATGTTGCCCTGCAGGGTAACTACTGTTGCGTCACGATCATCCTTGTATTTATTCTTGAATGATTCTACTGATTTGCTCTGTCCGATGGCAAATGTTGATACTAATACTAGTGCTGCGAGTAATGTTGTTGTCTTTTTCATTTTGAGTTTGTTAAGTGTTCTGAGTTTAAAATTTTGTACTTGGTTTATGGTGTTTGGTGTGTAGATTCTGAGATCTAGCCTCTAAGAGCTAATATTAATTCCCTTTTAGTTTTTCAAGGTTTTGGAGGCCATCAATATTCATTTTGCTTGATAGCTTTGAAATTTGCTTGAGGTCAATATCACCCACTATGCTCATGATATAGAATTCGTTATCTCCACCACCGATCATCAGCAGTTCTGAGATGATGTTTCCTTTTTCTTTGATCATGAATTTCATATCAGTGTCTCCATCTCTGATAGACATCAATTCATCAAATTCTGCTTTAGGCAGTTTAGAGAATGCTTCTTTATAGAGTGCTTTGCCATTAGTTGCATTATCTTTTACCAGGATCTTGAGTCCAGAGATTTTGCTGATGGCATCGAGTACTTCTTGATCTTCATCATCATTAACTTCCATATCTGTGAATAATCCAAACATTCTACTAGTGATATTCACTTGAGTGAAGTCTTCGTCATCTTGATATTTTTCAAAAAATCTGCTGATAGCATCATCTTGCGCCTGGGCGGTGATGGATGCGAATATAATTCCAATTATGATTAGTGACTTTTTCATTTTATGAGTGTTTTTATGTCTTACAATTCGTTGTTGTTATTCTTTATTTTTTGTTCTGCCTGATGAAAATTGACAATTTTTTGTGTCTGTTTTCTGCCTTTCCCAATATTCTTGGAGATCAGAAGCAAGGCTCTTTTAGTTTCTTCGAATGCATCTTCTGGACTTTGATAAGTATCAGCGAGTAGCACTTGCTCTTTTTGCTGATTCAGAAATCTTGTCAAGGCAAATGATGCCACTACCAAGATGACCAATACGGCTGCTACTTTTAGATAAGGTTCGTACCAAGTTTTCATAGTGACTTGCTTTCCTGCCTTGTTTGGTTCCAATGCTTGAAGTATCTCTTGGTCAAAAGATGCATCCAATGTTGGATTACTACTTTCTTCTTTCAAATACTTAAATAGTGGCGCATGTGGTAGCAAGTGCTCAGGGATTTCTTCCTGATTGAAGAAGTTCTTTATTTCGATTTCTTCTTCAATACTGGTTTCACATGCCCAGTATTTCTCAAGCAGATGTTCTATATGTTTAGAGTCCATATGCATTGACGTTTATAATGTTTTCCTTTAGAGATTTTCTAGCTCTAAAGAGGTTTACTTTTACTTGATTAAGGTCGATTCCTAATGCGTCACCGATCTCTTTGTATGACAGCCCTTCGATATCTCTGAGCTGTACGACTTGCTGTTGTTTCTCAGGCAGCTGCTTAATAAAATTTTTGATGGTTGTCATCATATCTTTCAGTTCTGTCAACTTTCCTGGGTGCGCCTCTTTCTGATCCTGCACATCAAAACCTTCTTTGAAACCATCAGTTGTCTGGTGTCTTTTGGATTTCAATTTATCAAGTGCCATGTTCTTAGTTACGCGCATACACCAAGCTTCTTTGTTATCTACTTCGTCCAATACAGCTTGATTCTTCCAAGCCCTAATCATTGTCTCTTGTACAATGTCCTTTGCTTCTTCCTCATCTGCTACCAGTCGATATGCAAACCGATAGAGTTTATTTTTCTGGGGAAGTATGTCCTGTTTGAATTCTTCTATGCTCATATCTACAAGGGAGACGACTGACTTATTCAGATGTTACAGCGAGGTGTAAAGTTTTTTTGAAAATGAGTTTAACGTCTTGCTATTAGAAAAAAAAATAGACCTCTTACACGCTCAAAGTTATACTGTTGTTTAAATTCATTAATAATCGCGGACTTTCCTAGTCGTGCTATAGTATAATAACCAATGAAGCCCATTCATTGATAGGTTGTTTACTTCTTAATTATCCTGAGAACTCAGTCGTATTTAACAGGCCTTAGCATTCATTAACTATTATAAATGATAAGGACTTATATCATCGTGAAACAAATGTATTTTTTTATGAAAGCGCAGATTTTAATTACTTTAATGACTATTTCCTTAGCCAGCATTTCTTACGGACAAGCAGGAATACAAAATTATAGTCACCTTATTAACGATGCGGAAGACTTGTTTAAACAAGGAGAATATGAAAATGCTGCAGAAAAATATAAAGAAGCATTTGATGTGTTTGGAGGGAAAGGGGGTTTAGATGATAAATATAATTTTGCTAAGGCTTATATTTTGTCTGGAGACCAAAAGACTGCTTTTTTTCACTTATTTAATTTAGCAAGAGCTACTAAACATTACGGGCTAAGTAATATAACTAAAGTCAAGGATGATATAAATTTCAACTCTTTGCATAATGATAAGCGTTGGGAAGAATTATTGAATATCATAAATAAAAATAAAAAAGAGCTTGAGGTCAATTTAGATAAAGAATTGACAACCCTTTTAGATGAGGTTTTTGAAGATGACCAAAAGTATAGAAAGGCATACATAGATTTGATGTCTGAAAAAGGGAGAGAATCTGATGAAACTAAAGCAAGTTTTAAGCAGATGAAAAAATGGACTCAATTAATTTAATAAAAGTTAAGAAAATTATTGATACAAGAGGATGGTTAGGGAAAGACGTTATTGGTGACAAAGGTATAACTACTGTGTTTTTAGTAATTCAACATGCAGATTCAGAAACTCAAAGAAAATATTTACCATTGATGAGAGAAGCATTTGCAAAAGGAAATGCAGAAGCTAGTCATTTGGGATCTTTAGAAGATAGAGTAGCGATTGGAAAAGGAGAAAAACAAATTTATGGAACACAAATCGGGGTTGACTTAGAAACAAATATATCATATGTCCTTCCATTAATAGATCCAATAAATATGGATAAAAGACGGAAAGAAATTGGGCTTCAACCTTTAAAAGAATATCTCTCGATGTTTAACATCACGTGGAATCCCGAAGAATACATAAAAGAATTACCTGAAATAGAAATTAAATATAAAAATCAAAGAGATAAAAATCATAAAGAGAAGAACTAGTTATTTTTGACTAAAAGGAGGTGAAATTCTTACTAAATATCTTTGCGAAAAAAAATAACTACAGCAACTGTGTAAAATGCACTATATTCTGTTTTTAGATTTAGTTGTCAGACTTAATAAAATATTCTGAAATTCTACTATTTAGCTGTACAACCGAAGAATAATCTGTCATTATCATAGCCATCACGAACTACAATATCCTCTTATATAAGAGCTCCATGATTTGAGATGATAATAAATGTTTTTCCTAAACGGTCATTTTAATGCCGTTTAGGAATTCTACAAAAGACTTAAGCTTTCTTTAGTTTCTTTTCTGCCTTTTTTTCTTTCGGAGTCTTAGTTGCTTCTTTTTTAACGTTTTTCTTTGCGTCTTTACCTTTTCCCATGATATTTTTTAGTTATATGTTATTGATGTCTTATTCTATGTCTAAATACACTTGCCTTTCTAAACGTAATATACTTATTAAAAAGTAATAGCGGTTCATATTAGCTCCCAAACCACTATTACTCATAAACATGTTGTACAACCTTCTATTTTATTCTACAGTTTTGTGTTTTAACAATACTTAGCTTTTTCTTTCATCTTCGCTTCTATGGCTTTGCCAGTTGGGGTGGC
>JAWUWD010000137.1:0-18238 GCA_034112085.1 Cyclobacteriaceae bacterium
AATGGGTGTACACAAAAAAATAGGAATGCTTCCAGGAGATGGAGTGGGTCCTGAAGTAGTTGCAGAAGGCAGAAAAGTATTAGATGCCATCGCAGAAAAATATGATCATCAATTCGAATATGCCTACGGTGATGTAGGGGCTATCGCTATTGACAAAACAGGCAATCCCCTACCCGATGATACACTGGCGATTTGTAAGCAATCAGATGCTTTCCTATTTGGAGAGATCGGTCACCCAAAGTATGACAATGATCCCTCTGCAAAAATACGCCCTGAGCAAGGCTTGCTGAGACTTAGGAAAACGCTAGGACTATATGCTAACATAAGGCCTGTATCGGCTTATGATAGTCTGATACATATGTCTCCCTTGAAAGCCGATAGAATCGCAGGAGTAGATTTTGTGGTGTACCGTGAGCTTACTGGCGGCATCTACTTCGGTGAAAAAGGTAGAACAAAAGATGGCGCCTACGATCATTGTACCTATACCAGTCATGAAATCGACCGGATCACGCATCTTGCTTTCAAAGCGGCTCAGAACAGGAAAAAGAAACTGATGCTCATAGATAAAGCCAATGTGCTGGAGACTTCTAGGCTTTGGAGAGAGCGCGTCACTAAAATAGCCTCTGAATATCCTGAAATCACCTTAGAATGTATGTTTGTGGATAATGCTGCCATGCAGATGATCCAAAACCCAAAGCAATTTGACGTAGTCCTTACTGAGAACATGTTTGGCGATATCATTTCTGATGAAGCGAGTGTGATAAGCGGATCTATGGGACTACTGCCTTCCGCATCTGTTGGTGATAAAACTGCGATGTTCGAACCGATTCACGGATCTTACCCACAAGCTACTGGTCAAAACATAGCCAATCCATTGGCGACTATTCTTTCAGCAGCCATGTTACTAGATCACTTAGGTCTAGTAGAGGAGGCTACTGATGTAAGACAAGCCGTTAAGTCATCACTAATCAATGGAATGGTAACAGAAGATATTTCTACACAAGGAGGATATGGTACGGACCGAGTCGGTGATTTTATAGCCAACTACATCCTGGATGGTATAGAATCCTGCTCTCAAACCAATATCAAGATCGGTCTAAGTACGATTATTTAAAAATTGTTTGTTGTTATGTTTGGCGCCCCTTCTCTTATGAGTTGGGGCCTTTTATTTTATGGTCATTATTATTAGCTAAGTGAGCATAAATCGGCTAGATTAGATTTGATAATGACACACACCATGAGTCTATTGCCAATTATTGGTAGTGATTCATTTAGCAGTTAGTTAGTATTTTAAAGGTATTTATATAATGGCTCGACCTCATTCTTTCAATTTTGACTCAGGCAATAATAAATTTGTTGCCCGACCAATTGAGGCCGCAGACAAAGAGAAGTTTCTAGAAGCATTTAACAAACTATCTGTGCAATCCCGATATCTACGTTTTTTTGCTCCCCAGAAAGACATATCTGTCAATCAACTAAAGTATTTTACCGAAGTAGATGGCGTGAACCACATCGCTTGGATTATCATTGATACATCAGGAACAGAGGCTAAAGGTATCGCTGTTGGACGTATAGTGTGTATGAAGGATGAACCAACAACAGCCGAAGTAGCGATCACCGTAATAGATGAATATCAACGTATGGGGCTTGGCGCCATCCTATTTTCAATTCTGAATATTCTGGCAGCCAACAACGGCATAAAAGTATTCCGTTACCATGTTTTACGTGAGAATAAATTTGTGGTAGACACCCTTCATGAATTAGGGATCCTTGAGCAGTCCTATGAAAGTGAAATCGTAAAGATCAATTCCTTAGTTAGAGCCTCGCACAGAAACATCCCAGATGTACAACCCTTACAGGGATTTATTCAGACTATGAAAAAAGTAGAGGCACTTATCTATTGATCTGAATATTAGTGTCAACCATAAGTTTTACTCGTAATCCATTATCAGGAACGATCTAGGTACAATTATTTAAAAATTGTTTGTTGTTATGTTTGGTACCCCTACTCTTATGAGTTGGAGGTTTTACTTAATTGGAATTATTACAAGCTAACTGATTGTTAAATTGATTATTTCTTTTCTGTAAATATTATTTACAAATTCTCTATTACTCTTCAACCCTACAATTCTGATAACTCTCTAAGATTTTTTTCCTTTTGACATGTCAAAAAGATATATTTGAGCGCTTAGATTTGGCACCTGATAATTTTGATTAAAACCGAAGCAAACATTATGTTTATAATGGGGTTTTGGTCGTGATAAAAGCACGATTGAAAACTATTGTCTGGCAATCAACATCCTTTTTTTGATGGTGATGACTACCATCTAGAAGCGGATTTATTAAAAATGTTAAAAGGGAAACCTTAGATGACTAGAATGGATTAGCCTAATTGCGATGTGCAATAATTGAAAAAAGAGGTCTGTATTATTGTTTCTTAAGTCTTAAAAGAATGTTATCGTGAATTTTAAATGCTAATATTCGGTGTAATTAAAAATGAGTTTTCCTTAATGTTTCTTATGAACAGATTAAAGAAAGAATAAATACGAGTGAAGGTCATTTCTTGAGTTCTGAATTATTAGATGGTCAATTTGGTATTTTAGAAGAGCCTAAGAATACAATTAAAATAGGAAGAAGTTTAACACAAAAAAATATAGTGGAATTGATAAATAAGCAATTGTTAGAAAAATCAGCATTCGGACTCTTTGGTTTAGGGGTTATGGGTAAAAGTCTAGCCAGAAATCTAGCAAGTAGAGGTATTGATATTTCCCTATATAACAGACACGTTGATGGACAAGAAGTAGATGTTGCCAAAAACTTCAAGAATGATTTTGAAGAATTGTCTTCTGCTAATCCATTTGATCGTATAGAGCCTTTTGTGAACTCTTTGCAAAAGCCAAGAAAGATCATGCTCATGGTGAATGCTGGTAAAATAGTAGATTCTGTTATTGAAGATCTTTTACCATTTTTAGAGAATGGTGATATTTTAATAGATGGAGGTAATTCGAACTATAAAAAAACCAAAGAGAGGTTTGAATATTTAGAATCCAAAAATATCCGCTTTGTAGGGACAGGTGTTTCAGGAGGGGAAGAAGGAGCATTGAAAGGACCTTCAATAATGCCTGGATGTGATAAAGAGACTTATAAAGAAATTCAGCCTTTTTTGGAAGCGATAGCAGCTAAAGATATCAATAACTTGCCTTGTTGTACATGGATAGGTACAGAAGGGAGTGGTCATTTCGTAAAAATGGTGCATAATGGAATTGAGTATGTCGAAATGCAACTACTAGCAGAAGTATTCACTATACTCAAATCAATGGGTAAAAACCCTGACCAAATAGCCAATGTTTTAGAAGATTGGAAAGAAATTGCCAATAGTTATTTACTAGAAATTACCATTAATATTTTAAGAAAAAAGGAAGGCGATGATTGGTTAGTGAACAAAATAATGGATAAAGCAGGGAATAAAGGTACAGGAAACTGGACTGCCATAGCCACTGCTCAATTAGGAGTGCCAAGTACTATGATAGCCACAGCATTATTTGCTCGTTACACTTCGTTTTATAAAGAAGAACGCATGGAGGCAAATAAGAATTTTGCCGCAGCTCATAATCCTAGTTTGAATATTAATATTGAAGGCATTTTAAAAGCGTATCAGTTTGCGAGATTAATGAATCATTATCAGGGATTTAAATTGATTCAAGAAGCATCCAAGAAGCATAATTGGGGCTTGAATTTAAGCGAATTATCAAGGATTTGGACAAATGGATGTATCATAAGATCCGACCTTATGATTGAATTGGTTGCAATTTTCAAGGCATCAGATAATTTATTATTCAATAAGGAAATAATTCATAGAATTAACGCTTTGAAACCGAGTGCTAAAAAAGTGGTTTCAGAATGTGTTTTAAACGAGGTTGCGATTCCAAACTTAAGTGAGTCAATTAACTTTTTGAACAGTCTTTCAGTAGCCAATTCTTCCGCAAATTTAATACAAGCACAACGTGACTATTTTGGTGCTCATACCTATCAAAGAAATGATGACGAAATGAATAAATTCCATCATACCGATTGGATTAACAACTAAAATACAAATGTGAGCATCTAATCTAGATTCTAGTATTCATACTGACCCATCCTAAATAATGGTTATCCATCTCGCGGCAAAATAAGTTACTAACAAGTAGAATGCTTAAAATTAGATGTTCAACCGTAATCAACATTAAGTAGAATTATGAAAATTAACATTATTTTTTTCACCTTCACTACTGCCCTATTACTATCTGCGCAACCAATATTGTTTTCGCAAGAAACATTAGATTGTCTAGTTCTAAATTCTGGCGATACTTTAAATGGCAATGTCAAGCACATTGATCAAAGTGGGGTGAATCCTAAGTTTTATAAAAAAATCAGATTAGCTGATATTTACGGTAAACTGAAAAAACATAAAAGGTCTGATGTTTCTGCATTCCGAATGAATAATGACATTTATGAGGGTTTTTGGTTATCTCAATCATCACTAAAAATTATATTTTCAAATCACAAATATGATATTGATCAACAAAATGGAGAAAAGTATTTTTTAAAAGCCATAAGTAAAGGAAAGCTTAGTCATTACGAATTAGAATGGTGGGAACAAGGAGAGTCTTCCTCATTATGGATGGATCTTCTAAAAAAAGAGGAAGATTCCTTTTTTATCAGGGCCACGCAGGGACTACTAGGATTAAAGAGAAAGGTTTTGATAAATTATTTTTCAAGTTGTCCAGACCTCAAAGAACAAATTCAGGAAGGACAATTAAGGAAAGTCCGGGAAGTAGTTGAGTTCTATAATAGTAATTATTTTTACTAAAGTGAGATATTAATCACTACTTGAAACAATAAATACGGCTCATAAGCAGACATAGATAGTTTCAAAGTGTGTACATTTAATATAGCATAGGGGTTTAATAATTAGGAATGTAAAATTCCCAACTCCCTCCATTCAAAGTGTATCGGATATATTAAAAATACTTCTTAAAAAGGTATATATGAGATTACTACAGTTCATTTTCTTTCTAAATTTTGTATTGGTTCTTGATTCTTGTCAACAAACAAAAGAAGGTACTACTGCTAAAAGTGAGCGTATTGTGAGTGATGATGACGTTGCTGGCACTGACAGGGGCATCACCCCTTCTTCATCCGAAGACCACTCGCAAGTTATTACTGAAGATTTGATAGTGGTATTTTACAACAACGTTTTGGGACGGTTATATCCAAACAGAAAATTATCGGCTCAATATGAAAGCCAGGCAATCACAGTCTCACCTGATGCTTTGGAAAATATTGAAGGAGGAGGAATGTCTACAAAATACCTTCGGGTAGTTGATGAAATTGATCTTGAAGTTGGAACCATCATTTACGAAACAAACACCTCCCCTTTTCCAATTACTCTTTCAATAGCCATTCTTGAAGAAGGTAACTTCTTGGTGTCTCCCCTACTTATAGACATTAATGGACAAGTTGTTCTCAGAATTTCATCAAATGATAGCGGTAATCTAGACATGGGGCCATATGATTACATTTACTTCACCTATGACGACTTCGTAATTCTGCGACCTATTTACACAAAAAAAATGGTGGATGAAACAACGTCAAGACCGTTATTATCAGTACAGGATAAAGAGGAAGTTCTCAAAAAAATGGCTTTGAATAATGTGAATAATGGCGCTAACTATTCTCAAGAAGAGATGATTGAAGTATCTCAAGGTGAATTTATAAGCCGAGACTTTGACAAAATGAAGTATCAGCCGATTATTGATGAGCTAAAGGGTATTGAAAAACATTATGTGCAAAACGATCTATTTAAATTGAACAGTCTACTAAGGTTCAATAATGATGATCGCTTCCAAGCATTGGAAAATGACTTGAAAGCGAAGTATGAAGAAAAATCAATTATTAAAATTCACCTTCTGGATACCAAGAACGGTTATATCGAATTTGAAAGGCTACAAACTATAGTAGTAGAAGAATGCAAACAATCCATGGTCTATTGGAATAAAAGTGATGGAGGCATCTTAATTGCCCATGAAATGAACTGTTGCACTATGTTCTGTGATGGAAGTATTTCATTCGAATCATATGATAAAGAAAGTCAATCCTATGTTTCAATAGATAGTAAAGAAATAGTCCCTCAAATTGACTCCTTAAAATCACTTCAACCCATTAATTATATAGAAGGTGATGGCTTTGACACAAAGTACACCTTGCCTCAAAAGGGGAAAAACATTCGTTATTGTGTTGAATCTAACTGTTTGGAACTAGTCTGGCAAGATGGTATCTTTTCGATTGAGGAATAATATCAGTAGCATAAACATTTGGTAGCAAATGATATGGCACATACCATATCTGGAAGTAGTAAGTAATGAGATGATAATGGAGAATATTTCGAATAGAGCTTTGATTAGTCGGCTATATAGTTCGGCAGATCAACAACTGGAAGACGCTAACTTTAACAGTGAAAGTTGGTCGCAGTGGTACCAGGTTGTTCAGGGATTGACTGATCCTGAAAAAATGGTTTATGTGATAGTAAAACTAAATCAAACAGTAACAAATGGTGGTTTAGCAGAGTTTTACCAAGCCTCATTTGGAATATTTGCCCCTGAGATTATTCATGTGCTAAACGAAATCAGGGCGGTAGCTACTGCCAATATTGTTTCTAGTTCTTTACTTATTGTTAATCCCACTGGACTTTTGGATGAAGCTTACAAAGAGTTGGTTTTCAATATTAAGCTATCAGAATCACAACGAGAACAACTTTATTCTCAGGATGTACAATACGATCAACTGCAGGACCATGAGAATCTGGAAGATCTATTGGGTGGATATTTACAAGAGATCATCAAATGATATTAGCTTCAGAGTGATCATTTATCTACTTAGCAAAGTATAAAAACTACCTGAAAATAGGTACAGTCAATTCAATATCGTTCACTAACTTTATACGGTACCGTTTATACATTTAAACTATACTATCATGAAAGAAGCCAAATATCCAAGATCATTTTCACATATAGGGATTACAGTACCAGACATAAATAAAGCAGTCGATTTTTATCAAGAAGTCATGGGCTGGTATGTGATTATGCCACCATCTGTAGTTACAAAAGAGAGAGATACGGCCATTGGACAAATGTGTATTGATGTCTTTGGGGAGGATTGGGAAGAATTCGAAATTGCGCACATGTCTACTTCTGATGGCATTGGGATTGAGTTATTTTCATTTTCACATGGAATCAAAGAAGCTCCGACATTCAACCCTTTCAATACTGGTCTTTTTCACTTTTGTGTTCAAGACCCTAATATTGAAGCTTTGACAAATAAAATAGTAGAACATGGAGGGAAACAACGGATGCCTATAAGAGAGTATTATCCTGATGAAAAACCTTTTAAAATGGTCTATGTTGAAGACCCTTTTGGAATTGTGTTCGAGATATATACCCACAGTTATGAATTGACTTATTCTTCTGGAGCCTACCAAAAATAAAATTACTCATAGCAATGGCTGTAGCAACAATTTGAGATTGAGGAAAGACTGTCATCAGAAATAAAACAGTGACTCATAATTGGTAATAAAAAATTTATGATAACATGATAGTAACTAAAGGAATTAGTGTTGGTAAACTAATAAAATGGACGGCTCACCACATCCTGTGGCTTTTAGCACTAATGGGGGCAATCACAACACTCTATTATTTCAAAATTATTAATATAAATATTCCTTGGCTACCCGTTTCCTTTGTAGGTACAGCAGTAGCCTTTTATGTTGGTTTTAAAAACAACCAAGCCTATGACCGTATGTGGGAAGCCCGTAAAATATGGGGCGGAATAGTTAATGACAGCCGTTCTTGTGGTATGATGATCGATGGGTTTATCACCAATTTATTCACAGATAATAAAATTGAAAAAGCTGAAATTCATAAGATAAAAAAAAGATTAATATACAGGCATATTGGATGGCTTTATGCGCTCAGAAGCCAACTATTGGTTGCAGCACCTTGGGAACATATTAGTCAAGGTGGTCACACGGCACGGCAAGCCAAAATGTATCAAGAAAAATTCGGAATTGGCTTAATAGATGATGATATCACTAGAACAGAACTCAGGCACTTTCTTCCAACAGATGAGCACGATAGACTCATAGGATACGCCAATACTGCTACACAAATAATAAATGAGCAGTCACGCGACTTAGTACAACTTAGGGAACAAGAACTGATTGAGGACTTCCGTCATATGGAATTAGCGAATCTTTTGAAAAATTTTTACACCCATCAAGGGAAAAATGAAAGAATAAAGAAATTTCCTTTACCACGACACAATATGCCAATATGAGCAGATACTTCGTGGGCATTTTTATTATGCTCCTACCCTTTAGTATGATACCTGAGCTAATGAAAATAGGTGAATATGGCCTATGGCTTTCTATACCGATTACGGCTCTTATTGGTTGGATTTATGTAATGATGGAAATAGTAGGAGATTATACAGAAAATCCTTTTCAAGGAATGGCCAATGATATTCCTATGATGTCACTATTCCGTGTAATAGAAATTGATCTTAGAGAAATGCTTGGTGAAACTGATTTGCCTCCGGTCATTGAATCTAAGAATGGAGTGTTGATGTAAGTCATGATCTTTGTATCTAGAACGCTGTATTTTAAATAAAAACCCAACTAGTACTACTGAAGAGACATATTCAGTTTATAATTACTACAACTGCTACCCTATCAGAAATAACTATTACAAAAATTGCACAGTTCATCCTTACTAGAACAATTTAATGAGAGTACCTCTTCCCGGAAAAGCAGCGTATTATGACTAAGAAACAAAAAATACGAATCGTTAGAATAGCATTGGCTATTGGAACCGCAATCTCCATGCTGTTTGTACCATGGATTCTGGTAAAGGCGTGGATAGTACCAATACCTGATACAGTTCAAGAACAAGTAGATGAAGCCATTGGTTATGGATTTGATGGAATGATTGTTTACGTAGACGAAGAAGGAAAACCACCAGCATTTTATACAGCTGGATGGCATGACCGAAAAAACAAAACACCTGCCCGCGCACAAGCCTTATTCAATATTGGCAGTATCAGTAAGTTATATGTCGCTGTTGCTATCACCAAATTGGTCAATGACGAGCGCTTGTCTTTGGATCAAACGCTCGCTGATTACTTTCCGGAATTGGTAGGAAGGATTGAAAATGCCGATAAAATCACTTTGCGAATGATGGTTCAACACCGGAGTGGCATTCCCAACTACACCGATTACGGCTATTGGGAAAAGCCACCAGAAAGCCATGAAGAAACCCTTGAATTAGCACTTAATTTACCTGCTAACTTTGAACCTGGTGAAGATTATGGATATTCTAACACTAATTATTTATTGCTACGGAAGCTCATAGACAAGGTAGTGGGCTATAGCCGACACCAATATATCAAGGAGGAAATTTTGATTCCACTCGGGCTAAACAATACTTTTAGTTCAATTAGCGAAGTAAATATTGACGATGTCATGAGTGGCTATTATGTAGGGTATGAAGATGATCAAAAGACTGAGTATAAAGGAATATTTGCCACAGCAGCCGATGTGGGCATATTCTTGAGGGCTTTAAACGATGGCTCCGTATTTGATGAAGGAGAACAGGAAATCTATTCCTCCATTTACGTCTACGAACATGGAGGTCTGGTTCCCGGCTATCAGAGCCTGGCAGAATATCATAAAGACATAGACACTGTTGTTGTTCAATTTATGAATACAACTGATTTTGAGGGGTACGAATGGAATTTATCACAAATCGTAATTAACCGCATTGTAAAAATACTGAGAAGAAAAAAAGCTCGTAATAATGTGTCAAGGCATTAGAAATATCCTTGGTGCTCATCCTTAGTTATAAGGATATAAACCGCATGCAATACGACAAAGATTTAGAATCAGAATTCAAAGAACTATTTCTAGAGGAATACTTTATAAGCCAAGTGATAGACATAAACTCATAAAAACAATTGACTTATAAAGAAATCATAGATGGTCTTTATGATTTGAAAGATCCCGAAAAGGTAACTTTCAAAGAGAAAAAATTTGGAATAGTTTCAAACAACTCTTTAGGGATTTATCATAAAGAGTTGAAAATAATAGCCAAAGAGATTGGCCATAATAATGAACTTGCCCTCCAACTTTTTGATAGCGGAATTTATGAGGGGCGACTTTTATGCAGTAAAATGTTCCGGCCTAAAGATGTTACTAAACCACTAATGGAAAGATGGGTGAAGACGTTTGAGAATTGGGAAATTTGCGACAGCTTCAGTATGGGACTTTTTTCAAAAAGTGAATTTGCTCTTCCCAAAATATTGGAATGGACTAAAAGAGAGTCGGAATTTGAAAAAAGAGCAGGTTTTGCGACTTTGGCTTCTTTTTGTATGGCAGATAAAACGTCAGAGAACGAACTCTTTGATCGATTTTTCCTCATAATAAAACAGGAGGCAAGTGACGAAAGATTATATGTCAAGAAAGCAGTTAACTGGGCTTTGAGGAATATAGGAAAACGGAATATTGACCTCAATAGAAAAGCAATAGAAATAGCTTATGAAATTTTAGATTATGACAATAAATCAGCTAAATGGATTGCAAAAAATGCCTTGACAGAATTACAAAAAGAAAATATAAGAATGTCAGATTATCCCAGAAATGACTATAGACGACCCTCTTTAGATAACATACACAAAACATAATCAATTAAGGTTTCTAAAGAAATTAGTACTCTGAAATTGATTTAAAAGAACTTTTTATTTTTCACAGACTCTCTGGAAAACCCTTCGTGTAAAGGTATCTATTGGTTTTTGAATTCTTTGAAAAATGGATAATCAGTCAACCCTTTATTACCCAAAGTATACCAATTAGAACGATCACGAATAGCTAGAGGCCATTCATTTTTGAAGCGTTCTACTAAATCCGGATTAGCTATAAAATCACGTCCAAAAGCGATCAAATCTGCCTCATTATCTAGTAGTGTTTTTTCTGCTGATTCCTTAGTGAAGTCACCACAAAGCATCAATGTTCCATTATAATTAGAACGCAACTCTTTCCATAATTTGAATTTTTCGGGATAGGGCTCGCCCATGTGACTTAAATGCAAATAAGCCAAATCCAATGAATTGAGTTCTTCAATCAAAGCGTTGTACACTCTAAATAGTTCTGATGGGTTTTCTTTAGTGTCAGCATAGCTAAACGGTGAAATACGTAAAGCTACTTTCTCTGATCCAATGGCTGAACAAGAACTTTTAATAACTTCTAATAGAAATCGTATCCTATTCTTGATTTCTCCACCATATTCATCTGTACGTGTGTTACTGGATTGGTTAAGGAACTGATTGGGAAGATAACCATGAGCACTATGTATTTCTACTCCATCAAAACCAGCCTCAATTGCCAATTCTGAGCATCTTCTAAACTCATCAATAGATGTTTTTATCTCATCTATTGTCATCGCTCTAGGAACCGTATAAGGCTGCTTATCGTTATCATAAGTACTTATTTCTCCTTCTTGTCGAATAGATGAAGGTCCTAGTACTTCTGCCCCATGGTCCAAATTATTTGAATGTCCCACACGACCCGTATGCATTACTTGTAAAAAAATCTTCCCTCCTTTTTTATGTACGGCCTTTGTAATCGGTATCCAAGCTTCTTTCTGCTCCTCATTATATAATCCTGGCATATTTGCATAACCAGCTCCGTTAGGAGAAGGTGAAGACCCTTCAGCAATAATTAACCCCGCACTTGAACGCTGAGCATAATATTCAGCCATTATAGGAACAGGAACATGCTCTTTCGTTGACCTTTTTCGAGTAAGTGGTGCCATTACTATCTTGGAAGAAAGTAACAGCCCACTCAGTTTTGATTCTTCTAATAATCTCATTGCCGAAAAATAGAGAATATTTTATAATAGATTTATGATTTTTGAACTTAATGGTTTCGTGGTAGACATAAAGTAATCCAACATTCTACCCTCTTCGTCAACTAAGTATTTTTGAAAATTCCACTTGACAGAAGCGCCCACTTTTCCATTCTCACTCTTCTTAGTTAGCCATTTATATAGGTCGTGCTGATTATCTCCACTTACATCAATTTTTTCTGTGATTAAGAACTTTACTCCATAATTTCTTTCACAAAAAGAGGCAATTTCTACTGAAGTCCCGGGCTCCTGTTTACCAAATTGATTACATGGTAAACCTATCACCACTAAGTTATCTTTATAAAGATCATGTAATTCTTGCAGTTCACCGTATTGAGGAGTAAAACCACATTTAGAGGCCACATTCACAAATAGGATCTTTTTACCTTTAAAGCTTGAAAAATCTATTTTACCTCCTTCAAGAGAATCTATTGAGAATTCAATATCGTACAATGAAGGTGTTCCCTGGGCATTAGTTTTTGAGAAAAAGCTAGACATAGTAAGTAGTGTTAGAATTATATATTTGAAAAATTTCATATGCTTAATAATGTTGTACAACTAAATTTAAATAAAGTTAGACATAATTAACGTCAATTGAACAATTATTGCAGATAGATTTTCAGGATCTTGTAAAAAAACACTTATTGAAATAAACCACAACAACTTCTCTTTTGATTTCTGTTAAGTCAGCTAATTTCAAATGCCAATCCGTACATTTAGAACATCATAATCTCAAGAACAAAAAATGACATGAACATGAGTTTTAACATCAATAAGATAGATTCACAAAAAGGAAAAGTCGCGATAGTCACTGGTGCCAACTCTGGACTTGGTAAAGAAATCACTATTGGTTTAGCCAAGAAAGATGTTAAAGTGATTATGGCTTGCCGAAATTTAGAGAAGGCCGAGATTATCAAATTGGAAATTATTAATGCTATTCCATCTGCTGATATTGAAGTCATGCAATTGAATCTTACTAGCTTGGCGAGTGTCAGAAGCTTCGTGAAATCTTTCTCTGACAAACACAATCAATTAAATTTTTTGATTGAAAATGCGGGGATTATGGTTCCTCCATTTGTGAAAACAGAAGATGGTTTTGAAAGTCAAATGGGCGTGAATTATTTCAGTCATTTTTTACTTACTAATTTATTAATGCCTTTGCTTAATAAAACCGAAGGCGCTAGAATAGCTACAACAAGCAGCATTGCACACGAAAATGGCCAAATTGATTTCAACAATTTAAACGCTGAAAGAAATTATTCCAAAATGGACGCTTACAGCCAAAGCAAATTAGCTTGTTTGATGTTCGCCTATGAATTGCAGCGAAGATTGGATAAGGCGGGTAGCAAAGTTATAGCCGTATCAGCACATCCAGGAGTATCGAATACCAATCTATTTTCTAATATTCCTAAGCTTATGCAAGTATTGATGACCCCCTTGCTCCCATTTTTCACTCATACTCCAGATAAAGCAGCATTACCAATGCTTTATGCAGTTTTAGGAGATGATGTTATCGGAGGAGATTATTTTGGCCCTGCAGGTTTTAAAGGAATGAAAGGCAGACCATCAAAGGTTAATTCCAAACCGAATTCTAAGAATGAAGATGTTGCCATAAAATTATGGGAAGAGTCAGAAAAACTCACTGGTGAGAAATTTGATATTTAAAGTATCCCCCAGTCTTCACAAAGAGTCAATTACAATAGCAACAATTGTTAATTAGCCATTTATTATTGCATCTGGGTTTTAAAAATTAACAAGACAATGTATAAAGTTATAAACAGAGTAAACTCGAAAGTTTATCGCTTCCCTCTTGTCGAATATTAGCTTTGTTGATAATTAGATAAAGATAAAATGAACTTAATAGAAATTAAAATATTAGAAACCACTATATCTATCATTGTGTTCTTTCTAATCCGAATAGTAATCGTAGCATTCATTAATAAAACTGTCACCAAAAATCTTCTTCATAGAACACGTGGGAAAATAATTAAAAAGATTTTTAACGTAGTTATATCATCACTCACTATCATTTTTGTTCTGACAGTTTGGGGTGTGGGACAGTCTGAATTGTTCGTGTTTATGGCCTCAGTACTTACAGTGATAGGTATAGCATTATTTGCACAATGGTCTCACTTATCAAACTTGACAGCAGGGATAATAATTTTCTTTAATCATTCAGTCAAATTGGATGATACTATATCCATAATGGATAAGGAATTTGAAGTGGAAGGTAGGATAAACGATATTGGATTGTTCTTTGTCAGACTTACAACGAAAGAAGAAGAAGAAGTCTCGTTGCCAAATAATATATTTCTACAAAAAATGATTAAAAAGAAAAATGTATAATAAAGTACATTATAGCCACTGTCGATTTGATTATCCATGCGTTTTAATTGGAGGTCAAGTAAACAGTATTGACTAATTGATATACGTTAAGCTTCTTCATTCATACTGCATCGCTCTTATAGAAAACCTATTAAAACTTCCCAAAGCAAACGACTTTTTCAATCAGAATACTGATTAGCTAACTACTTTTCTACAAAGATTATTAAAACAGATAAAACAGAGTATTTTCCTCTATTTCAGTTCTACAATAATTTCATTATTTCGATTGAAAACTTGAAAAGGAGGATTATACCCTAAGTAATGAAACTTACCATTGTGAGCAATCCCCTTCTCTTTCAAGGATTGGATGAGTTGATCTTTATACTGCTCTATCTTGAGGGAGTTAGCCCAACCTACAAATGAGATGACAGCTACTTGTTTTGAAGGTTCTTCTCGAAACTTGATGTCAGAAGCATTGGGTCCGGGCATATCTTCTTTTTCATACTCTCTGGGAACCATGAACATCATGGTCATATTGTCCTCTAAAGAGATACTGACAGGAGATGTCATAGGTATTTTCTCCCCTTTACTATTATCCCCAAAAATATAACCTGCTAAAATTGAAAATCCTTTTCTTGATGAGGTCTCATATTTACTTGAACTAAGCTGCACAGAGACAAATAATCGAGCGTCATATCTACGAATACTGATATCGTCAAACTCTTTGATCACCTTGAAAGGATAGTTTTCTATTTTACCAAAGGACTTTCTCCAAAATAACTGAAAGGCAAAAAAAACTACTATCACAATCCCTAAAACAATGATCATCCATTTCATACTAGTCCATTTAAGATTAGAATAACTCAAATTTGAATAAACAACTCTATAATAAAGAGCAATTAACATAATTTCAGTTAACTTTGTCTAAGTTAAATTGAAAATACTTAAACAATAAATTTCATGATAATTAGTAAAGAAGAAATTTCCTCGTGGGATTCAAAATATAGATTAAAGTTCATTAACTCTGTATCTGGATACAAAGGTGTCCATTTAATTGGTACAAAATCAAAAGACGGCCGTGCCAACTTAGGAATCTTCAACTCAATTGTTCACATAAGCTCTGAGCCTGCCCGAATTGGCTTCATAATGAGGCCGATAACTACATCTCGTGATACATATAATAATATTATTGAAACTAGCAGTTTCACAATAAACCATGTGCATAAATCCTTTTTAGAGCAAGCACATTTCACCTCTGCTAACTTTGAGCCTAACCAATCAGAATTCGTTGCTTGCAATCTTAAAGAGGAATATAATAAAGAATTTTCATCTCCTTTTGTTGCAGAAAGTAATGTCAAAATTGGGTTAAAATTGATAGAAGACATAGAAATAAAAGCCAATAATTGCCGCCTCATTATTGGTGAAGTTCAATTTGTAGGTGTCAAAGAAGACTATTTAGAAGAAGATGGGCAGTTGGATTTTGAAAAGGCGCAAAGTGTCTGTGTTACAGGGTTGAACCAATATTCATCCGTAACCAAATTGGTTAATCACCCTTACGCCAGAACAAAAGACTTGCCTAATTTCAGGCAAAAAAAACGACCAGATAACATCGTCTTTGAGGAGGAAACTCAATCCTATAACGCTAGCCTATTACCTTATGGAACTAGTGTAGGTGCCCCAAGCATAAGCGCTAGTAATCTCCCTATGTGGAAAAGTAGTGGAATCACTAGTTTTAACCATGTGCTAAAAAATAAAGTTGACAAAATAAAAGAAGAGTACGAGACCCTAGTTGATGAATACAAGATCAACGAGCTTCTATATAGCGCTAAATATGAATTTGAGCCTATCATTGGAGAGACTTACCACCTATATGAAAAGGATAATAAAAGCGAAAACTTCCTATCCCTCGTTCCTCCTAATACATGGAAAAAAACACATATAGGATCTTTTAGGGTAAATAGTGATAAAGTTTGGAACAAAATTGAAGAATAGAATGTCCGACCCGAAACAACAAATTCGACCAGTGATCCCAACACAAGTAGAGAAAGAAAATATTAGTGTCGAAGAGAAATTTCAAAACACAGTATTACGTCCTGTCATTAAGTTGCAACATGAGCTTATTTTATGCTGTTTTGCGCATTATTTAACACGCAAGAAGGTGAACTTTGAAGAATTTGGCAAAGACAAAAGACAAGCTTTCATACATAAGGTGCTAAATTCGGATCTACAACTTAAAAAGGATCTTCGAAGCTTAATCATTGGGTTATTCACCTTAGATGAGTACAAAGAATATTTGAGTCTTACTTCTCAAATCAACAAACGAATCAATTCAATTATTCAAACACGAATAACCACCACTTATGATAAAGAAAAAGTCTAGTGAATTCAACGGTTTAGATAAAATTACTAATTTGCCTCTTTTGTAATCTATATTATATTTGGACTCAATACTACGAAATGCTTATCTTGCCCTCATAGCCAATAATATAAAATTGAATATTTGAAACTTATGAGAACTATATTGAATTCCTGATGTTTAGATCTAGACACATGAACAATTTCAACACAAAATATCTACCCTATATTCCAATATACGGAATGGGTCTCTATCTCATCGTATTTACATTCGCTGCGGTTGGTTATCCAGGAGGATCCATTAATCTTCCACAGGCGAGTGGCTACAGCTTTTTCCATAACTTCCTCTGTGATGTCATGACGCCTATCACTCAAAGCGGAACGACAAACGAGGCAAGATCTTTGGCCATTATTTCACATTTGATCTTGAGTTTCACCATGATCAGTTTCTTCTACATCTTGCCGAAAATATTCCCTGTAGAGAATCGAAACACAAAATTGATAACCTATTTTGGGATGGCGACTATGACTGTCTTTATATTCATGTATACATCGCATCATGATCTTATCGTTACCATTACCGGTGTGTTAGGGACTGTTGCACTGGTTCCATTCTTTATAGAACTCCATAATTATAAAAACAGAGGGTTGAAACAACTTGCCTACCTATGTTATCTCTTGAGTTTAATTGTGTTCTTTATTTTCGAGACTAAGATTGGTTTCTACTATCTTCCATTTCTACAAAAAATCACATTTGTAGTGGATGCCTGGTGGGTCATTTGGTCAAGTATTATGGTCATCAACAAGAATAAAACCTCCTTGAAATTCAAAACGGTAGCTGATCAATAAAATCAGTTCATCTACAGTATATGGGCCTATTCACTTAGATACTGTCAAAAAACAGAACCCATCCATCCGATTGCGACAATTCTATAAGGGCTATACTCTAGATTGCTTAAGTCCTGTAGAGGTACGGGAAGAAAGTATTAATATCGGTCTAAGCTAGATTACCCAAATATTGTTTTAATTGATTTTTTAGGCAGCTCTTCTCCCCCTTCATGTTTGAAAGGGAGGCTTTTACTGAATGCTAATTATTATTTGCCAAGTGATATAATATCAGTTAGATTAGTCTTAGTGACAATATATATTAGTAACTATGGTGCTGATAGCGAATTGTTGTGCGTAATTAAAGAAACATCAATCAAATGAACCTGATGCCAACACTCGAACAATTCTATCTCAAAATCAAAGGAAATAGATGGTATTGGTTATTTTCAATCTTTTGTCGTTTAACATTAGCTTACGCTTTAATCGTTTCAGGATTGGTGAAAATTGTAGGTGAAAGGTTCGCTAGTGGATTATCAGACATTCATCCAATGGGTGCATATTTGGAAGCATTACATCACACTGGTTATTATTATACATTCATTGGAATAGCACAGGTGGTTGCAGCCGTTTTGTTACTAATACCTAGAACTGTGACTTTGGGTGCTTTATTGTACTTTCCAATTATTGTAAATATTTGGTTACTCTCCTACGCAGTTCGTTTTGAAGGTTCTATTGTGACC
>JAWUWD010000138.1:0-94853 GCA_034112085.1 Cyclobacteriaceae bacterium
AACATCCCCCATTGGGCTAATTTTAGTGACAAAAAAACTGTCATCAGTCTCATTATACAGCTCAAAACATCCAATTTGCAATGACTTTTGGGCGAAAGCTCCTCCAATAATAAGGTTATTATTACTATCAAATTCAATTAGTTGGAGATATGCACCTGGGGCATGACTAGAGGATTCCGAAGCAATACCCCATTCTAGTGTGTTTTGTTGATCAAATTTTAGGATAATTATTTCTGAAATATAAGGAGGGTCTGCTACAAAAGTAAGATTGCCTACATTGACAGTGTCAGTAAAACCACCTACCACGTAAAGATTACCAAATACGTCTCTCTTTGCTTCGGAAATAGTAATACCTTCATCAAAAATTAAGCTATCATTTGATGTTAAACATTGTGCATTGGCATTGTTTACTTGGACTAATACAACAATAATAAGTATGTATAGCTTTTTTAGGCTCAATTGGGAAGGATATGTACCATCTTTATTTAAAGTACGATGCATTGAAAATCTGGAACTTATGTTTTTATACATTCTTTTAAAACCTATCCGATTAAAAAGTGTTAGTGCTTGATGAGCTTAAATATTCGAACTGAACCTGCTACATTTAACCGGACAGTAAGTTAAGCTCGTAAGTCTTAAATTTTCAATACTAGGAGAGGAATATTTACAAATAAAGTCTGCGCTAAACTGAGAGTCCTTTAAAACACAAAAGTCTTGAGGTTAATGCCCCAAGACTTCTTTGTATTTGATCTGCTTTTCTCAAAAACCAGATTAGAAATAAGTCAATTTTCCCTAAAAAGGATACTTATTCTCTTTGATCATGTGATCAGCCACTCTTCTACGTGCATCCTTGAGATTAATAGGTTCCATCTTTGTGAAACGCTTCAAGCCCATCAACATCATACGTGGTGTATATCTTTCATTGATCGAATAGAAGCTACTTTCGCAGCCAGCACACACTTCTCAGTGGTTTTCTAAAGACTATCTTTTCATTTGTATTGAGTCAATATATTGAATATGGCTCATTGATAAAAAAAATCCGCACCTAATACTGGTGCGGATTTAAATTAAAACCTCCTTAAGTTATTCTACTAAAATTTTAGTTGACAACCTTTCTCCATCAATTACCAATTCGATATGATATAACCCGGCCTTTTGGTCACTTAAATCAATCGCTTTTTGATAAGAGTCCATACTTTCATTTACTGTATAGATGAAAATTTGCTTACCACTATAGTTGAACATCTTAATTGTTAGATAACTCTTGATTTGACGACCAATGCTAATATTTACAGAAGACTTAGCCGGATTAGGGAATACAGCTACTCCAAATTCTTCTAGTTTTGCATCAATACCCGAAACAACAGATTGCTCACTTGATACTGCGGAACAACCACCTCTGAAAACTTCAACAGAATAGTTACTACCAAATTGTGTTACTGTTAAATTTTGACTAGTCGCACCATCAATAATACCCCCATTAACGAACCATTGAAAGAGATCTCCTTCAGGGGCAACAAGTACAGTTTCCCCTTCCACAGAAGTTATAGTAAAAGGCTCCGCATCAAAGTTAGGTGATGTATCTATACTTTGTTCTGAAACTACAGTGCCACTTATAGAACTTGTTGCTGTCAATGTAATCTTACTTGTAATCGCAGTACTAGATTCGAATATAACGGTGTGTGGACCGATACCCTCAGCAGTTGCCGGTGTTGCTCCCGTTCCAAAATCCCAATCTAACGCTTGGATCGTACCAGTGGAATTATTGGTAAATACAACGCTATGTCCAGAACAATCAGTATTCCCTTCAAAACTAAAGTCTACAACTGCTTCGCCTCCTGCTGGGCCGATCATTTGAAAATCATCTATCACCATCCCAACATCTGTAGCAGCTGCATCTGATAAAAACTTCACTCTAAATGACACAAATCCTTCACTGGCCAAAAATGACACATCTGTAGTTTTTGTTTCAAATACATCATTTGTCGTTCCAGTAAATATTGGTAACTCATTCCAAAAGCCATCGCTATTTTCTACAGCAACTTGATCATACCAGCCTTCTTCTGGAGTAGCGTTTAGTATTACCCATGTAGTACCGTTATCCAATGAATATTCTACGTTGAATCCATCCCAGCCTTCTTCAAATGAATAATTTGCTGCAAAGTTTAACTCATAACTGCCCAGTATGGAGAAATCAAATTGCGGCATGTAAATATATGCTTCTGATCTATTAGCATACTGATCATCATCGGCCCCAGTAACAAGGGCGTTAGATCCTGATGCTGTTCCAGATTTTCCAGCTACAGCACTAGATCCAAGTTCAAATCCTGTTCCTGAAACATTCAAAATTATAAAGTCTTGATTAGCACCTTCTAAATCTCCTCCATCTGTTGTTGAATATGGTACTGATTTTTGAGAAATCACACCTATCAAATTCTCTTTAGTCAAGCTTGCATTACCATCCGGACTTGTAATAGTCAATGTGACGTCAAATGACCCCCCTGCTGAATAGATATGTTTAGGATTGGCCACATCTGACGTGCCACCATCTCCAAAATCCCATAGATAACTAGATGCTCCTGTCGATAAATATTCAAATTCCACTTCTGCTCCTGGGAATAACACTCCCGCGTTAAGTGAAGCAAACTCTGCTGTTGGACTAGATTTCTTTATTTCAAAATCATCAATAAGTACTCCATCTGCTGTATAACCTGCATCAATGAAATTTGGGCTAACATAAAAGACTACTCTAAAATTAACTTTAGAATTTCCAGTCAAATCGCTAATATTATATGAGACTTCCTCTGTAACAAAAGTGGTATCGGTCCCATTGACTTCAAAAGTGTGTTTGATCCATCCTGCATTCGACTCATTAGGAAATACATTTCCAGATGTTTCCTTAACATTATACCAGTTGTTTCCACGTTGGTCATTAATATCGCCTAACAATTGCCACGTTTGACTATCATCAGTAC
The DNA here is from genome assembly GCA_034112085.1 of Cyclobacteriaceae bacterium. GTDB lineage: Bacteria > Bacteroidota > Bacteroidia > Cytophagales > Cyclobacteriaceae > JAWUWD01. The sequence continues at coordinate 2,976 of JAWUWD010000138.1, forward strand.
TGTACTGCACATGAAAGCCATAAGGTCCAGTGGTGAATATTCCAGTATCATCGGTAAATGCACTCTCCATTGAAAAACTAAAACTCAAGGAATGATTTTGTGTATCATCAGATAAATCAAAATATGGTGATATCAAGGCGCTGGCTGTAACGGCTGTTGGTCTGACAACATCAACATCCAATTTGGTTTTCCATACATTAGTGCCAGAGGCTGTTTGATCCAACGCGTTTGTTGGAACGCCTAGTTCCCAATCGACATCATCTCCAGAAAGAGATACTGCCAGAAAATCACTTTGATTAACTTCAAAAGATCCACCATCAGCTGAAAGATATGGCACTGTTTTAGTCGCTGAATCGATAATATTAATTTGGTGGAAATTATCTGGAGCAGAACCAGGGGTAGAATAATCACGCCCCAATCCATCTTGAACTCCTGTAATGTAGTAGATTATAGAACCTGTTATTCCTGGATTCGGAATATTCGCGCTATAGTTAATACCATCTCCAGAATCAATCATTGCTAGCTCAACGGCATTGTCAAAATCTGAAAATGTATAAGTCAGAACAGGCAAAAGGATATTGATAGTCGTATCGCTTGTCACGCTTAGATTGATAGCAAAAGGATCTACTGTATTTTCAGTGAACTCATTTGTATTGGTGTGGGAGAGGTAAGTATGTACCCATCCCATATCAGCAAACATATCCAAAGCTATCCCTGGATCATGAATTGCCTCACCGTTTCCTACTTGCGGAGACATCAGCGAGTTTACGTTACCTGCGGGATAGGTGGCTTCGTCTAAGTGGGCAACACTTGACCCTCCAGCAAATGTTGTCGGAGCATACAATTCAGGCCTCTCTCCAAGTTCCAACACAGATAGAGGAGCATTAAAAAAAATATCACCACCAGTAAATGCATCACCAATTTCAGTACTTGGATTTGCAAGACTACTCAGCAAAGTACCATCCCCTAATTCAATATAACTGTTATATGCATCTAAATTAAATGACCCTTCGTTCGAATCTTCATCAAATCCTCTAGAAGTGGTAAAACCTAAACCATGACCTAATTCATGAAGAACAATGGTGACAAAATCAATTTGTCCTGCCGGAGGCATACCATCAGTACCAAAGTAAAAATCAAACACGCTGCTAAAACTTGCGTTAATATCAGCATCACCGTTCGGGTTTAGTGTTTTACCCGCAATTTTTTCAGCCAGCGGTAGTGCATAAAAAGTATTATTTAAAGGAGCTCCATCAAAGTTTGCAACAGTCGAAGTTGGACCTGCGGAACCAATAACACCTGATTCCAATTCTATATAATTGGCATTTACATAAATGGGGACTGGTGAATCTAATAATGAAGCCCATATATCCACAGCAAATTGAAAAGCATCTTGAGCCTCTGGAGTAAAATCATTGTAAGTAACAATAATTTCAGCAGCACCTTTAGCTTGTTCTCCCCGTGCATTTTTTCGCATTTTATTCAAAAACACTTCAGGAGGAGCGACAAAAGTATCATGTGCTACTGGATCAACAGGACATACTACTGGCTCAACTTTTCTAAATACTTGAGCGTTTGATTGAGTGATGTAAATCACACCCAAACATATCAATAGGACAACTTTAGTAAAATTTTTATTCATACTTATATTTTTAATTGTGTAAAACATTCGTGTCTCTCTAAATACATAGTCAGGTGTTTTTTTCAAGAGAATGTCTTATCAAATTTAAAAAAATTGTCTTAACTTTTTTTTAAATTTCCTATTCAATATCAAGACAATAAAGGAAGTAACTATACATTCCAAGAAAATCACATTAACACATCGATTGAAGCAGAGTGTTTCACTAAAAAAACATAGAAGATATGATGATCATGAATTTTAAATAAAATCGATAACTTTGATTAGGGTAAGAAAAAGTGATAAAAACAGCTAACAATACTAAACTCAATCATAATGTCAAGATATGTTCCGGTACTTATATTTATCTTTTTTGCTTTTTCATGTAAGACACAGGACAAGGCCACTTCCTCTAACCAGTCAGTGGATGCTGATGTTTTATTCAGTTTGAAATCAACAAGCTGCATGGGAGAATGCCCTGTTTATGAATTAAAGATAATGAGAGATTCTACTATCCACTTCATTGGTGTGAAATTTACTACTATTGAAGGTGCGGCAAGTAAAAAACTTTCTTCTGATGAATACACCAGAATCATAGCGATGATCAATGAAGTTGGCTGGTCTAAGTTAGAAGATAAATATGAGTCTAATATGTCTGATTTACCTTCGTTTAACTTTGTATACAAAGACAAAAGGGTATATCAATATGGCCAAGAACCGAAGTCTTTAAGTAAACTTCGCAAGGACTTGTTGCCAATCATTGATTATAAGGATTTTTTCTAAGTGTATTTGTTACCCCCCTACTTGGCAAACAGAAAGAGCTTCTCGAAATCGAGAAGCTCTTTCTTCTTGTATAGGTAATGATAATCCTTAAAAAGGATATTTATTCTCTTTGATCATGTGATCAGCTACTCTTCTACGCGCATCCTTAAGATTTATAGGTTCCATTTTAGTGAAACGCTTCAAACCCATCAACATCATACGTTGAGTATCTCCTTCACTGATCGCATAGATAGCTTCTTTCGCAGCCAATACACACTTCTCCGTGGCTTCGTTCATATAGATCTTCACCATATCTATCTCCAAAGCACAAGCCTCCTCACCCTTAACGGATATCATCTTCTCAACTCTTAGTAAAACAGACTCCGCTACATAGCCTTCAATCAACATATCGGCTAAGTTCATTAACACTTCTTGCTCACCAGAGAGCTTCTCCATGTATTTCTGAACAGCAGCTCCAGACACCATCAATCCAGCCTTTTTCAAATTTCTTAATAGTTTTTTCTCTTTTGAGAATAAGGACTCTTCCTCTGTTGCACCAAAATCAGGAATAGACATCAACTCTTGTTGAACAGCCATAGCAGGTCCCATCAAGTCCAATTCGCCCTTCATGGCTCGCTTCAACAACATATCAACACAAAGCATACGGTTGATTTCGTTCGTTCCTTCAAAAATTCTGTTGATCCTAGCATCACGATATGCTCTATCCATAGGTCCATCAGCTGAGAATCCCATTCCACCATAGATCTGAACGCCTTCATCTGCCGTATAGTCCAATACTTCTGATCCATGTACTTTTAGAATTGCACATTCGATAGCGAAGTCATATAAAGATTTTAATCTAGATTCTCCAGGAGCAATTCCCTCTGCGATATAAGCATTATAAGCATCATCGATGTTTTGTGAAGCTCTGTAGTGAGCAGATTCAGAAGCAAATATCTTCACTCCCATAGTTGCTATTTTGAACTTAATCGCACCAAAATTCGAGATCGATGTTCCAAATTGTTTCCGCTCATTTGAATAGTTAATCGCAGAGTGGGCGATCATCTTTGATCCTCCGACTGCCGCCACTCCCAACTTAATTCTTCCAACATTCAAGATATTCACAGCAATCTTAAACCCATCTTCACGAGCTGACAGTAAGTTCTCAACAGGCACTTTACAGTCATTGAAGAAAATCTGACGAGTAGAAGACCCCTTGATCCCCATCTTTTTCTCCTCCTCATTCATAGTAATACCACCAAATCCTCTTTCCACAATAAATGCCGTGAGATTTTTGTCATCTTCTATTTTAGCAAAGACAATGAAGATATCTGCGAACCCCCCATTGGTGATCCACATCTTTTGCCCAGTGATCAAATAATGTTTTCCATCGTCAGAAAGTACTGCTTTCGTTTTACCCGAATTAGCATCTGATCCTGAATCTGGCTCTGTTAAACAATAAGCTGCTTTATTTTCCCCTGAAGCTAGCTTAGGAATGTATTGTTTCTTTTGATCCTCACTACCGTAGTAAAGTATTGGCAAGGTTCCAATCCCTGTATGTGCACTTTGTGCTACTGCAAAAGAATGACCTCCTCCTAAAACTTCCGCCACTAGCATTGAAGTGTTGAAGTCCATCCCAAAACCTCCAAGTGCTTCAGGAACTGCTGTTCCCAATAGACCCAATTCTCCAGCCTTATCCATCAGACTCGGCATAATATCAGGATTCTTCATTGAGTCTATCTCATCCAGGTGAGGGTAAACTTCTGTTGCTAAGAAATCACTACATGTCTGAGCGATCATCCGTTGTTCTTCCGTAAAATCTTCTGGAGTGAATATTTCGTGAGCTTCTGTTTCTCTGATAAGGAATTCGCCTCCTTTTATTGATTGTTTTTCTGCCATTGTGATTAGTTGTTAGTCGTTAGTCAAAAGTATTAAGACTCTATTGTAGGGATTTTATTAATCCATGAATCATCTTTTGCACTTCACTTATATTATTAATTATTTTTTCTAATTGTTCTTCTGTAATCATATTCAAATCAAATGCTAGCATCATTTGAGTTTCCAATTCATACGCTGATCCTAAACTAATATTAAGAAAGCGTGAAAAATCCTGGCCCGTATTTCTTCCAGCACCTTCAGCTATATTGGATGGGATTGAAACAGCAGCTCTTTTTAATTGAGAAGATAGCCCAAATTTTTCATCACTTGGGAAATTAGAAATCAGCAAATAAGCTTCTTTTACTAGCTCTCTTGATCTCTGCCAAACTTTCAACTCCTTAAAATTATGCATACTTATTACTTCAAGTCTTATGTCTTGATACTAGTATCATTCTACTTCAAAAGCTCATAAATCCCGGCAACTCCTTGACCTCCACCTACACAGGCAGTAACCATACCGTATTTCTGCTCTCTTCTTCTCATTTCATTGAAAAGTTGGACTGACAGTTTAGCTCCTGTACATCCTAGTGGATGACCAAGCGCAATCGCCCCTCCGTTTACATTCACTTTTTCTTGATCAATTTCTAGCGTTCTGAGAACTGCTAGTGATTGTGCTGCGAATGCCTCGTTCAATTCTATTTGATCAATATCGTTTAGCTTAAGTCCAGCCAAGTCCAATGCTTTTGGAATAGCTGCTACTGGTCCGATACCCATCAGCTTAGGATCAACCCCTGCCACTGCATAGCTTACCATTCTGGCAATAGGTTCTAAGTTCAATTCTTTTACCATTCGCTCAGACATCACCATCACAAAAGCAGCTCCATCAGAAGTTTGTGAAGAGTTACCAGCAGTCACAGATCCTCCCATTGCGAATACTGGACGTAATTTCCCTAATCCATCAACGGTAGTACTTGCCCTTACCCCTTCGTCAGTATCTACAACATATTCTTTACGTTGTATTTTCATGTTCTCATCCAAAAATGTTTCTTCCACATTAATTGGAACAATGTCCTCTTTGAATCGACCTTCCTTGATGGCAGACAATGCCTTCATATGTGACTTGTAAGCAAACTCATCTTGGTCTTCTCTTGACACCTTATACTCTTGAGAAACCGCCTCTGCTGTTAGCCCCATACTTGTATAATAATCTGGCGTTTCTGATGCAATTTTATAATTCAATGCCACCTTATGTCCCATCATTGGTAACATTGACATCGATTCTGTACCACCTGCAATGATACAATCAGCCATTCCAGCATGTACTCTTGCTGATGCAATACTAATTGCTTCAAGTCCTGATCCACAGTATCTATTGATTACCATCCCAGGGACATCTTGCCCCAATGCCATGAGAGAGATCATTCTTCCCATTTGCATCCCTTGCTCGGCTTCCTGAATAGCGTTACCCACTATTACATCATCGACCCTCGCTGGGTCCAAATCCTTGATAGTCCCAACCAAGTGCTTGATTACATCTGATGCCAGATCATCTGGTCTTGTAAATCGAAGCCCACCTTTCTTGGCTTTTGCAATTGCTGTTCTGTATCCTGCTACTATATATGCGTTCATTTTTAAATGTTTAGTACAAAGATTCAAGTAGTAAGTATCAAGACCTGTGTAGTGATGTCTTGAGAATTTAAATCCTTGTGGTTAGCTATCATGTCATATTGCAAGCTGTCTTACTACTTACTTCTTGCTACTTGTGTCTTTTTATCAAATACTAGTTTCTTAAAGGCTTCCCTTTAGTTAAAATGCTTTGAATTCTTTCTAGTGTCTTCTTCTCAGCACAAAGCGACAAGAATGCTTCTCTTTCCAAATCCAGTAAATATTGCTCTGTGACTTGCTGAGGATATGATAGGTCACCTCCACACATTACGTGAGCGATCTTACTTGCGATCTTAAAATCATGATCCGAGATATACTTACCCTCTCTCATGCCATTTACTCCAGCCAAGAACATTGCCTTACCTCCTTTTCCTTGTACAGTAATATTTGAAGCCTGAGCTTGTTGCACATACCCAGCGTCTGCTAGCTCAATCACGGCTGCTTTGGCATCTGCTATTTGTCGAGCTGTGCTTACTGATATCCTATCTTGAGGACGGAGAATATTCATCTCCCTGGCCTCTTCAGCCGAAGTGGCCACTTTAGCCGTAGCGATATTCATGAATGCATTTTGTAGATCATTACTGATAATGTCTCCTGTGGAATACATATCAGAAACACGCTTAGCGAATTCCTTGGTTCCACCGCCACCTGGTATCAAACCAACACCCACTTCAACGAGTCCTATGTAAGTCTCCGCTGCCGCCTGAACTTGATCAGCATGCATGGCCATTTCACATCCACCACCAAGTGTCAGTCCATGCGGAGCAACAACTACTGGTACTGACGAATAACGTACGCGCATCATTGAATTTTGGAAATGGCGAATCATGAATTCGACCTCATCATATTCTTGCTCAATGGCATACATGAATAAGATACCAAGGTTAGCTCCAGCAGAGAACTGTGCTCCCTGATTTCCCACTACTAATCCTCGATAACCTTCTTCGGCCATCGTGATTGCTTTATTAAGTCCTTCAAGAACTTCTCCTCCAAGAGAATTCATTTTGGTATGGAACTCTACATTTAAAACGCCATCTCCCAAGTCAAAAATTGTTGTTCCAGAATTCGACCAGACTACATTGCTCTGTCTCAGGTTGTCAAGAATAATAAAATCATCTTGACCTGGAATGACTTTGTATGATTTTGATGCTGCATCGTAATACATGCGCTTACCACCTTCCACTTTATAGAATGACTCTGCACCACTTTCTAGCATGTCATAAATCCACTGATTTGGTTTATAACCAGCTTCCTCCATTTTGGAAACAGTCTTTTTCAAATTGACTTGATCCCATGTTTCGAATGGTCCAACTTCCCAGCCAAATCCAGCACATAATGCATCATCAATTTTATAAAGCTCATCTGCAATCTCAGGAATCCTATTAGAGACATACTGAAACACTCCGTAGAATGAATCTCTATAGAACTCTCCTGCTTTATCTTTACCGGCAAGCAACACCTTGAAGCGTTCCTTCACATTTTCAATAGGCTTAGTAGCCTCCAATGTCCCGAATTTCACTCTTTCCTTAGGCTTGTACTCCAATGACTCTAAGTCGAGCGTCAATATTTGAGTTTTACCTTTTTCGTCTTTTGTTTTCTTATAGAATCCCTGTTTGGTTTTATCTCCCAACCAGTTTTTCTCCATCAAGGTATTTACAACTTCAGGAAGGTTGAACATTTCTCTTCCTTCATCATCTTGTAATCCAGCATATAGATTGTTAGACACTTTCACCAAAGTGTCGAGACCTACCACATCTGAAGTACGGAAGGTAGCTGACTTCGGGCGACCTATTACTGAACCAGTCAATTTATCAATCTCATCAATGTTCAAGCCCAACTTGATCATCGAATCAATCACCTTAAGCATGGAATAAATCCCAACGCGATTGGCGATAAATGCTGGCGTATCTTTACATAACACAGTTGTCTTTCCTAAGAAACGATCTCCATAGTGCATCAAGAAGTCTGTGATCTGAGGATCAGTCTTAGGTGTAGGGATGATTTCCAATAACTTCAAATATCTTGGAGGATTGAAAAAGTGAGTTCCACAGAAATTTTTCTGGAATTCTTCACTTCTACCTTCCAACATCAGGTGAATAGGAATACCTGACGTGTTGGATGTAATCAACGTACCCGGCTTGCGATGTTTCTCTACTTGCTCGAATACGATTTTTTTGATATCAAGATTCTCAACCACCACTTCCATCACCCAATCAAAGTCTTTGATCTTGGCCATGTCATCTTCGAAGTTTCCAAGTGATATTCTACTAGCAAATTTCTTATTATACAGTGATGCAGGCTTGGCCATTGTCGCGGTTATGAATGCCTCTGTGACGATCCTGTTGCGCACCGACTTATCTTCTAAAGTCAATCCAGCAGCTTTCTCTTTATCGCTTAGTTCGCGAGGAACTATATCGAGTAACAGTACTTCTACTCCGATATTGGCAAAGTGACAGGCTATTCGAGAACCCATAATTCCCGAACCGAGTACAGCCACCTTTCTAATATTTCTTTTAGTCATTTCAGTAGTGGGTTATTTTTCGTAAATATTATTATCTATAATCTCATTGATGTTACCAATGACTTCAAAGAAGATTTTTAGCTTCTCAGAATCAATCGTCTCATACATTTTTTCATTAAATTTGAGAACAGTCCCTACAGACACTAACTTCTTCTTATGCCCTTTTTCTGTTAAGAAAATACGTACAGATCGCTTATCAGTTAGATCGGGCTTCTTGTATATCAAGCCTTTTTCCTCCATACTTTTTAGCATCCTTGTCAAGCTTCTAGATTCCAATCCCATCATCGGAGCTATTTTAGTAGCTGCTGTACCAAACTCTGAGTGGATGTTCACTAACACAAATCCAATAGAAGTAGTAATGCCCTCTTTGACGGCTTGCTGATTATACATTCGCGAAATCGCATGCCATGAGGCTTTAATGTTATAATCTATGGTTTCTTCTCTTTTCATATTATATTTAACCCACTCGTGGGGTTTAATTCTCAAAAGCCTGCTTCGAACAAAATAAATTCTGGCAATTCATCCATCGAGTACTTGGCCTAGGTTAATAATTTGATAACAAATATATAAAATATAGTATGCATGCATACTATATTTCAGGAAAATAATTTCTCCTGTATAGATTTTTTTTCTTCTTCAAGCAACCTTTTAAATAATCAGCCGTCTTTTACATACATTGGATTCTTATGTATTGAAGATTTATGCATTCTACTGAACTATTAAAAGGCACATTACAGACCATCATCTTGAAACTATTGCAAGACAATGGTAAAATGTATGGCTATGAGATCACTCAGAAAGTAAAGAGTACCTCTGAGGAATCGATCATGTTAACCGAAGGAGCTCTTTACCCTGCACTTCACAAAATGGAAGCAGAAGGACTATTGACTACAGAAAAAGTCAAACTAGGTAAACGGGTTCGTAAGTATTACACCTTGACAGAAACCGGCAATACGCTGGTAACTCAAAAGGTCAAAGAATTCGCTGCCTTTATCAAAACGATGAATACCGTCTTACAACTTTCGCCAGCCTAGATGACGCTCACCGAAGAACATATCGACTACATCATCAAAGATGTCAGGTATCGCGGCATCGTCTACAACGAACTCGATGACGAACTCATAGACCATATCTGTTCATTGGTTGAAACCAAAATGTCTAAGGGGGTTCGCTTTATAAATGCCTATGATCAAGTCATCATGTCCTTCGGAGCCACAAAAGGCATCCAGAAAATACAAACTCAAACTATCTCAATCAATAACAACAACCCCAGACTCATGATTAAGAATTATTTAAAAATGGCTGTGCGGAATTTGCAAAAGCACAAATTCTACTCATTCATCAACATTATCGGGCTTTCCATAGGAATCACATGTTGCATGTTGATCACGCTATTCATTATCGATGAACTGAACTATGACCAACACCATGAAAAAGCTGATCGTATCCACCGTGTGACAATGGAATCAGTTTATGGTGGGAATCATTTTAATATGGCAGTAACTCCTGCACCAATGGCATCTGCTCTTATTAGTGACTACCCTGAAGTAGAAATGGCTACGAGGTTTCGAAGTTCTGGGACATGGCTTATAAAAAAAGCTGATGGAGATCAGAATATAATTGAACAGCTTGTAGTATTTGCGGATTCAACATTATTCGATGTTTTCACAATACCTTTTATTGAAGGTAATCCGACTACTGCTCTTACGAAAAAAAATTCTTTGGTAGTGAGTCAATCTGCAGCTGCCAAATACTTTGGTGACGAAAGTGCTTTGAATAAAACATTAATACTTGACAATGAGCAAACTTACACTATCACAGGAGTGTATAAAGATATGCCTCAAAACGGGCACTTTAATTACGATGTGATCATTACGATGCTCAATAGAGAAAGCAGCAATGATGTTCAGTGGACGAGTAATAATTTCCACACCTATGTATTACTTCATCCTGGATCTGACCCTGAAGCATTCAAGGCCAAGCTTCCTGAGATGATTGATAAATATGTGGGTCCCCAAGTCATGCAATTTTTAGGCAAGACCTTAGATGAACTGATAAACTCCGGAACTTGGATCAAATATCACCTACAATCGCTTACCGATATCCATTTGTATTCTCAACTAGATGTAGAACTATCACCCAACGGTGACATCAAGTACATCTATATATTTTCTATCATCGCACTCTTCTTACTCGTCATCGCATGCATCAACTTCATGAACCTCTCCACTGCACGTTCTGCCAATCGTGCCAAAGAAGTAGGAGTAAGAAAAGTACTAGGCAGTTTTCGCTCTCATTTGATTAAGCAGTTTCTTACAGAATCAATCTTACTCACCATATTTTCATTTATCATCGCATTTGTATTGGCTTATCTCGCCATGCCGTTATTCAATAATCTATCTGGAAAAGCACTTATGATCCCATTTGATTCTCTGTACTTCTGGATAATTTGCTTATCAGCTACAATAATCATAGGGCTCTTATCAGGAACTTATCCAGCTTTTTTCTTATCGTCTTTCAAGCCAGTAAGTGTGCTTAAAGGCAAAATCGCTGTTGGTACTAAAAGCGGGATTATTAGAAGCCTGTTGGTTGTGTTTCAATTCTCAATTTCTATAATTCTCGTAGTAGGTACATTTACTATTTTCAAACAACTCAACTACATCCAAAGTAAGAAGTTAGGATTTGATAAAGAACAAATTCTACTCATAGAAAATTTTTGGGCACTAGGCGATCAAGTTGATGCCTTTAAGAACCAAGTATCATCTTTGGCCTCTATATCTAGTGTGAGTGCCTCTGGCTATTTGCCCATTACATCTTCTTGGAGAAGTGATAATGGTTTTTGGATTGAGGGTGAATCAAGGAATGAGACCAGTGTATCTATGCAATACTGGAGAGTAGATCATGACTATATAAGTACACTAGGGATGGAGGTGATTAATGGCCGAGATTTCTCTCGTGACTTTCCTTCAGATTCCTCAGGGGTAATTATAAATAAACGGGCAGCAAAATTGTTTGGATTTGAAAACCCACTAGGAGAACGAATTGTGACGGGCAACAGAGACGGAGAAGATATTGTGCATACTATTATTGGTGTGGTTGACAACTTTCATTTTCAAAGTATGAAAGAAAATATTGACGCACTATGTATGATACTAGGTGATAGTCGTGGATTTGCAATGCTTAAAACCAATTCGAATGACATTGGAAACACGGTGAGTCAAATAGAACAACAATGGAAATCAATGGCTCCAGGTCAGCCTTTTGTCTATTCATTTCTTGATGAAGAATTCAATGACATGTATCAATCAGAGCAGCAAGTGAGTATTATATTCACAACTTTCGCTATGCTAGCGGTCTTTATAGCTTGTATGGGACTGTTTGCTCTAGCAGCATTTACAGCTGAGCAACGTACCAAAGAAATAGGAGTTAGAAAAGTACTGGGTGCGTCTGTTAAGAGCATTGTGTACTTGTTATCCAAAGAATTCATCAAACTGATCAGCATTTCCTTTGTAATTGCAGCACCGTTAGCCTGGTGGGGTATTAGCACTTGGCTGGAAAGTTATACTTATAAAACCACCATTGGTATTGAAATATATTTGATTGCTGGTCTATTGGCCTTCTTGGTCGCTTGGCTCACCATGAGCTATCAATCCATCAAAGCAGCATTGAGCAATCCTGTGGAGTCCTTGAGGTCGGAGTAAGCACGATGTAATGAAGGCCTTTTCTACTTAAGCTTATCAGCAGATCATATTCTAACATAAAGAATCAAAAATGAATACTAATACGCTACTAGTAGTCTTCTGTATGCTTTCCATACAATATTATTGCACAAAACAGCAATAACGAGCTTACCGAAGAACTTCAACAACTTGTAGAAACAAATTCTATCGTTGGATTTGGAGTGGCTATATTCTCACAAGACACTATATTGTATAGCAATGGATTTGGCTATTCAGATAAAAAAACTCAAACGCCCTACAGGGCTACTACAGTTCAAAAAATAGCTTCTATATCCAAACTTCTCCTTGGTGTGTCTATTATGAAAGCTCAAGAGTTAGGACTACTAAGTCTTGATGACAATGTGAATGACTATTTGCCTTTTACTTTAAAAAATATAAAACATCCTAATGAAAAGATTACTATCCGGCATTTAGCTTCACATACTGCAGGACTTAAAAAATTGCCAAAAGCTGATTTAGAATCGCTCTATTTTCCAACACCTATTCCGGCAATAAAAAAGGAAATGCCATTTGGCATAAGAAAAGTATTTTTCAACAAAATGCTGAAAAATATTAACGAAAATAAAGAAGTCTCTTTAGAACAGTTTCTTTACAATATTTATGATCCAAATGGACCGTGGTACAGCAAAGGGAACTTCATCAATGCTGCACCTGGAGAAAAACAAATCTACAGTAATAATGGAGCTTCGATGCTCACGCTTATCATAGAAAAAGCAAGTAAAATTCCATACGCTCAATTTTTAGATGAATATATTCTTTCCACATTAGGAATGAGTCATTCAGGATTTGACTTTCTCATGAAAGATTATTCTGAATATGATAAATCTTCATTATATCATGCAGGATTGGCAATCCCTAATGACTATAACCTCGTTCTATATCCGGCAGGAGGATTTGAATCCAGCGTTCTAGATTTTAGTCTATTTATGAAATCAATGGCAAAGGGTTATCATAGTGGGAATGAGATTCTGTCACATTCATCATTCGAGGAAATGATGAAAACACAATTCTCATCAGATTTTATTCATGGCGTATTATGGAAAGTATATTCCAGTGGTACTATTGGCCATGATGGAGACATTGTTGGCGCAACTACTTATTCATATTATCATCCAAATCAGGGAAAGGGTTTTGTGTTATTTTGTAATACAGGCGGAACGAAGACACTTTACAAAGATACAGATGAAATTATTCAAACTATTAAAAGTTATTACAAGAAGCTAGACTAATGTAGTGATCATGTCATCAATTTGATTTTTAGAACATAATTGGCATTTCGTAATCATGAAAAATAAAAAGGTAGATATTGTTCGATATCACGATAACTTATTACTTTTGTCTGGCAAATAAACATCCTACTTATTTGCTTATGTCTCTCGATAATTCAAAATTTCTCTACGAAGCGCTCACCTATGACGATGTGCTATTACTTCCTGCATACTCAGATGTATTGCCAAGAGATACCAACACCACAACCCAGCTTACAAAGAAGATATCTTTGAACATTCCATTGATTTCTGCTGCGATGGATACGGTAACAGAATATCAACTTGCTATCGCTATTGCGCTAGAAGGAGGACTAGGATTCATCCATAAAAACATGACTATTGCCGCGCAAGCCGCACAAGTCCGGAAGGTAAAACGGTCACAAAGTGGAATGATCACTGATCCAGTGACACTGCTAGTGAATGCGACAGTTGCAGATGCCAATGCGCTGATGGCAGAGCACAAGATTGGTGGTATACCCGTAGTTGACAAGGATGATAAGCTTATCGGGATTGTGACCAATCGTGACTTGCGTTTTGAAAAAGATTTCAAAAAGCCCGTATTAGAGGTGATGACCAAAGAAAACCTCATCACGGCACATGAAAAGTGTAGTCTAGAAGAGGCAGAAGGCATATTACAAGAGCATAAAATAGAAAAACTACCTATTGTAGATAAGGATTATAACCTGATTGGACTGATCACCTACAAAGATATTCTTAAAAATAAAGATAGACCGAATGCCTGTAAGGACGAATTCGGAAGACTACGCGTAGGTGCTGCGGTAGGTGTCACTCCAGATATCGAAGATCGCATCCAAGCATTGATCAATGTAGGAGTAGATGTAGTAAGTATCGACACTGCTCATGGTCATAGCAAAGGAGTGATTGATATGTGCAGAAAAATCAAAACTACATTCCCTGATTTAGAGGTAATCGTAGGCAATATTGCCACTGGTGAAGCTGCCAAAGCTTTGGCAGATGCAGGAGCTGATGCGGTCAAAGTAGGCGTAGGTCCAGGTAGCATTTGTACTACACGTATTATTGCTGGTATCGGTGCTCCACAACTTACAGCAGTATATGAAGCTGCTAAAGCACTAAAAGGCACAGGTGTGCCAGTAATCGCTGATGGAGGCGTTAGATTCTCTGGAGACATCGTCAAGGCGATCGCTGGTGGTGCAAGTACGATAATGATCGGATCACTACTCGCAGGTACCGAAGAGGCTCCTGGGGAAGTCATACTATATGAAGGACGAAAATACAAATCATACAGAGGAATGGGTTCTCTTGAAGCCATGGATGATGGGTCCAAAGATCGCTACTTCCAAGATGCGGAAGATGACATCAAAAAACTTGTCCCTGAAGGTATAGTGGGAAGAGTACCCTATAAAGGCATGGTTGCTGAAGTACTGTATCAACTCACCGGTGGACTACAAGCCGGAATGGGGTATGTAGGTGCTAAGGATATCGAAGCACTCAAAGAGGCTAAGTTTGTCAAAATCACTGCTGCTGGTGTCAATGAGAGTCACCCACATGATGTACACATTACTAGAGAAGCTCCGAATTACAGTAGGAAGTAAATCATAACTATCTCAACAAAAGCCACTGCTATGATTTCGCAGTGGCTTTTTTTCTGTAATACTATCTGCTGGCGTTTGTTAAACGTTTATTATATAATAATAATTCAATTAACATACCCAAACTACTCAATGAGCGTATGTCTGTATTTTTCCAATATATTTAGACTACAAATATATAAACGCAACTCAATTGCGATAATATATTTACTTGTCTTGAAATTGTTTTAACTGAAAAGAAGACAAATGACTGCACATATAAAATGCTTCAAGCTCATGGATTGAGAAAAATCAATTTAAGACTTGAACTTTTATCCTTTTTTATAGCTTCGAGTTCATCGCTATCTGTTGAAGAGATGAAAAACAGAGTAGGGAATACAGATGATAAAGTGACTATTTATAGAGCTTTGGATTCTTTTGAAAAAAGTGGACTGATCCATAAGGTCCCGAATAAAAGTAATTTTACTCGATACGCATTGTGTCAGCCAGAATGTTCTCACCAAGGTCACAAGCACAAGCACCCTCATTTTATATGTGAGAGTTGTGAAGAGACTTTTGGCATTGACGACATAGAAATCCCACAAATCAGTATTCCAAAAGGCTTCCACATCAACCATTTCAAATTAATATTGGAAGGAGAATGTGGAAAGTGTAGTCAATCGTAAAGCTACATGTACGCATCACTGCAATATACATACGAAGTTGCTCAGTACTGCCGCAAACGAAAGCTTATCAGAGAGTAGGACTACTCAAATGACCTTGTCCCTCCTCAATATCACCCTTTATGGAGACTCAGAGGCCTAACACAGCAAGCTTAATAATTTCAAAGTCCTTTAAGAGAGTATCTGAATCAGGGTAATTTTTAAACTATTATTATTTTTTAGTCAAGCAACCATTATTGATAAAATGGCATCCTCAGTGTAGCCAATATAAACTTAGAAATGGCATACTTCAGGACTAACTAAAAATCACAATGAATTCAGACAAAAAAGCAGGTAGGGTATCAGGAATATTATTTTTGACAATCTTTGTTTTAGGAGTTACTATTTATCAAGTTTTACAAGGCGCAATCTTATTTTCGGAGGATTTCCTCTCAACCGCGGCTGCTCATTCCAATCAGTTAATCCTGTCCACACTCTTGGGAATTTCCAGCGGTGTACTTTCTATTATCATTTCAATAATATTACTGCCGATCGTTAATAAGCACAGTCAGCGTTTAGGCTATTTATATGTTTCATTCTGTGTTCTAAATCTCCTGGCAATATCAATTGATAACGTTGGCGTCCTTTCTATGCTCGAAGTGAGCCGAGAGTATGCAAAAAGCGAAAGCATCAATTTAGAGACATATAAAGTCTTGGGAGCAGTATTTTATAAGGCTCATTGGTGGACTCACTATATGTCATTACTTATTTCTTGTTTTCCAGTTTTCGTACTGTTCTATACAATGTATTCAACCAAGCTTATTCCTAGAGTACTCTCTGTCTTTGGGATAATAGCAGTAGTGCTAATGTTTATTGAAATTTTAGCTTCAATTTTTGAAAATAGCATTGGTATGAATATGCTTCTCCCGATAGCTTTAGCTCAGCTACTTCTACCAATCTGGTTAATGATTAAAGGTTTTGGTTCAGAATAACTTTTCAAGTAAAAACCTCATCAATTAAACCACGTTCATCCAAAACAAATGCGCCATTTTCAAAAACCAGTAGTAGCCCAACTCTAATTAATTCCCTACATTCGTATTTAGTTATTATAACTCTGATAAAGTATGCGTGAAGACTACCTCTCGGCTGATGACGAACACTACAATCCTGTAGAAAAGGAGATTGAAAAGGCATTGCGCCCACTTAGTTTCGATGACTTCACTGGTCAGTACAAAGTAGTAGAGAATATCAAAATATTTGTGCAGGCAGCCAAACTGAGAGAAGAGGCGCTTGATCATGTGTTACTACACGGACCTCCAGGACTGGGTAAGACTACACTATCTCATATCGTTGCCAATGAGCTGAACGCCAATATAAAAATTACCTCAGGTCCAGTACTTGACAAGCCTAGTGACTTGGCTGGACTACTGACTAATCTTGAAGACAATGATGTCTTATTTATAGATGAGATTCATCGACTCAACCCCATAGTAGAAGAGTATCTGTACTCGGCCATGGAGGATTTCAAAATCGACATCATGCTCGATTCTGGACCAAGTGCAAGGACTGTGCAGATAGCACTCAATCCATTTACTTTAGTCGGTGCGACTACAAGAGCTGGTCTATTGACTTCTCCTCTCCGTGCGAGGTTCGGTATCAATGCAAGACTAGAATATTACGATGCGAAACTATTGACAACCATTGTCAATAGATCAGCTAGAATACTCAATACGCCCATAGACGAAAATGCTGCCATAGAAATAGCCCGTAGAAGTCGAGGAACTCCTCGTATCGCTAATAATCTCCTGCGTAGAACGAGAGACTTTGCACAAATAAAAGGAGATGGCACGATCACTATAGAGATTGCGGAGATGGCCTTATTAGCACTCAATGTTGATCCGCATGGATTGGATGAAATGGATATCCGTATCCTAAGTACGATCATAGAAAAATTTAAAGGAGGACCGGTGGGACTTTCGACCATTGCTACAGCATGCAGCGAGGAAAGCGATACGATTGAGGAAGTTTATGAGCCATTTTTAATCCAAGAGGGCTTCATTAAGCGAACCTCCCGTGGACGAGAAGCCACAGAACTTGCCTACAAACATCTCCAGATCGTGCCACCAAGCCGGTCTGGAGATTTATTTAACTAACTCATGTCTCCGATAGAAAAGCATACCGCTTTCATCAAACAAACGGCAAAATCCTTAGGCTTCGACTTTTGTGGTATTTCCAAAGCTGAGTTTCTCGAAGAAGAAGCACCAAGAGTAGAGCAATGGCTCAATCAAAACATGCAGGGTGAGATGAGTTACATGGCTAATCACTTTGACATGCGGCTTGACCCCACCAAACTGGTCCCTGGAGCGAAGTCTGTCGTATCTCTTCTCTACAATTACTACCCAGAGAAAGACCTTGCCAAAGACGATGGCTACAAAATCGCCAAGTATGCTTACGGCAAAGACTATCATTTCACGATCAAAGACAAACTGAAAAACTTCATGAATACCATTCATGATAATATTGGCGAAGTGGATGGTCGTGTGTTTGTTGATTCTGCACCAGTCATGGAACGGGCTTGGGCACAAAAGGGTGGACTAGGCTGGACTGGGAAGAACAGCCTCTTACTCAATAAAGAAAAGGGAAGTTTCTTCTTTATTGCAGAACTCATATTAGATCTAGACCTTATTTATGATAGCCCGGTCGGAGACTATTGCGGCACCTGCACCAAGTGCATGGACGCTTGTCCAACAGAGGCTATTCCTACCCCCTACGTGGTAGATGGTAGCAAGTGTATTTCTTACTATACAATCGAACTGAAAGACAGTATCCCACAGGAGGCTAAAGGCAAAATGGAAGACTGGATCTTCGGCTGTGACATCTGCCAAGATGTGTGTCCATGGAATCGATTTTCCACTCCTCACAAAGAACCGGAATTCAGCCCTCACCCAGAATTGGCTAATCTGACCAAAAGAGAATGGACAGAACTAACTCAGGAAGTCTTTCAAGAAGTCTTCAGAAAGTCAGCTATAAAACGTACCAAATATTTGGGACTTACCAGAAATATTGATTTTGTAAAAGAGTAGATTACATCACTACAAAACAACGATCAAGCACCGGCTTGTACTTTCCTGAGAATTTTCGATAACACCAGTCTCTCAATTCTTCAAGATCCTCATTGATCAATTGTACAATAGCCTTTTTAAGCTCTTTTTCAAAAAGTTTGATATCAAAACTCACCTTTGTGAGTATTGTTTTGATGTAGTCAAGCATATTTATTAGTGGTTTAATATTCTAGTAACTATCATAACTTGCAACCTTTAATATACAAAATAGTTACTTAGAAATAAAGTTTACGTTAAATTCGTACGCTCATTCTGACAACTATAATATTGTTAACAAAAATGCGGAAGCACATTACTAAGTACGTTTGGATAGTTGGTTTAGTTTTAATCTTCACCAACAAAATTTACAGCCAAAGTGTAAGTCTGCAATTAGGTCCAGACCAGGTATCCCTAAACCAAGGGTTTACCATCACTATAACCATTCAAGGAGAAAGACTCAGAAGTTATGATGCCTTTCCTGACTTTGATGGATTTACTAAAAGAGGCACTTCCTCTTCGTCAAGAACTAATATCGTCAATGGTCAAGTCAGCTCTTCACAGAGCATCACAATGACCTATGCCCCTACTCAGCAGGGTGAATTTACACTACCTCCATTCGAGATGGAAGTCAATGGAAAGCAATACAAATCTCCAGGCAAAAAAGTCACGGTCAGCTCACCAGCACAACGCCAACAGCGAAGTAACTCGTTTGGACATGATCCACTTAATAATTTCTTTGGAGGAAATCGCAACAGTACCCCCAAGGAATTTGTAGATGTAGTTGACGATGCTTTCATCGCATTAATCAATAGCAAAAATGAAGTTTTTGTAGGTGAAGGATTTACAACAACACTTGCCTTTTACTTAGCAGATGACAACCGTGCTCCATTGCAATTTCATGAGTTAGGCAAGCAGCTTTCAGATATTTTGAAAAAGGTCCGCCCTACGAACTGTTGGGAAGAGAACTTTGATATCGAGAACATCAATGGCGAGCCAGTCACTATCAATAATAAAGGCTATACAAAATATAAAATTTACCAAGGCACGTTCTATCCTCTCAATGCAGAGACTATTCATTTCCCTTCAATTGGGCTAGAAATGATCAAATACAAAGTGGCCAAAAATCCATCTTTCTTCGGGCAGAATAGACAAGAGGGATTCAAAACATTTTACTCAAAATCTAGAGATGTTAAAGTAAAAGAATTACCCCCTCATCCACTTAAGGACGCAGTTGCAGTAGGTGATTATAGACTCAATGAAGATCTCAATACTAAACAAATCCAAACAGGGCAAAGTTTTTCGTATGATTTCAGTGTATATGGAGAAGGCAATGTATCTTCAGTCAACAAACCGGAAATTTCAGAGGACCGAAATTTTGACTTCTACCCTCCTAACATACAGCAGAACATCAATAGAAGAAATAGTCGTGTGACAGGATCCAAATCATTTAGCTATTATGGTATCCCAAATGAACCAGGAGAATATAAGCTTTCAGATTATTTCAACTGGATTTTCTTCAACCCGAAAACTGAGAAGTATGACACGCTCACCTCAGAGTTGAGTATAAATGTGGTGGGTGAAAGTAAAAAGAACGAGCATATACAGTCCAATGATCTTGGTGCATTTTATGACCGAATAGAGTTCGAAGACAATGAACTGAAGAGTCTCAATAGAATGGCTTGGGTAAAACCAACTGCTAACATCTTTATTTTGCTTTTGTTAGTGCTTTCAGCGTTCTTTATTTTTAAGAAATAAAGAACTAGGCTGTGGGCAATACATTCGGAAAATTATTCAAAATCACCACATTTGGTGAATCTCACGGACCGGCAATAGGAGCAACCATAGATGGATGTCCTGCAGGTCTTGTAATTGATGAGAACTTCATACAGTCAGAACTAGACAGGCGTAAGCCAGGTCAGTCTAAGATAACTACTCAAAGAAAGGAATCAGATACTTTCGAAATCCTCTCAGGAGTTTTTGAAGGGAAATCGACTGGCACTCCTATCTGTATCGTTATCAGAAACGAAGACCAAAAGAGTAAAGACTATTCACATATAGCAGATAAGTATCGACCTTCTCATGCTGATTATACGTATCAGCAGAAGTATGGACACAGAGATTATCGTGGTGGTGGAAGAAGCTCAGCCAGAGAGACTGCTGCAAGAGTAGCTGCTGGCGCTATAGCAAAACTATTACTAGCGCATCATGGTGTAAATATACATGCATACGTATCTCAAGTTGGTGATCTTAATATTGGAAGGCCTTATCAGGAATTAGATTTAAGTCTGTCAGAAGAGAACATCATCAGATGTCCTGACCCTATCGTAGCAGAGCAGATGATCCAACTAATCAACGAAGTGCGTAAAGATCGAGATACAATTGGAGGTGTGGTGACTTGTGTAATCAAGAATACTCCAGTCGGACTTGGAGAACCCGTATTTGATAGACTCAACGCAGTACTTGGTCAGGCCATGCTAAGCATCAACGCGGTAAAAGGCTTTGAAATCGGCAGTGGTTTTGAAGGAGTGAAGATGAGAGGCTCTGCGCATAATGACTTGATTAATACGAAAGACAATCAGATCAAAACGAAAACCAACTTCTCCGGAGGTGTCCAAGGGGGCATTAGTAATGGAGAAGATATTTATTTCAATGTCGCATTCAAGCCAGTAGCTACGATCATGCAGGATCAAGAGAGCATAGATCACGAAGGTAATGCAACCATTGTCTCTGGAAAAGGCAGACACGACCCATGTGTCGTTCCTCGTGCGGTACCCATTGTAGAAGCGATGTCAGCGCTCGTTCTTGCTGATTTTTATTTAATCAATCTTACGACTAAATTGCGGGGATAATTCTAACACCCAAACTGTATTATGAAGAATCTTCCGTTACATTTCAAAATATTATTCGGCCTACTACTAGGTGTTATATACGCATTTGTCTCAAGTGCTCTTGGATGGAATGAGTTTACCATTAATTGGATTGATCCATTTGGGACTATCTTTATTCGACTACTCAAATTCATTGCAGTGCCTTTGGTATTGTTTTCAATCATAGGAGGTATCTCCAATCTCAAGGACATCACAAAACTTGGTCGACTTGGCGGAAAAACTCTAGGCATGTATCTCATCACGACTCTTACAGCAGTTGGAATTGGTCTATTACTTGTGAATGTGGTCAAGCCAGGAAATTTCGTAGAGGAAGGACAGCGTGTCAAAAACCGAATCAAGTACGAGCAATGGGCTGAAAATAATGGTATAGAAATACTTGATGGTAAAAGTTTTACAAATGATCCTAAATACGCTGAGATAGTATCTGTTGTCAAAAGTGAAGGGATCGAGATGACTGATCAGGAGAAAAGCGTGGTGGAATCCAGACTGGCCACAGCCAAGAAAAAGAAAGAGGCCAGCCCTCTAATTTTCCTAGTAGATATGGTTCCCGAAAACATTGTATTGTCAATATCTAATAATGGACTGATGTTGCAGGTCATCTTCTTTTCGATCTTTTTTGGTGTCTGCCTTATTATGATTCCCGAGCATCAGTCCAAGCCAGTTGTTGAGTTCATCAATGGGGCTAGCGAAGTCTTTCTGAAAATGGTCGATTTGGTCATGAAGGCTGCACCATTTTTCGTTTTCGCATTGCTCGCAGGAGTTATTGCCAAGATGGCTGACTCCCCTGCAGAAGTCTTTCAAATATTCAAAGGCTTAGGCTCATACTCCATTACTCTACTTATGGGGTTAGCATTTTTGGTCTTTGTTTTATATCCAAATGTTGTTTCTTTGATTACTAAGACCATCACTTATAAGCAGTTTTTCAAAAATTTAAGTCCTGCACAATTCTTAGCATTCTCTACCAGTTCTAGTGCGGCAACATTGCCTGTCACCATGGAATGCGTGGAAGAAAACATGGGTGTTCATAAAAATATTTCCAGTTTTGTGCTTCCGGTAGGAGCTACTGTCAACATGGATGGCACAAGTTTATATCAAGCAGTTGCTGTGATATTTTTGGCGCAGCTACACATGGTAGACCTTACTATTGCGCAACAGCTTACGATTGTGCTTACTGCTACTCTTGCTTCTATTGGTGCTGCTGCAGTGCCTAGCGCGGGATTAGTGATGATGATCGTTGTGCTTCAGTCGGTGGGACTTAACCCAGCCTGGATTGCTATTATCTTTCCTGTTGATCGTATTCTAGACATGTGTCGTACCGTTGTCAATGTAACAGGAGATGCCACAGTAGCTACGATCATTGCTAAATCAGAAGGAGAATTAAATACTCAAAATTAGAACTTATCAACTGAGTAATCAGTTATTATAAAAAAGAAATATTATGCTACAACCAGCCCCAATAGATATATACTTAGAAGTCAATCCAAACCCAAATTCACTAAAGTTTGTATTGAACAGAACACTCCTTTCAGATGGAATGAGTTTCGACTTTCCAGATGTCGAAAGTGCAAAACATGCCCCACTTGCTAAAAAATTGCTCGAAAGAGAAGAAGTAACTCGTGTATTTTATATGGGAAACTTCATTACGATTACCAAAGTAGAAGGACTCGACTGGATTGAAATTCAGAATGAGCTTAAGAAAGAAATCAAAGAATTTATCGAAGCTGGTGGAGATATATTGACAAAGGAGATTGAGGTTCCAGAATCAAATGCAGAAGACTCTGAGCTTGTCACGAAAATAAAAGACATCTTGGATGAATACATTAGACCTGCCGTAGAAGGTGATGGAGGAGCGATTACTTTCCATTCATATGTTGATGGTGTGGTCAAAGTATTGCTTCAGGGTGCTTGTAGTGGATGCCCTTCATCCACCATTACACTAAAATCAGGAATCGAAAACTTGATGAAGACGATGCTACCAAATGACGTAACTTCCGTAGAAGCCGAAAGTCTTTAATATAAAGACTGATAAATTTTTAAATCAAAAGTAATAGTATTACTTTTGTGGCTTAAATATTATATTATAATGGAACAAGGAACAGTAAAATTTTTCAATGATGCCAAAGGATTTGGTTTTATCGTTGATGATTCATCAAAACAAGAGTATTTCGTGCACGTATCAGGATTAGTTGATGAAATTCGCGAAGGAGACAATGTAGAATTCGAATTAAAAGAAGGAAAAAAAGGATTGAACGCGGTAAACGTGAAAGTTCTTTAATATTTACACATTGAATTTGAAAACCTTGACCTTGGTCAAGGTTTTTTTTTGCCCAAAAAGTAGTCGATCTTACTGATATTGGTACATTTATGAATATAATCTCAAA
Organism: Cyclobacteriaceae bacterium; assembly: GCA_034112085.1. Taxonomy (GTDB): domain Bacteria; phylum Bacteroidota; class Bacteroidia; order Cytophagales; family Cyclobacteriaceae; genus JAWUWD01. Next base: position 27,010 of record JAWUWD010000138.1, read on the forward strand.
CCTTCTATCCAAATCAGTGCTCTAAATCTGCAATCATTCACCACCATGTAGATGAATTGTTCTCGTTAAATCAAAGCCTATGAATACTATCTTAAATCGTAATCTATTTTTTATTAAGGAACATGTTGGCATGTTCAAAGCAGCCAACAACTATGACATTCACGATCCAGAGAATCAAGAAATGATTATGACGTGTCGAGAAGAAAAACTTGGGTTTTTCACTAAAATGTTGCGATTCACAGATTATAAGAGAATGACTCCGTTCAATGTAGAAATCAAGTCCGCTGATGGAGCGAAGGTCTTGACAGTGAAACGAGGTATATCTATATTTCTTTCGACAGTGGAGGTGTTTGACGAAAGAGAAAAACTCATTGGAAAGTTCAAGCAAAAATTATTTTCTCTTGGGGGAAAGTTTGATGTGCTCGATGCCAATGATCAAACCTTGTGTACTTTAAAAGGAAAGTGGACCAGCTGGGATTTTAAGTTTATGAAAGATGAGGTTGAGTTTGCGCACGTAAGTAAAGAGTGGGCTGGAATTGGTCAAGAATTTTTCACCTCCGCAGATAATTATATGCTCAAGATTGATGAGAAAGTTCCTAATGATCATTCACTTAGAACACTCATTCTAGCTGCCGTGATGTGTATTGATATGGTACTAAAAGAATAATATTTATATCAGACGTTCATGTTTTAATGCCATATCTATTAATAAATTGTCATCATGAAGAATATCCATAAATATATCGAACACACTAATCTCAAGCCTACGATCACCCATCATGATATTGAGCAGTTAGTAAATGATGCTAAAGAGCATAACCTTTTTGGAATCTGTGCTCCTCCTTTTTGGGTCAAGAAAGCAAAAAGAGATATTGCTGATGCTGACATTCAACTTGTTACAGTCGTTGGTTTCCCACTAGGGTACCAAACTACTGAAGCTAAGCTTGCCGAAACTCAAAAGGCCATAGATGATGGCGCTGATGAAATAGATATGGTGATGAATATCTCAGCGCTCAAAGCGCAGATGAATTGGCCCAAAATAGAAATCGCGAAGTGCAGCAAATTAGCACATGAAAATTATAAGCTATTGAAAGTCATCATTGAAACTGCTTACCTCTCAGAGCAAGAGCTGGAGTTGGCTTGTCGTTGGTGTGCTGATGCCGGTGTAGATTTCGTGAAAACATCAACCGGATTTGCTCCGACTGGAGCACAAGTTGAAGACATCGTCAAAATGAGATCAATCCTTCCTTCAAATGTAGGCATTAAGGCCTCAGGCGGTATCAAAACTTATCAGGAAGCAGTAGTGATGATAAAAGCTGGTGCCGATCGTATCGGAACATCTGCTGGCGTGAATATTACATTAAAAAAATAGAAACAGTAAAGAGTAATCTCCATTTATTCACTCCATATATGAGTATGTAGTTTTAGCACGGTGACCCTCTTTCTGACAATCGTCACCCAACTATCTTTCTAGAATTACAAATTCTACGCGTCTATTTTTGGCTCGTCCCTCAGCTGTCAAATTAGTAGCGATAGGATTGGCTTCTCCAGACCCTTTATAAACTACTCGATCTTCTCCCAAGCCCTTTCCATATATATACTCCACTACAGAACGTGCTCGCGAGTTTGACAATGCCAAATTGAAGGCATCCTTGCCAGAGCTATCTGTATGCCCATCAATCTCAATTTTGAGAGTAGGAACAAACCTCATCAGATCTATAACCCTATCAATATCTTCGAAAGATGTAGGTTTCAAATTAGTAGACCCTGTTTCAAAGAATATATTATTAAGTAAGATACTTTCACCGACTTCAATTGGCATGACATAAAGATCTTTAATGACTTTTACGTTTTCTACTTCTTTAGTAAGATCGATAATTTCTGATATTGGAAAGTATTTATCAGAACTCGCTGTTATGGTTGATTTTTTACCAAGTGCCAAATGCACTTCATATTCGCCAGACTGTATATCCACTTTGCTCCCTACACTTTGGACACCATTGACTTTGATTTCATAAGGTTCAGTCACTGGTTGTTTGTCTTTCATATTGATCACCTTCCCAGAAAGTGTAGCATACTTCTCAAGTGGAAGCGCATAAAGATCCTGAGACATCTTCTCATAGTTTTTAACATTGATCAAATCAATGATCGCAGGCGCAGGAGCGAAATCATCAATTAACAACTGTAGAATATATTTCCTGCCCCAAGGCAACCTCACTTTATAGCCATCAACTCCCATTGTCAAACTATCTATAGTTACGCCATTGACTAGCACTTGAGGGTTCATTGCCAATGTGATCGCTGTACTATCTGCCCCATTGTAGAGTAGACCGTTGATATCAACATAGGGTATTGTCGTCAATGAAATATCTTTTTCTATTCGTACTTGTCGCTTTTCTCCAGCAACGTTTACAGTTGCTGTTCCTGGGATATAATTACCAGACTTAGCCTTCAATTCGTAGCTATATCCAAGCGGTAATCTCACTGAATACGTACTTGTCAGGGTATCAACAGTCAATGAATCAACACTCATTCCATTGACCAACACTTCAAAGTTGGCTCCAACAGGCTGATCGTAAAGAGTCACTTTCCCCGAGAGATCAAGAAATGGCAACAATGAAAGTTCCAAATCCTTATTCATTGGCAAGTACTCCAATTGATCAATTGCATCTATTACTTCTACTTTAGCTTCCATCTCAAAAGCCTGGGCTTGTATTTCGTATTTAGAACCAAGTGGTAGCTGTACCGCATAACTACTTGTCGCCTTATTGATCCTTACTGAATCTACAACTTCTCCGTTGATCATGACCTGGAAATTCTGATCTAATGCCTTATTATCTAATTTGACAATTCCTTGCAAGTCGACATAGGGCTTAGGTTCAGTTAGTTTTACGATAAATATATCAGCATCATCACCGACATCAGCTTTAGTAAATACTGCCCAATTATCGCCATTGAATAGTTTGAAATAATTCTCCCAATAAGACGAATTAATAACATCATCTACCTTTTCAAGGTTCGACCACTTATTCAATGATGCACCAGATTTGGACATCTTATAGATGTCACTCTTGTAACTATCAGACTTCTTTCGTCCATAAGCGGAGAAATAAAGTGTTTCACCATCATCAGATATAAATGGTGATTCAATTGAGCCAAAACGCTTACTTAACTCTTTATTTTTTATGGCTTTGGGAGCTTTCCACTTTCCACTTTCCTTTTTATAAGAATATCTAAGCTTACGTGTATTAACTTGCTGCCATCCTGAAGAATAAGAAAGCAACATACTCTCTCCGTCCTTACTAAGAAAATAAGAACTGATTAGCCCCTTATCTTTCTTGCTTATTTTAGGCACTTTAAGCGAAACAGGAAGAGTCCATGTATTCCCTGATTTTGTAACTATCGAGAGGCCTCTTTTTTTATATTTCCCCTTCTTACTATACTCTCCTGATATTAAGTAATCACCATTTACTGTAATCGAATAAATAGTGTTGTAGCGATTTTCATTAAAAGTAGCCTCCACCCGAAGAGGTTCTCCCCATGATCCGTTGCCTTGCAGCTCCGAATACCAGATATCTTGACTTCGAAAGTCACCATAATGATTCTCAGGATGATTTACTCTAGAGAAATAGATGGTATTTCCATCAGAGCTAAACACCGGGTTTATCTCATCGTAGCTAGTATTTATTTCATCACTAATGCTATATGCTACAAATCTATTGAGCTTCCCTGATGCAGTCTTCTGTTGACTGAATGTAATATTACAGGTTAGCAATATGGCCAACGCAATATTTGTAAGGACACTATATGTTTTAGAAATTTTCATCAACAGCTTATTTCAAAGAAGGTTTATACAAATACTTTTTACCACCATGTCTTTTCTTTTTCAGACCTTTATTAGGCATTCGACTTTCGTCCTTGATCCGTCCAAATACTAAATTCATCCCTACTCTCAAATTGAAATTCTTTATCTGGTATGGAAGTAATAAACCATCAATTTCCAGTTCTGGATCACTAATGCGTACAAAGCTCGCTGGCAAAATATTGTCCATTACCAAATACAGCTGGAATGGACCTGGTTTATAGACAACTCCAAGACCTAGGTTAGCTGCACTCTTTCTGAACCACCACCAAGTGGTAGTCAAATCCAAGCGCTTAGTGACAGAATAATTCAGACCTGTGACAAGCCCTAAGGATACTCCTTTAAAGAATTCTGTATAAATAGACCCAGTAGCCCTCAATCGAGGGTTGAGTTGATAGTGGGCTGATAGAAAAATCGTTGTGGGTAGCCATGTTCTATAGCCAGTCTTGGTTGTGTCAACACTATTGTCAAATGCTTCTTCGTATGAAGTTGTTTCATCATCAAGTCTGGCGTCAATCAAACTATCCAAGCTTTGTGAAAAATCATAATTATCAATTACAACTCCATCGAAAGTTAAGTTTAATTTGCTCTTGTAGTTTTCTGCATAACTTTTCCAATTGATAAAACCCAAGTTATTGATAGCAGCACCAAAGCTCAGACGCTTATTGTACTGCAGCGTAGCTCCAGCATCTATGGCAAACCCGTTATTCAACTTAATAACATCTCTGATGTCATCAGAAGCTAGATCAAAAACATCATCAACCTTACTTCCATCTACTCCAGCTCCAATATTGACTTCCATATCGAGGTTGAGATCATATTGATAGAGATCATTTTGATTTACTTTCAATTCAACATCGGATTTCTTAGTCTGAATATTAGCTATACCATTTAGTAGCTTCAATCGACCGCCATAAGTCCATTTCGAATCAGGCTTGACATGGGTAAACCCTACACCATACTCTATATAATTATTAAAATGCACCCCTAGTCCTGACAATGAATATCCATTTTTTATGCCCTCAGCTCCGATTCCGAGTAAATCTTTCGGATAAAGGACTCTTAAGTCCGAAACCACTCTACTATGTATTGAGAAGAAATTATTCTTGGCTTTGAAGCGCACATTGAACAACTCAACGTTGGCTCCTAAGCCTATATAATTATTTTCTTCATTAAGACCATCCACAAACCCTTGATAGTCGACTGTTCCGTTCTTATCTACAAAAGATTTGACACTCAGTCCGGAATTACTAAACCCAACAAAAGTAGAAGGTAATGGCAAGGAAATAGAAAGCTTATGCTCTGGTACTGACGCAGGATTGAGATAAGTAGATTGTGACAATACTGGCATGTGATATAAAGTAAACTCCTGCTGAGCACTTACTACACCACTGATTGAAATAAGCATTACTATCAATAATACTTGTGAAATTTTGAGATTATTCATGCTTAGTTGTTGACTATTTGATTGGGGTCAATAATTGCATTGCCAGTGAGGCCAAGACCAATCGATATAAAATTATCTGTGGTGAACTTCACAGTTTTTCTAGGGTTCTGATCAGCGCCAGGAGTGAAAATACTTGCCTTAACTCGTATAGCTTTTGCTAACTTCACTGCTTCATATTTTTCTTGATCAAGAATGATATCATTGTTCTTGATGTTAGAAGAAGTCACCAAACCAGAAGCATCTACATTCCCTGATGGTATTATTGTTTGATCTAAAACATCTGTAAACAAGGAGTCAATTACACTTTGTTGAGATGTGGAATCAAGAAAGTATACTTGCAGACGAACGTCAAATGGAAAACTATTTTCTACTTGAAATCTCAAATTGACATTGTCAAGACTCACAACTCCGTCATCTCCAAATTGAAGATCAATGTCATTGATCGTGTCATTAATAGCATAATTATCCGCATAGCCTTCTAATGGAAGCGTGATTTCTGCATTGATCACTATTCGACTATCATTACCCACGAAGTTATCACTTCGAGCAACTCCTTCAATGATAGGATTGGCTGACACTCCTCCGGTGAAATATGCGCCTTTAGGAATGTTGCTAAACAATTCAGCCAGGTTATCCGTATTATTCTGCCCAATTTCGAACTCGCTTGTCACGGACTCTCCTTCGACTTGGGCACCTTTTAGTACGAAAATTTCATCATCATAAGTCCCAGTAACTGTCAATGAATCTCCATTTTCCTCAACAACTCCCACTTTTCTTAATTCCAAACCATAATCAATCCCTGAAGAGTTCACCACAACTAACTTAACACTAGGATTAGTAAAGCCTACATTGTCTGGAATATCATTTTCAGGTAAACCCAAATCGAAATCTGCATTAATGTCATCAAACAAATACGTCCCAAAATCACCTTCGAAATAACTGAATTTCATAGAATTCATATTAAAGCTAAATGAAATAGTGCCTATAGCAGAGTTGCCAGATTCTGTTACTGTCGTTGATAGTTCATAGTCAATGGTGTTGGCTTCAGTACCGGAAGTTCCTGAGAGATCCAATTCATAGCCATTCAAATCTTCGCTATCTATAAATGAATTAGTCATCGTCATCATCAAAGGCACTCCATCTTTAATTAAAGTTGGAAAACTTATAACTGTTTCGACCTCATGACTAAAGTCCTTTCTCTGCTCGATGGTGATATTCCCACCTTTGAGTCTAACTAGGGTCAACTCTGGAGATGTCTCAGGTAAATCCGCATTATCGATTTTAAATGAATTGTAAGCTGACAATTTAACTTCATTAGTCTCGCCTGCTACAAACAAAAATGAACTAAATGGTATTTCTTCATTAAAAGATTGAGCCCCGATAGAGAAGCGGTCATCCATCAATGTATTCAGGACTTCCTCCTCATAGAATAATTCGATTACATTACCACTACCAGTTCTTACATTAATACTATCCCCTAATTGCGTTAGATTATCTGCAGTCATTGAGAATTCACCCAAAGGAAAAGATATTCCTGGTTTGAATGTGGTGAAACTTAAATCATCAATCTCTCGAACGCATCCAATTACTACACTGATTATCAAAAAAATAAGTAAATTTTTCTTCATTGCAATTAGTCTAAATTTATTGGCGTTTCGATGAATCCTGATTCATGCCAGCAAGTAACCATTTTTTTTAAATAAAAAGAATGGTTACTTCATCAGCAGTTACAATTTGCGCTATTTATAAAGGTTATAATCTGCTACAAGAGTGACAGGAATTAGTGAAGTCACCAAAGGAAATGACAAATCGATGAGACATCCCTATACTAAAATAGCCACAGCATATAACACCTACTAGGTATTGTTTCTTGTACTAAAAATTACTGGGTATGATATTAATTTAAAAGTTTAGCATTCATTATTCTACATTTTTTATTTCTCAATAATTAAGTATTAATAACTTATCTATAAAGGCTAAACCCTATTCCAAAGTATGGGTAAAAATTAGTGAAGTCACCTAAAACATTGACAAATCGATAAGACATTCCCAAACTAAAATCTATTGAATACAAACTTAATAGAGCTCCAACTTTTAACTCCACACTAAAGGGAACGTCATCTTCGGTCAGCTCAAATAACTCTTCACCAAGATTGGCAAACATGTAACCTAGATGAATTTTTGGTTGAAGGTATAGAAGCTCTGGCAAAATGGCAATATTGCGATAAGCGCCAAGCTTGACATTGATTGCAATATCATTTACCTCAGGCGTCCTCAATCCTAAAAAATCAACTCCAAACTCTGCACCCCACTTACTCAAATAGTCCCAATGGGTAAAACTAAAGGCATGACCAGTAATGTCCATTGACACTGGCCTTGCTATTCCAAATTGTGTAAGGTTAAGTTTTTCCTCTTGTAGGAACAACTCATATCTCAGCGTTCCTTTGTTGAGACTAAATATTCCATATTCTACTTCGTTGCGTTTGAGCTGTCGATAATATCCTTTAACAACTTCTCCTACAGCATAACCATCATTCACTTCTGTCACATATACGTGTGCTTTAGATTTTTTGATATTGTTGTAGCCGGCTAAACTTTTCTTGCTTACCTGTTTGTAGACTATCAATTTATTGCCTTCTCTAAGTCCATCTTTAAAACCAGCATTAATATGTACTTTTCCAAAGCTCTTCCTAGTAATATAGAATGCCGTAGAATTATAATTGTCTCCATTGATGGTAGAAGTACCATCTTCATTGATTTTTTTAGCCACGAAGACTTCATTTTTGACCTCACCCATGACACGACAATACCACTTCTTCTTTTGTTTACTATCTCTGGAAAAGGAAAATTGAGAAGTACGCTTCCAAGTAACATGATATTCTTGGAGAGTTTTAGAAACAAAATTATCGAAATGTTGCTCGTAGTTGTCAATGCTTACCGACTCTACATTATAGCTTATAAGATTCTTAACTGAGATATCAGCACCTTTCTCCACCGCATCGATAAGTGCCTCTTTTATCAATATTTTACGCTGAAATTCATTCTTATCATGATAGATGTCTTTACGATTATCGATGATTCGTACAGCATTACCTTCTACCAGTTTTTGAGCATTAGCAGCAAGTGCAAAAAGGATTAAACCAATAAGAATATATGGAATCTTCATTCGTGATTAAAGTCAGTATCATACATAACACTAGCTTAACCAAAATCGCGCCAATATAATGTCTGCAGCACTTTTAAATAATATCCTCCTCGTTGGGCATATGACTAGTAAGACCAAGCCCTGCTTCTTTGATTTTTTGATCTAATTCCTTAGCTGAAACATCTATGAGACTGATGTATTCCTTGACTTCTTCTTCTGAGGAAATCTTACTAAGATACGTCAGCCCTAGGAGTCTAGCCAATGGAGCCCTTATACCATGCGAATTAAACCATGAATACTTAATTAGTCTTTCATTACTCATTCTCAACTCATTAGTTCTTTCTTTAACTTTTTGTTCAAGCATCGCATTGGCATCTTCTATCAACTTCTTCTGTTCAGCGATGTAATTATTTTTATTAGTGAGTTCTCTGTTATTTTTAATTCTAGTTCTGAGTACTCTATACACTAGAAATAAGCTAATCGCAAGCAGTATGATAATCACTACGGATGCTTCATAAATTCTTGACTGCTTATCCAATAATTCATTTTGCAACGTATTTTCACTTTCCAATAGCTCATTCTTATAGGCTATTTGATCATAATTTCGTTGTTGAATAATATTGAGTTTGTTTTCATCGAAAATGCTATCCTTATAAAGGATTGTTAATGATTGCTCCTGAAATGCCTCTTCATATCGTTGCAAAACTGAATAAATATTTGCTCTAAATTCATGAATTTCCATCAATTCAGGTTTAGCATTTATTGTTTTTGCCAATATTAAGGCATCGGCACTATTCTCAAGCCCTTTAGACAAGTCATTATTATTAATATCGAGCGCAGCTAGTGCCAAGTAAGTCATCGCTTGCCCTTGAATATGATTGATGCTTTTCCATATTGCTAGCGCTTCATTGAAATACTGGCTTGCAGACTGTGAATTGTCTAGCTCCATGTAGACTTTACCAATACTCAACAATGAAGTTGCTACTCCTCTAGGATTGTTAATTTCCTTCCTGATCATCAAAGCCTCATCAAGAAATTTGAGTGCCTTCTTGTATTGGCCACGCTCTTGCGCAATAAGACCTAGATTGTTCTTGCTATAACTTATCCCTAGTTGATCATCTATTGTATAGCGGATTTTCAAAGTTTTTTCGAACCACTCTACTGCCTTATCCCAATTCTTAGTACTTCTGAATATATTACCAATATTATGATAAGTGTTGCCTAAACCAAGTTTGCCTCCAATACTATCTCTTAGGTTAATGGACGTATAATACAAATCAAGTGCCCTGTAGTAATCGCCATGAACCCACGACACCACACCTAAATTATTTAATGATGTTGCCTCGCCTTCTTTGTACTTAATCTCTTTAGAAAGTTTGAGTGCTTGATTACCGTACTCGGATGATTTACCCAGATCAGAAAACCACAATTGTTTGCACAATTCATTGAGTAAATCCACCTTTTCTTGAGGTGATTTGGTCAAATCCAACTTGAGGAGAAGAGAATCATTTTGTGCTAAAGCAATATTAAAGGACATCGCAAGCAAGAATAGGAGAAGGAGTCCTTTTGCTTTAATCGCACTTAATAAGTGAATATTATTTTTGTACATTAACAACATCATTGCGATGAAGATATGCAACAAAACTGAAATCAACTAATACGCTCAATCTTTGCACCTAAGGCGATAAGCCTGTCATCAATGTGTTGATAACCTCTATCAATCTGCTCTACATTTGAGATGACGCTTTCTCCATCAGCAGATAAAGCTGCGATCAACAATGAGACTCCAGCTCTAATATCTGGTGAAGTCATATGGATACCTCTTAGCTGTTGCTTTTTATCCATCCCTATAACTGTCGCTCTGTGTGGATCACACAAGATGATTTGCGCTCCCATATCGATCAACTTATCAACAAAAAACAACCTGCTCTCAAACATTTTTTGGTGAATCAAAACAGTTCCCTTGGCCTGAGTAGCTACTACAAGCATAATACTCAATAAATCGGGCGTAAACCCCGGCCATGGCGCATCAGCAATCGTCATAATAGATCCATCAATAAACGTTTCTATTTCATAATGATCCTGAGCTGGCACTTTAATATCATCACCGTTAATCTCAAGTTTAATTCCCAGACGTCTAATGATCGTTGGGATAATACCCAAATGCTTGACTCCAGCCCCTTTGATTGTAATCTCTGAACCTGTCATCGCTGCAAGACCAATGAAACTACCAATCTCAATCATATCAGGAAGTAGCGTATGAGAAGTACCTCCTAATTTCTCAACCCCTTCAATAATAATTAGATTAGAACCAACTCCTGAGATATTGGCACCCATTGAATTAAGCATTCTACATAGTTGCTGTAAGTATGGTTCACAAGCAGCGTTATAAATAGTTGTAGTTCCTTTAGCCAGAACAGCAGCCATGATAATATTGGCTGTCCCCGTAACAGACGCCTCATCCAGTAGCATATATTTACCTCTGAGGTCACTTGCATCTATGTGATAAAACCCAGATTTGCTATCGTAATTAAACTTGGCACCTAGGTTTTGGAAACCAATGAAGTGAGTATCAAGTCTTCTTCTTCCTATTTTATCACCGCCCGGCTTAGGTATTTTCGCTTTCCCATATCGCGCCAGTAATGGTCCTAAGATCATAATTGATCCACGCAGAGAAGCTGCCTTTTGACGATACTCATCAGTCTCGAGATATTCTACATTAACCTTGTCAGCAGTGAATGAATAAGATTCTTTACCAACTTTTTCTACTACCACTCCCATATCGCTCAATAGTTCGATCAACATGTTGACGTCACGGATATTCGGGATTTTATGAAGTGTAACAGTCTCGTGAGTAAGTAGTACTGCACTTACAACTTGTAGAGCTTCGTTTTTGGCGCCTTGTGGAGTGATTTCTCCATGTAGTTTATGACCTCCTGAGATTCTGAAAGCACCCATTAATTACTTCTCCTACGATTTTGATTATTTCTATTGTTGTTACTTTTTCCTCCAGGTCGATGCCCAGCTTGTCTTGATTTGGAATGCCCACTACTCTGTGTAGGTTGTCGCTTTGTATCTTTGAAAAGTGGCTCAAACAGACCTTCAGAGGTTACTTTTTCTAAGTCTATTATTAATCTTCCATCAGACATTGATTCGATCTGCTTAACTAGCAATTTATCTTCAACGGAGTCATTATTCCATGTCGTATAGAAGCTTTTCATCAATCTTCCGATATAAATGATTGCTTCTTCGCGCTCCTTTTCATCCTCTTTCTCAGTAGCCTTCTCTATTAGCAACTCAATATTTCTACCGTAGTGCTTTAATTTGATTCGGTTATTCTGATAGCCCACTTTCTCAGGCTTCTTCTCCTGAACAGCTCTGTCAGGCATTGGAAATGGTCCTTCTAAACTGGCCTTATAGTCAGACATGATGTATAAATCATCCCAAAGTTTCTGGGCATTGTCTGATTGATTATCTTTATGGGAAGGAGTAACTTGCTTCATCAAATCTATTAGAGTAGAAGCGTTTTCTGTTCTTTTCTCGATGTCTTCGATCGTTTCTAGGTACTCGATCAACTTCTGCACATTCCGTCCGTATTCTTTGAGTATTAGGGCAGGCCTACTCGTATTGTATTCCATCATTGTTGATATAGATAAGTGTATTAGCGCGTAAATTAATGAATTTTAAGCTTTGCGAAGCTAAGTAATAGCGTTTTTTCTCCGAAGTTGTCGAAATTGACTTTTGCCTTTTTATTGGCACCATTGACATCTATGGTGATGACTTTACCGAAGCCAAACTTAGGATGCTCTACCTTCATCCCTTCTTCTAGATTGGATGTATCACTCGGTTCGAAGTTAGCGGAAGGAACATATGACGTTTTCGCATTGGATCCTGATCTCTGTTGCTGCGCTTTGATGCCTTGTACCAGGTTTTTAGCATACTGACTACTAGGAGCAGTACTCATATTGTTGACCGTATGATGCTTACTAGACGAATTTATAAAAGCAGCATCTATTTCATCAATAAATCGACTTGGCTCGTTATTTTGAATTCTTCCAAATTTGTACCGAGATAGCGCATGGCACAGAATCACTTTCTTTTCAGCCCTAGTAATCGCTACATAAAATAGTCTTCGCTCTTCTTCCAAGTCAGTACGACTATTGAGCATCATTTGAGAAGGAAATAGATTCTCCTCCATTCCTGGCAGGTAAACGTATTTAAACTCCAATCCTTTTGCCATGTGAACAGTCATTAAAGTCACCTTGTCCTGGTCCTCGTCATCATCCTGATCCACTCCGGTTAGTAAAGTAATCTCTTGAAGAAAATGCCCCAAGTCTTTATTCTCAACTTCGGGATTGTCTACATATTCCTTAATAGCATTGAGCAGCTCCTGTGCATTTTCATACCGATTCAGTCCTTCTATTGTTTTGTCCTCATAGAGTTCTTTGATCAATCCACTACCATTGGCTATGCTCTTAGCAGCTTCGTAGGCGTCTTTATTTTCAATATCTATTTTGAAGCGTTTGATCATTGCTACAAAATCTATAATAGCATTGGCCGTTCGACCTGATAGGAAGGAAGTTATATTATTCAACACCTCCCATGTGGTGATATTGTTCTCATTGGCAGCAACGAGAATTTTGTCTACACTACTGGCACCAATCCCTCTCTTCGGTAAATTGATAATTCTTCTGAATGAAATTTCGTCTTGATGATTGACCGTAAACCTCAGGTATGCCAAAAGGTCCTTGATCTCTTTCCTTTGATAGAAAGAGAGACCTCCGATGATTTTGTATTTTATATTAGATCTCCTTAGCGCTTCTTCAAGCGCTCTCGACTGACTATTTGTTCTATACAAAATAGCAAAATCGGAGTTACGCAGTTGATTGTGCATCTTCTCTTCGAATATTGATGAAGCAACCAGTTTCCCTTCTTCGTTATCAGAACTAGCTTTAATGATTTCGATTAGTCCACCTTCCTCATTTTCAGTCCACACATCCTTTCGGAGCTGAGCTTGATTATTCCCTATGACTGAATTTGCTGCATTGACAATAGTCTTTGTTGAGCGATAGTTCTGCTCCAACTTGATCACTTTCAAGTCATCATAGTCTTTCTCAAAATTGAGAATATTGGTGATGTCAGCACCACGGAAAGCATAAATACTCTGTGCATCATCGCCCACCACACAGATGTTTTGCCTGACAGCTGCGAGCTTCTTGGTGATGAGATATTGAGATACGTTTGTATCCTGAAACTCATCCACCATTACATAGTGAAAGCGTTGCTGATATTTATTGAGGATATCTACATGATCCTTGAATAGTACATTGGTGTTGAACAATAAATCATCAAAATCCATAGATCCCGCTTTGAAACATCGCTCGGCATAGGTCTTGTAAATTTCCCCCAACTTGGGTTTCATATTGCTCTCATCATCCGATCGATAGACAGGATTCCGATTATACTCTTGCCACGAAATCAATCGATTTTTTGCACCAGAAATTCGATTGAAAACCACATTGGGCTTATAGATCTTATCATCCAACTGCATCTCTTTGACGATCGTCTTGATCAGTGATTTAGAATCATCTGCATCCAAAATCGTGAAGTTGCTCGGGTAACCCAACTTATCAGCCTCAGATCTTAGAATCCTAGCAAATACAGAGTGAAAGGTTCCCATCCAAAGATTACGGGCTTCTGCACCAACGACCTTCTCTACACGGTCACGCATTTCTTTGGCCGCCTTATTAGTGAAAGTCAATGATAGAATATTGTAAGGTTGTACCCCTTTTTCTATCAAATGTGCTATTCGATAAGTCAACACCCTTGTCTTTCCAGAACCGGCACCAGCGATAATCATTGTAGGTCCTTCTGTATTCGTAACGCCTTCTCTTTGTGGGGGGTTGAGCTGATCTAAGTAATCCATAAAATCATTTTCTGTAAGCCGGCAAGTTACGAGAAGGGATGGACTTTATGAACTGGGAGGGGGGAAAGAAAATTGCTAATTAACAATCAGCTCTAAAACTATACTGACTTGCTTTTTCGTAAAATTCTTGGAGAGTTATTGGCTTGACCAAATGCTCGTTCATTCCAGAATTCAAAATTTCATCCCGGTGTTCATCAGAAGGAAAATTGGTCAAAGCAAAAATGGGTACATCTTTGAAGTAAGGATCATCCAAATCACGTATCCATCTAGTGGTGTCCAAGCCATCTTGCACGGGCATGTAAACATCCATCAACACTAGGTCATAACATTTTTTATTCAACTCTTCGATTGCTTCATTACCATTACTAACAATAGTCATCGTGATTGGAGCTTTTGACAAAGTCGCGCGATTGATCTTCTGCGTGAGCATATCATCTTCTACCATTAATACTTTGAGTTCGCTAATGTCGTCCATGAAATTGAATTGATCCATCAATGATAGTAAGATAAGCTTTATTTTTCATATTATTTAGCTAAAAATTATTATATAAATTTAAATAAAATGCATCGACATGATTTCCTCAAGTAGGAAGATTAACTTTGCAGTATGCTTGAAGTAAATAATCAATTGGTCTCTTTAGACGTTAAGGAAAAACTCTTTGTGTGCAATCTGGAAAAATGTAAAGGAGCATGCTGTGTAGAGGGTGATTTAGGTGCGCCATTAGAAGATCACGAACTCCCTATCCTAGACGAAATTTACCCTAAAATCAAACCTTATTTAATGGAAGCGGGTATCAAGGCCATCGAAGAACAAGGGACTTCTATTGTGGATGAGGATGAAGAATTCTCTACGCCTACCATTAACGGAGCCGAATGTGCCTATGTATTTTACGATGAAAATAAAATGCTAAAGTGCGGTATCGAGCAAGCGTATATCGATGGGGTAATTGATTATAAAAAACCTATTTCTTGTCATCTTTACCCTATACGTATTACTAAGTATAAAAGCTTTGAGGCGATCAATTACGACAAGTGGGATATCTGTAGTGACGCATGTATTTTAGGTGCAGAATTAAATATACCGGTTTACAAATTTCTCAAAGAGCCACTTATTCGAAAATATGGCGAGGCCTGGTTTGATGAATTAGTAAAAGTGATTGAAGACAGTGACAAGAAGAAATTAACTTAAGCGCGATGAAAGTCAGAACTCTAGTTGACTTCTTGGACTATTTTAGAATTTTTGGGAAAAAAGAAACCGAATTTTTACAAAGTTCGGTTAGTTTAAGTAGGTAGCTTGATTTACTTTCTACTAGTTAGTGGCAGTAACTTGTTCGAAGGCTTATTATTTCACCATAGATCGTTGTCTGATCACCTCGTAAATTGTCACACCTGCGGATACCGAGACATTCAATGAACCAATCTGTCCAGTCATTGGAATAGCCACTTTGGCATCAACCATTTTTAGGTATTCTGGTGATACACCGTCTTGTTCTGATCCCATGAGGATAGCTGTTGGTTTTGAAAAGTCAGCACTATAAAGCACATCTTCTGTCTTCTCCGTACAAGCCACTACTTGAATACCACTTTCCTGTAAAAACGTAATAGACTTTTTAAGATTGTCCTCTCTGCAAACAGGAATGTAATTTAATGCTCCAGCAGAAGTTTTCATGGCATCACTATTGATCGCGGCACTTCCAAGAGTTGGAATCACAATACCATGAACGCCAGCACATTCTGCTGATCTGGCAATTGCCCCAAAATTTCTCACATCAGTGATGCGGTCAAGTATAAGTAATAAAGGCACTTCGCCTTTTTCATAGGTTCCCGCTACGATGTTTTCTAGAGTTGCATAATGCACAGCTGAAATAAACCCCACAACTCCCTGATGATTTTTGCGAGTAACTCGGTTGAGTGTCTCTACAGGTACTTTTGAGTAATGAACAGCCTTCTCTTTACATATCTCTAATAACTCTTTACTCAGATCACTCTGCAAATTCCTTTGAATCAAAAGCTTGTCTAGAGTTTTCCCTGCTTGAATACTTTCGATCACGGCTCTCGTGCCGAAAATCATGTCCTTACTCTCTTTCGAATTCATAGAAATTACATTTGTCTGAATCACAAAGATACCACCTCTTTATTAAGCCATCAACTTTGTCAGTGTTATATGTTAAAGTATCCTATCAAATTATTTTCTAAACAACTCTGACAAAATTTGCGAGTATTTGGTAATTTTTAATGATGCACAAGCTTATTATATACAATTGCGTTATTTTTGGCGCAAATCTGATTCAAATGAGTGTATATACGACAGAAATAGCTTCTGATAAAATAGCTTCTGACAATCCAATTCATCAACGATTGTTAAAAGCGTATTATTTAGCACAGCCGTACATCAATGGCAATGTCCTAGAGATAGGCTGTGGAGAAGGTAGAGGTCTGGACTTATTAGCTCCAAAAAGTGATGAGTATACTGCTCTGGACAAAATACAGGAGATCATTGATCAGCTACAAGTAAGCTATCCAAAGATTAAGTTTATTCAGGGGAACATCCCCCCAATGAGCATGCTGAAAAGTGATACTTACGATGTGGTAATCAGCTTTCAAGTCATCGAACATATACAGGATGACAAAGGCTATTTGAAAGAAATCCACAGAGTACTTAAACCTGGAGGAAAAGCAATTATCACTACTCCGAACATCAAGAAAACGCTCTCCAGAAATCCTTGGCATATCCGAGAATATACCGCAGAACAACTAACCAATCTCGCGAAAAGCATTTTCCCTACAGTAACCATGAAAGGTGTCGCTGGAAATGAAAAAGTGATGGAGTACCATGAGATGAATAGAAAGTCTGTCAATAAGATTATGCGCTTCGACATACTCAATCTTCAGTATAATCTTCCTGCTTGGATGCTCAAAGCGCCTTATGACCTACTGAACAGAAGGAACCGTAATAAGCTTCAGGATGGAGATAACACACTTGTGCAGGAAATTCATCATGATGACTACCTATTGCATGACCATGGAGACGAGAGTTTAGATTTGTTTTGTGTGATGGAGAAGTAATATGTCATTGCGAGGCACGAAGCAATCTTAACATACTAATTTTCAAATTAAACAGATCACTTCGCACCTTGTGATCACAAGATTATTTTGGTGAGTTGTATTTAAGATATGTAATTCTAAAAGAATGACTTCAAAGTGGTTGGAGTCACACACCAATCCAACTTCACATCTGTGACTTCACTATATATTGACTCTTCTAAAAGTGGCAATAAAGACAACCCTATCCTTTTCGCGTTGGATCTGCATTGAGACAGAAAACGATCATAATATCCTTTGCCGTAACCAATACGATTACCTTGAAAGTCAGCTATCACAAGTGGAATTAGTATCAAATCAATCAGATCAGGTCTAACCTGTTCTCCAGAGCTAGGCTCGGGTATCCCCCACTTATCAAGAGCTAATTGCTTTTTGCCCTGATAGATATAATGCTCCAAATTATCTCCGATCACTTTAGGGATAACCAATTTGGTTTGAGGAAAGTCACGCTTGATACGATCAATAATCTGCCAAGTATCTACCTCTTTGAACTTCTCAATTGGGAGGAAAATATGTAGATATTTCACATCGGATAAATCAATTGACTTAAAGAGCATATCAACAAGTTGTTGATTAAGTTGCTTGTGCTCCTCACTGCTCATCGCTAAGCGTTGTTCTAGATGCTTTTTACGAAGGGCTGATTTATTCATGATGATCTTAAATATAACCTCATTCCTGATGGAGCGCAGTGGAATTCAGGAATCTTTTTGATATTATATATTCCTGCCTTCGCAGGAATGAGGTTAGAATTGAAATCACATCTATTATAGGGCAAGTTTAAATCTTCTGAAGCTAAACGAAACCAGTATTCAGGGAAAGAGGATTACTACTCCTCTATCAGAACATTCATGCGATAATCGAAAGCATCAAAATTATCTAGCAAGTCCTGAATCAATGCTGGATTCTCAGGATAGAAATTGAGGAAGTTACTCGTCCTCTCTTGTAAATTACCTTTCGGGAACAAAACTGATTTCACTGAAATGTATTGATCTATCTTATCTGTATGGTTACGCTTCTCTGCGCGATACATTTTCTTTTGAGCTTTATCCAAGAGCTTCTCTGTCTTAGCCTGTAAGGCTTCCAAATGTTGAACCAAACTAGGGTCGATATTTTTCGCTTTTGATTGTGCACTCGTATAAGTTGATGCAATAGTCTCCAACTCATCTACTAAAGAAAGTTCCTTGGTCGTTTGATTAGATACAATTCGCTCTTCCACTTTATGATCAGGCAAAAACAATTCTTGCAACGATCTATCCGACTTCTCATATTTACGATGAGAAACCTTATCGATAATCAGCGCAAAATTTCTTGGCATCAGAATAGGGAATGCCTCCCCAAAATGTGCGAAATTAGATTTTAGTTGCAGCCAATATATTGCTTCCGATGGTCCTCCTACATAAGCAAGATTTGGCAGAATCATCTCTTGGTAGAGAGGTCTTAAAATCACATTAGGACTGAATCGCTCAGGAGTATCTTTGATCATTGACTTGATCTCATCAGTTGAGAAACTTAAATCAGTATCAACAACAATATATCGATCTCCTTCCTTTTCTAATCTTCCACGAACATTCCCTTCTAGGTAGAAGAAGTTGATTTCTCTAGCATGAACTTGTGTCTTATACCCCAGCTCTTGCAGCTTAGCAGTATCCTCAGCGACTAGCTTCTCAGCACTGTGTGTAAACAAATCGTCTTCGATCACTGGAGTAAATTCTGCTTTCAAAGCGCGGTCATCAGCATCGATGACAACCAGGCCTTCATTTCCGAACAGCTCATTCACATAATACCGAGCTGCCTCCGCCAATGTATTGTGAGACAAATAGGCCTTTTCGAACAATGGATATTCTCCTGGCAGCTGCTTGAGTAAAGCATCAATCGATGATGGATCAAAATGACCAACCGCTCCAGTTTGATCAGTATCCCAAGTATATTTCTTATCACCAAGATTGAAGTAACTGATCTCCTCAAAATCATGGTCTTCAGAAGCCATCCAGTAAACAGGCACGAAGTTGTGCTGCGGAAATTTTGCCTTTAACTGCTTACAGGCATTGATGACAGTGACTATTTTGTATATAAAATATAACGGGCCAGTGAATATATTGAGTTGATGCCCGGTGGTGATAGTGTAGCTATTATTCTCTTTAAGTAAATCTATATTTCGGCTTACCGCTCCACTAATTTCGAAAGATTTATATTGTTTAGACAGAACTTCGACCAGCGTATCTCGCTTTTCTTGACTAAATGATTTCTGTTCTATTTGACTCTCAAACTGATCAATATGTGGTAGATTTTCATAGAAAGGCTTAAGTGATTCATTGCCTTTGATATAGTCTAAAAACATACCGGAGAAACAATGAGCTTCATCCAATTCAATCTTTTCTAATCGCATATAAAGTGTTCGTTACTCAGGTGTACCATACAGATCAAATTCCGTGGCACTATCTATTTTTACATTGACGAAGTCTCCCAATCTCAAATAGTTGTCAGAAGCATCGATGATCACCTCATTGTCCACATCTGGAGAATCAAACTCTGTCCTTCCAATAAATGTTCCAGACTCTTTTCGGTCGATCAATACCCTGTAGGTCTTACCTATTTTTTCTTGATTGATTTCGTAGGAAATATTTTCCTGTAGTTCCATTACGGCATTGGCGCGTTGTTGTTTCACTTCAGCCGGAACATCATCTTCGAAACTATGTGAATGGGTATCTTCCTCATGCGAGTAAGTGAAGATCCCTAATCTTTCAAATCTCGATTCTTCCACAAATTTGAGCAGTTCTTGGAAATCCTCTTCAGTCTCTCCTGGATGACCTGCAATCAATGTAGTACGAATCGCAATGCCTGGCACTTTCGCACGGATATCTGCCAATAACTTCTCTGTTTTCTGTCGAGTAGTCCCTCTCCTCATTTTCGAAAGCATATTATCAGCTCCGTGTTGTAAAGGAATATCTAGGTAGTTACAAATGTTATCTCGCTCTGCCATCACATCCAAAACATCCATAGGAAAGCCAGTCGGATAAGCGTAATGTAACCTGATCCACTCAATACCCTCTACATCAGATAGGTTTCTGAGCAACTCAGACAGATTTCTCTTTTTATAAATATCTAACCCGTAATATGTCAGATCCTGTGCAATCAGCAACAGTTCTTTTGTACCATTCTTCGCCAAATTTTTAGCTTCTAACACTAGCTCTTCTATTGGTCTAGAAACATGCTTTCCTCTCATGAGTGGAATCGCACAAAAAGAACATGGTCTGTCACATCCTTCAGCTATTTTCATATAAGCATAATGACTTGATGTAGTCGTGATTCTCTCCCCAACTAACTCATGCTTATAATCTGCTTTAAACTTCTTCAACAAGGCAGGCAATTCTCTCGTGCCGAAAAATGCATCAACCTGAGGTATCTGTTCTTCCAAATCATCTTTGTACCGTTGAGAAAGACAGCCTGTCACGTATAACTTATCAATTTCACCCTCTTCTTTGGCATCTGCATAGCGAAGTATGGTATCTATTGATTCTTGCTTGGCATTATCAATAAACCCACAAGTATTGACCACAATGATATTAGCATCGTCCTTCTTAGATTCATGCGAAACATTCACCTTATTACCCTTCAGCTGAGTCAATAATACTTCAGAATCAACCAAGTTCTTTGAACAACCTAGCGTCACAATGTTTACCTTATCTTTTTTCAGTCCCTTCGTCTTCACAATACTATCGATTTGTTAGAATGCAAAAGTACTTATTTTGCTCATCACTTTTATTTAAATTGCATGGGAAAGAAGATTGTTGCATTATATTTGCAGCGATTAATGAATAAATCAAGTATTGAACAAGCAAACAACGATATTATTACTACTAATAGGACTACTGAGCAGCTGCTTTGATGATGGAGATTGTGAATCCACCAAGACAGACTTACTACTCATCGATTTCAAGAGTTTCGATACCAAGAGTGATAGTACGGTTACTGTACAAAGTATTGTATTAGCCAATAGCGATAGCCTTTTTCATAACGAAACCAGCATCTCTTCAGCAACTCTTCCCCTTGACCCAAATGTTGATACGTTAAGAATTAGTTTTAATTACCCAGACACGACACTTCAAATACTCCTTTCATATACAACAACCCCTAGACTAATCACTCCAGATTGTGGTGTTGAATTGGGATTTGGTAATATTGCCATTGACGAGCATGGTTTTGACTCTGTTGCCGTAAAATCAAGTACTTTAGACGAACAAATCACCTCTAATATTGTCATCTATCTATAAATATATTGTTATCGCCTCTTTGCTTGTAGTGGTTAGTCTAACCTCTTTTGCTCAGGAGAATACAGCTGAGAAGGAAGAAGATAAGACAGATACCCTTCAAGTATCTTTTAGACCAAAAGGCATTCGAATCGGTATTGACATGTTAGGTCTAGCTAAAAAGACTTTTGGTACTGATAGATCAGAGTTGGAGTTCAGTGCAGATGTGGAAATCCATAGGTACTTGGTCAACTTCGAATATGGCCAATTCGAATCAACTCAATCAGGAAGCGACTCAAGTATCTATCAAAACAAAGGCAACTATTTCAGAACTGGAATAGATATCAACCTATTCAAAAAAGATACTGATGTCAACGTGCTGTTTTTTGGTCTGCGATATGGCCAAGCATCCTTCGATGATCAGTTGCAGCATGTACAAACTAACGACTTGTTTGGAGATGGTAACTTTGACAGGTCTAACAACAGCATCAATGCTCGTTGGTATGAAGTGACCTCGGGTATTAAACTACAAATTGCGCATAACTTCTGGCTAGGCTTTACCAATAGATTGAAATTTTCCCTGAAGATGGATAAATCAGAATCTTTGACTCCTTTTGAAGTTCCTGGATATGGAAGAGGTGCCGATACAAACACTTGGGGCTTCAACTATCTACTGATGTACCAGATTCCTTTTAAGAAGAAGAAGAAGTAGGTTAACGCCCGTATAGAACGCTGTGCCTATCCGGTGCCTAATGGTGATGAAAGTAGTATTTTCTGTGTTTCCTTCCAAGTTGCACAGAGATTAGCGACAACCTTTCTACGTGATCATCTGCCGGAACCTGCGTGCAAACAACTAGCTTCGGCAAGACCTACTTAATTGCCATGAAACTCAAAACACAGAAGATACAGATGAGTAGCACTCACTTGATGAAATGTGAGTAAAGGCATGCGTTTCTATACAACTGTTATATACCGTAATTGTTTCCAAGGAATATATTGAAATTTACTTTTTGATCAATTGAATAGTTCATTGCATTGTCATTTATATATGTCATAATATCATTTTTTGTGCTTAATGGAATGTTTTTATAAAGCTTTGGCGACATACCCCAAGATTCGATTTTTGTCATAAATAGGTCATTGAGTTTATATTCAAGAGTTTCTTTATCTAGATCCATCCATGAGTTGACATATTCTTTTATCCAAGAATTTGTGTATTTTTTATGATATCCTACAATTACGTTTAGTCTTAAGTTATATGGGATTATGTGTATAAAAATTGAATTTAATGGATCAACTTGATTTGGGTTATCATTTGCATAGTCAACTGGGCTATGAATTGCCGAGCCATACACCTTAATTTGAGGATATTCTAATGTGCTAAATTTAAAACCTCCTTTTTCATCCTTCAGTTCTGCTTCAAACCACGCTTTGTAGAGTTCTAAATCTTTAACCCCAAGTTTCGTTCCTTCAACAAATTGATTAGCCATATCCCGATTAAATTCACCATATAATGTTTGAGAGTTAAGAAGCCTTTCATAAACTTCGATATTAAGTTGTTTTTTTCTAAGTTCTGAGCAGATCGTTCGATAGCTAAATAATAATTGGCTCCTATAATTTTTAAAATCAATATTTTTTGATTCTATCTCTTTAAAAAGGGATGTATCATGTTTGTTGCAAAATAGAGGCTGTGAAATTGCTTTTGAAATACCGACTAACTTAAATTCCAGTGGAGTTTGTTTTGGAGCCCATTTAAAAACATCAGTCATTTTCACTTCAATAAAGTGACCATTTTCAGAAATTTCGTTGAGCATTCCATTTTGTTGAAGTAAGTGTGAATTAATAGAATTCTCATTGCAACTTGGGTCAAAGCAAATCCATTTTTTGGAATAGACGTTTTTGTAAATCTGTGATAATATTTTTTGATATTTTGAAGGCTTGGCCATAAAGGTTTTATGGTATATAACAACTCGCTAAACTCAATCGCGTATATTTTTTTTTACATTCAGCACAAAATATAACAATATAGTTAAATAATAGACTTCGTTTATCGGGATTAATTGATTGCTAATGTGCCAAAAATCAAAAAAGCCCTAACATAAATGCTAGGGCTTTGAATTCATTTAGGTAAAAGTGATTACTTCAACATCTTCAATAAGGTCGTCAGTTTAGTCTTAAGGTTTCTACGATCTACAATAAAGTCCAAGAAGCCATGGTCTAACACAAACTCTGAACTTTGGAATCCTTTCGGCAAGTCTTTACCAATCGTCTCCCTGATAATACGTGGTCCGGCAAATCCAATCAAAGCTCCAGGCTCTGCGATATTGAAGTCTCCCAACATCGCGTAAGAAGCTGTCACTCCTCCAGTAGTCGGGTCAGTCAATAACGAGACATAAGGCAGCTTGGCTTCGCTCAGCAGTGCAAGTTTCGCAGAAGTCTTTGCCATCTGCATCAATGAAAGTCCTGCCTCCATCATACGAGCACCACCAGACTTAGAGATCATTAAGAATGGTGTCTTCGTTTTCATCGCATGATCGATTCCTCTTGCGATCTTCTCTCCTACTACAGAGCCCATCGATCCACCAATAAAAGCAAAGTCCATACAGCAGATGGTTATATCAACACCATTCATCTGTCCATAACCCGTACGTGCCGCATCCTTGAGCTGTGACTTCTTTTGCGAAGCTATTATTCTTTCAGGATATGGTTTACTGTCCTTGAACTTCAAAGGGTCAGCAGAGGTCATATTCTCATCAAGCTCAGTGAACTTATTATCGTCAAAGAGTATTTCGAAATATTCTTTCGACCCAATTCGCACATGGTAGTCATCCTCAGGGCTTACATACGCATTGCTCTTAAGCTCGCGCGTATGTATGATTTTACCACTTGGCGTTTTGTACCAAAGTCCGTCTGGAGCTTCTTTTTTCGCCTCAGTAGGCGTTAGTATTCCTTTCTCTTTTCTATTAAACCAAGACATATAGGTGATTTAGGTTATAATTAGGCGATAGTCACCTGATCAGCAAGATATACATCTTGTATAGTATTTAAAAGCTCCACACCTTCATTCATTGGGCGTTGGAATGCTTTTCTTCCAGAAATCAATCCAGTACCACCGGCTCTTTTGTTGATGACTGCAGTCTTCACGGCATCAGCCATATCAGATGCGCCAGAAGATGCGCCACCACTATTGATCAGACCTGCTCTGCCCATGTAGCAGTTGGCTACTTGGTATCTACATAAGTCAATTGGATGATCCGATGATAACTCATCGTACATTTTAGGATGGCTCTTTCCAAAACCTACTGCGGAGAATCCGCCATTGACTTCCGGAAGTTTTTGTTTGATTATATCTGCTTGGATGGTCACTCCTAAGTGATTGGCCTGTGCAGTAATATCTGTTGATACATGATAGTCAACACCGTCTTTCTTGAAGGCACTATTTCTAGCATAACACCATAGAATAGTTGCCATTCCTAACTCATGTGCTCTTTCAAATGCTTGTGCTACTTCTACGATTTGCCTATTAGAATCCTCACTACCGAAGTAGATGGTGGCCCCAACCGCTGCAGCTCCAAGGTTCCACGCTTCATCTACTGAGCCAAACATGATTTGTTGATAGGTCATTGGGTGCGTCAACATTTCATTGTGATTGATTTTCACAATAAATGGAATCTTGTGCGCATACTTTCTTGACATAATGGCCAAATTACCAAAGGTTGTCGCTACAGCATTACAGCCGCCTTCCATTGCCAACTTGATGATATTTTCAGGATCAAAATATATAGGATTGGGTGCAAAAGATGCTCCTGCAGTATGCTCGATTCCTTGATCAACAGGAAGGATAGAAACATAACCTGTTTCGGCTAATCTACCTGAACCAAATATTGCCTGCAAATTCCTCAATACTTGAGGGTTTCGATTCGAGTTAGCAAAAATTCTATCAACAAAATCTCCACCTGGAAGGTGAAGCATATCCTTGTCAATGGTCTTTGATTGGTGATTGAGCAGTCCGTCTGCGTCACTCCCTAATAATTCTACTATTTTGTTGTATGACATGATGTGTTTGTGTTATCAAAAATAGAGTGCAAAGATATCTATATTTTTCAAAACCCCACGATTCAATTGATCTATTGTAACGAGTTGATTGCTAGCTCACTCCATTTCAATTTGTGATTTATCAGGTGATACTTGAAATGACATTCACTCAATATACAACATTTGACCTCTGATATTTCGTTCCGAAATTCTACCGTGAGGTAGCTCCTAATATGCATTTCACTAAACTGGGGCTGTCTTATCATTATGAGCTAAATATCAGGCAACAAAAAACCCCTAACATAAATGTTAGGGGTTTCGTTATTCTTGTTGAGATATGATTAAAGCTTCTCTTTGATTCTAGCAGCTTTACCTTTTCTTCCTCTCAAGTAGTACAATCTAGCTCTTCTTACTTTACCTCTTCTTACTACATCGATTTTCTCGACACTAGGAGATATTATATGGAAGATACGCTCAACTGCGATACTGTTAGATACTTTTCTTACTGTGATTGTCTCACCGTTAGTACCTTTGTTTTTTCTTTGGATAACAGTTCCTTGGTATTGCTGAACTCTTTCCTTATTTCCTTCTTTTATCTTTACGTGTACATTGACTGTATCACCTGCATTGAAGTTAGAAAGTGCGGTTCTCTTCTCGCTGTATTCTTCTTCAATTAATTTTATCAATTCGCTCATGACTTATATTGTATTAATGCGCTATTCTCAAATCGGAGTGCAAATATATGAATTGTTTTCATATTAAACACTTGACTTAATATTATTTTCTATTATTCCTTATCAAAATCAGGTCTTCGCTCCTGCGTACGTTCTACCGCCTGCTCAAATCTCCAATCTCGAATTTTTTTTTCATGACCTGACAACAATACATCTGGCACTTTCATACCTTTGTAATCTGCTGGCCTAGTATATACTGGTGGCGCTACCAATCCATCCTGAAATGAATCTGTAAGCGCAGAGGTTTCGTCTGACAGCACCCCTGGCAACAATCGAATAACAGCATCAGACACTACTGCAGCTGCCAATTCTCCACCAGACAGTACATAATCTCCGATACTAATTTCTCTTGTGATAAAATGTTCTCGAACGCGTTCGTCCACCCCTTTATAGTGACCACAAAGAATCATAATGTTCTTTTTCAACGAAAGCTCGTTGGCCATGTTCTGAGAAAACTGTTCTCCATCTGGGCTCATGTATATGACTTCATCGTATGCACGATCCTTCTTCAGAGCGTCAATACAATTGGCAATCGGATCAACCATCATCACCATTCCAGCACCACCACCAAAGGCATAGTCATCGATCTTTCTATGTTTGTCATTGCTGTACGCACGCAAGTCATGTAAGACAACTTCTACTAATCCCTTACTTTGCGCTCTTTTAAGAATAGAGTCACTGAAAGGGCTTTCTAATAGCTGAGGTAAGCACGTGATGATATCTATTCTCATTAGTCTTCTAAATAAACATCTAATAAACCTGCAGGCAAATCCACTTGCATTTGCTTGAGTTCATGAGCTACTTTTACGATGATCTCATCGTTGATAGGAATCAACACCTCTTTCTCTTGATGTATCACACCTAATAAGTCTTGATTTGGAAACTCGTAGACTTCAGTGATCTTCCCGACTTCTCCAAGTGACTTATCAGACACCATATAACCTATGATCTCATGGTAATAAAATTGTCCCTCGTCTAATTTAGGTAGATTTTTAGCTGAAAGATATAAATCCGATTTAAATAAACGCTCTGCGGTAGGCAGATCATCTACATCTTCAAATTTCACGATGCCGCGATCTCCATTGAGTTGGAGGTATTCAATAAAAAAAGGAACCAGTTGCTTGTTGATTTCAACAAAAACTGATTCCAATTCATTATAGTCCTCAGGATAATCTACATCTAACAAGATGGAGAGTTCTCCTTTCAACCCATGTTTTTTGACTATGTGCCCTAGTTTAAAGCAATCATCAATAATCATGGTGACTTAGGATAGGATTACTCCTTTCCTTCTTTTTTAGTTTCTTCAGCTGGCGCTTCAGCTACAGGAGCTTCTTCCGTTGGCGCTTCAGCTACAGGAGCTTCTTCAACAACTTCTTCTACGTTAGCTGCTGCTTCAGCTGCATTTGCTTCTGCCTCAGCTGCTTTGACAACTGCTTCAGCTTCTGCTACTCTAGAGGCTATTGCTTCTGCTCTAGCTTCCTTCACTTTAGTTTCAGCCTCAAGTCTAGTTTTCTTATCAGCTGCTTTAGCTTTATTCAATTGATCCACTACACCAGTGATCTTAGTTTCTTTCTCTACCATCCAAGCCTCAAATCTCTTGTCAGCTGCTTCTTGAGTGATCGCTCCTTTGTTCACACCGATTTGCAAGTGCTTCTTGAACATAACGCCTCTGTAAGAAAGCATAGCTCTTACTGTATCAGTAGGTTGAGCTCCATCCATCACCCATGAGAATGCTTTCTCATCGTTAATGTTGATTGATGCAGGATCGGTATTAGGATTGTAAGTACCAATCTTCTCAATAAAGCGACCATCACGTGGTGCACGAGCATCTGCTACGACTACATCGTATATTGCTCTTGATTTTCTTCCTCTTCGGGCTAATCTAATTTTTACTGCCATTATTCGTTTGTTTTTCTCTAGTTGTGGATCACGTCCACGATTTTAAAAGTCTGCAAAGATAATTGTTTTTAGGACAACTACACAACTCAATCAGGATTTAACTTCACAAAGTTGTGTTGTTCAATCAGCCATTTACCCATCATTTTCATTACTTTTGCTTGATTATATAGTTATCTAATTTTTATGATTGAGAATAAGAGATGGTGGGTAGGGTTTGGAATCATAATTATCATCGGTATTTCCATATACATACTGCCAAAAAACAGATCTAAAACAGAAGCTGAAACAGCCCAAATCCTTGTAGCTGACGTAGTTGTAGTGACTCCTCCTGAGCCTAATAAACTCTATGGCATTGTCATTGATTCTATGCAAGTGACTGAGGGGAGAGTCAAGCGAAATCAATTCTTATCTCAAATACTTAGCGCACACAATGTTCCTTATCAAAAAATTCATGCACTATCAGTGGCTTCAAAATCTGTTTTTGATGTCCGAAAGATCGCTGCACACAAAAAATACACAGTAATAAGCTACTTGGACTCTATCAAGACTCCTAAGGCATTTATCTATGAGCCTAACCTAACAGAATATGTTGTTTTCAATCTAGAAGACTCCGTGACAGTCGAGCATATCACCAAAGAGGTGATCACTAAAGACAGAGAAGTGGCAGGTATTATTGAAGCCTCCCTTGCGGTGACCATCGATGAGCTTGACATCTCACCACAACTTACCAATGACTTTGTTGATGTATTTGCTTGGCAAGTAGACTTTTTCAGATTACAGAAGGGGGATCGTTTCAAGGTCATATACGAAGAAAAACTTGTCGATGAACAACCGGTCGGAATTGGCAGAATTAAAGGCATTTACTTTGAGCATTTTAGCAATGGATATTATGCCTTTCATTATGATCAAGGAAGTGGTGTTGATTATTTTGACGAAGAAGGCAATAGCTTGAGAAAAGCACTATTAAAGTACCCACTAGAGTTTACTCGCATAAGCTCTAGATATAGTGGAAATCGATTTCATCCAGTACAGAAAAGGTGGAAAGCCCACAGAGGCACTGACTTCGCTGCTCCAAAAGGGACGCCCATAAGAGCTGTTGGAGATGGTATAGTCGTGGAAGCAAAGTATGGCAAGTACAACGGTCGTTATGTGAAAATTCGACACAATTCTACTTACACTACTCAATATCTACATATGTCCCGAATTGCCTCTAGTATGAAGCCCGGACAAAAAGTAAAGCAAGGACAAACTATTGGATATGTTGGAAGCACTGGTCTAGCAAAAGGAAACCATCTCTGTTATCGCTTTTGGAAGAATGGCGTACAAATAGATGCACTTAGAGTTGATCTACCTCCATCAGAACCTATTGAGGCTTCTCATTACAACGACTTCGAAATAGCCAGAAATGAAATAATGAATCGACTGGACGTGATATCGTTTCCAGAAGAACAAGATGTGCTTCAAGCTAGTTTCTAGAGAATGTTAGAAAAGTTAACCATCTATATTGCTGATGATCAAACTCTCTTCCGTAAGGGGATGGCGCGATTGCTGAAATCATTTTCCTTCGTTCAAGAGGTCAAAGATGCAGCTAACGGTAAGGAGATGATCAAACTAGTAAAAGAACAAGCACCGGACGTAATACTAATGGATTACGAAATGCCCGTCATGGATGGTAAGGAGGCTAGTGCATATATTCTGGCACATTTCCCGGGTGTGAAGATTATCATGCTCAGTTTTCATAACGAAAACAATCACATCATAGAGATGATGCAAATGGGGACACATAGTTACCTTTTGAAAAATGCTGAACCAGAGGAAGTCAAAAAAGCTATTCTTGCAGTGATGCAAAATGACTTCTACAGCAATGACCTCATCGCCACCGCAATGAGACAGGGGCTGGTGAAAGCTTCAGCCGCTAAGCCAAAAATCACTTCTCTATCTGATCGAGAGATCGAGGTTCTTAAACTTACCTGTGAAGAGTTGTCCAGTAAAGAGATTGCCGAAAAATTGAACATTAGTGACCGAACGGTGCAAAACCACCGGGCTAATCTTATTCAGAAATTAGGCGTTCGTAATACGATTGGGATGGTTCGATTTGCCTATGAGCATCAATTACTTGACTAATTACTGAACTTTCGAATTAGGTATCTTCACTTAATTCACTAGGTAAATTTACCTACTACTTTACTACTTTTTACAACCTATCCCGCGCTAACTACCTAAAAATCAGTATTTTGAAATAATTGAGCAGAATCTAGTATTTCATAAGCTCAATTCTACCCATATCTCCTCCTGTATCTTTAGTGTATTAACAGAGATAAAACAGAAGGAATATGAAGCCGGTAGCACTAATTATCAACTCTAACATAAATGAAGCAAATCAAATTTCTGAGACCTTAGAAAACTACGGTATGGAAATTATTCGTGCGACTAACGGACTAGAAGGACTACAATCTCTATACAGTGCAAGTCCGGACATAATCATCTGTGATTATAGCCTATCACTTATTGCGGGTGTAGATGTTCTCAAAACTGCCAAGAAGTTAAAAAGACTTCAACATGTCCCTTTTGTATTTACGGCAGATTCACCAACTCAAGAGGCAATGGTAACGGCAAATAGCTTGGGAGCAGATGCTTTTATTTATCAACCTATCGCTACTTGCAACCTGATATATACTATCAAAAAATATGTCCAACCTCAATTGTTAGAAATTGCTTAAAACAGCTGAACATTCCACTATGGGAAAGGTAATAGCGATTATCAAACATGGATCCAAACTGTGGTATTTAAACAGACAATTTAAGAATATGAGGCATCTAGTTCACTCTTCTAAGCTCTCACAAAATGGATCATTTGATTAAAATAGCAATTTCCGAGCTCTGTTAAAAAATTCACCCCAGCCAGCGCACTCTAAGCAGCCTTAACATTAGATAAACGTTCTTGAATTCAAATGAGCAGAATATCATCATTTTGTTAAGCCTACTTAACACAACAACCTAAGCCGCTAAGATTCGTTTATGTGAATACACAACCACTAAACGCAACCCATGGAAAATCTCACTAAGAAACAGTCCATCGTGCAGTCGCTTGAGTCAATGAATCAAATGGAGATGAAGAAAGTCATCGACTATATTCGAAATCTGCTGTATTTACAGGAAAATGATAGGTCATATCAGACCATCAAAAAACAAGCGTTAGAGGAAATCAATCAAGCTCTAATTACCGGTAGTTAGGGCATTATAAACTGCTCTACAATTATTGAGAACTTTTGAAGTATTTGGTGTAGGCTAAAAATTGACACTGTCGAAGACTAAAAAGACTTTTTACTCACTAATTTTTATCACTATACCTAGTTTTATCTAGAGGTAGAATAGGATATTGCTGATTTTCAATAGTTCTCTCAATACTTAGCACGATCTATTAATATTTATTTTAAATTAACAGATCAATTTCCGCTAATATTAGTCAATGGACACATCTTCGTTAAGTTATCAAGATAAAATTCAGGCATTTCACGATAAGGTTTACCTAGAAGCTGATCGAACAATGCACAAATTCATTATTGGTTATTTCATTTTAGGAGTAGCCATTTCTGAAATAAATAATACATGGACTATTGGTCTTGGGATTGGGGGAGCACTATTAGTCATTTACTATCTTACTTATCGATTTGTAAACCATAAGCCGCTCTTAAGATTCTTGATAAGTTTTCTTCTCTGGAATTACCCATTACAGTTCTTCATACAAATGAATGGAATGTATGAGATCTTCTTCTTTTATTTCATCTCACTAACGGCCTTACTCTTCTATGAAGATTGGAAACTCATTTTGCCCACAACTATTTATTCTTTGGCTACCGTTGGATTACTCTTTTATTTACAACAAACTGGTTTTACTTCTAAATATTTGAGTTCCGGACATCAATTTGAAATATCCTCCTTTGGTATTCATGTAGCCCTAGTAGCGTTTTATGCCGCACTGTGTATTATTTGGAGCAGAGTACAAGCCCAGCAGACCAGAGAGTCAGCTATCAACCAAGTGAAGATGGAAGAGAAGCTTTTCCATATGGAAGCCAATATTAAATTCGCAGATGACATCAGTCAGGGCAATCTTAAAGCTCAATATGAATTGGAAGGCACAGATGATCTTGGTAATTCACTCATGAATATGAGGACCAGCTTAGTAGAGGCATCTGACAGGGAGGAAAAAGAGCGATTTACTAATATTGGCCTGGCCACTATAGGGGAAATCCTTAGAAATAATGTTAGTGATCTTTCAAAACTCTGCGATGAAGTAATCTCAGAACTAGTAAGCTATATGAATGCCAACCAAGGTGGGATATTTATACTCACAGAGGGTGATTCTGAAAAGGCACAGTATCTCGAACTAATGGCTTCAAGAGCATTTGACAGAAAAAAATACCAAGAAAAGCATATTGATGTTGGGCAAGGCCTTGTTGGTCAGGCTTACTTGGAGAAAGAATCTATTCTACTCAACGATATTCCTGACAACTATGTCAATATCACTTCTGGAATGGGAGCATCAAATCCACGAAGTATATTGATAGTTCCATTAAAATCCAATGAAGACATAGTTGGAGTGATAGAGCTGGCATCTTTCTCTAAATTCTCAAAGGTGGATGTAGACTTTTTAGAAAAAGTGGGTGAGAGTATTGCCTCCACTGTGCTATCAGCAAAAGTCAACCAAAAGACGGTTAAGTTACTCGAAGAATCTGAAATGATGACTGAGCAAATGCAGGCACAAGAAGAAGAAATGCGTCAAAACATGGAAGAACTTCAAGCTACGCAAGAAGAGATGGATCGAACCCAAGGTGAACTCAAGGGTAAAGAATCTAATATGAGGTCATTGATCGACAATACCAAAGACACGATATTCTCTATTGACACCAAGTACAAAATTAGTATTGTTAATGCCACCCTAAGTGATAAGTATGCTGGCTTAGGACTTGACTTAAAACCTGGGACTAATATTCTCGACATTCTTCCAAAAGAAAAGGCGGCTTACTGGAAGGCAAGATATGATCGTGCATTGAAAGGCGAAACATTTGTCCAGATCGATGAGAGCAAATCCAAGGAGGGTTCATCAACTTTTGCTGAAACGCATCATAACCCTATCAAGAATGAAGAAGGTCACATTGTAGGTGTCTCAGTCATAGCACGAGACATCACTGAACAAACCACCATTCAAAAGGCTCTTCAGGATAAAGAATCATCACTGAATGCCTTAATCAACAATACAAAAGACTCGATTCTCGCTATAGATAACCACTATAAAGTCACTGTGGTAAACGAAGCTATAAGAACTAGGTATAAAGGCACTCAATACGAAGGTCTAGACGTAGGAAGTGATGCACTTCAGATGCTTGGTAAAGTCAAAGATCAATGGAAAGGATATTATGACAAGGCTCTTAGTGGTGAAAAGCTTAATTTTATTATCAAAAGCTCTGTTAAAGGTGAAAATTCGTACCGAGAATACTTCATCTACCCTATACAAAGTGATTCTAAGACTATCTCAGGTTGCTCAATATTCTCAAGAGAGGTTCTAGATCATATTGATGAAAACAAAATTTTGAAAGAGTAAACATGTTGTAGATAGGTGCGTTTTCATGATGCTGTACACTTTATCTAACATCATTCCGCAAAGGTTAAGTTTATTGACTTGCCTAGTTTGTTGAACATAGTTACAGCAATCTTGTTTAGGAAATCTAGATAGATGATCTATTCATGTTTTGAAAAAGCACACTGTAATTCAGTTCATTCTCTCTAAATAATGATGATTAATTACCAAGATTCTAAGCTTGTAAAAATCAGGTGATGTTCGTATATTACGTATCGCTCAAAAAATAAAAAGTGTCTATAATTTAATCAATGAGCATATTTAGTGGTAAACATCAATACAAAAAACTATGCAGATTATCCCTTCTATATCTATTATCAATGGCAAAGTTACAAGACTTAGTAAGGGGAATTATTCTAGTGAAAAAGTATATAAAGAAACGCCAATCGATGTTGCTAAGCGATTTGAAGATCATGGCATCGAAGTCATTCATCTGGTTGATTTAGATGGTGCCAAAAAAGGGCATCCGGTGAACTATCACATCTTGGAAACCATTGCTGGATACACAAATCTCAAAATTGATTTCACCGGGGGTATCAATACAGATGGAGATATCAGCAAGGCCTACGAGTATGGTGCGAGCTATATTACAGCGGCTAGTATAGCCGCTAGCAATCCGGATTTATTTTCATCCTGGATAGTTTCCTACGGTCGCGAAAAAATGACATTGGGGGCTGATGCACTTGATGGTAAAATCGCAATTCGCGGATGGCAAAAAAATACTGATATTGATTTATTTGACCACATAGATCGTTTCTATTCTCGCGGGCTGAAATATGTAAAGACCACAGATATCTCTAAAGATGGAGTGATGACAGGTCCTTCTTTCGACCTCTACAAAGAGATAATGGTTCGATTTCCTGGGATATGCGTACTTGCCAGTGGTGGCGTGCAAAGTGTTGACGACATTAAAAGACTCAATGACATGGGTGTGTTTGCGGTAATTATTGGACGTGCACTTTATGAGAATAAAATCACACTCAAAGAATTAGAGAGTTTTTCAGCCAAGGCCTAGGCTTCTTAAAAAATCCAAGCATTGTATAATTGAATCCCCTAATGATATTAGTTAGGGTTAGTAGACTTCTTCAGAGAACTTAAAGGTCTTAAAGAAATATTGAATAACATTAAAAGAAATCACTGCATTTTGATCCTCACCAGATAGATCTCCCTCTTGGTCGAAAATGGCTTGTCGATGATATGGAGTAATTGCTTTATCTAATACCGATCTATCAAGTTCCACCACTGGTTCAGGAGCTCTTAGTTCAATCTTAGGAGCTCCTTTTACTTCCATTTTTGTGTCAGGATTGGTCTTGTTAGACTTTTTCTCATCCCCACTATTAGCATAAGCATTGTTCAACACGAACATTGAAAATGTAAGCACAAATGCAGAAATTCTTATTGTATGTGTGTAGAGTGTTTTCAAGCTTAATCGATCGTTGATAAATATACGTATAATTTTTAGAAAGGTTATTCCCTAATAACTAAATTATGAGTCAATCCAATTCGAAGAAAATGAATACAATAGAATGGTCTGACTTTGAAAAAGTGCACTTATGTGTTGGTACGATTATCAAAGTAGAACCCTTTCCCGAAGCTAGGAAACCTGCCTATAAACTATGGGTTAATTTAGGTGATGATATTGGGGTCAAAAAATCTAGCGCTCAAATTACCGAAAATTACACTTTGGAAAATTTAATCAATCAGCAAGTTGTATGCGTGGTCAATTTTTCTCCCAGGCAAATTGGTCCATTCATGTCAGAAATATTGGTAACAGGGTTTCCTGATGATAGGGGCAACATTCTTCTTACCACCGTTGATCAAAAAGTAGCAAATGGTTCTCGACTTTTCTAGTTGCTGATTGTCAATACTAATGATTCACTCTATATTCACCTACTCATTGAATTTCAACACATATGCAATTTTCAGATCTTTCAAGTATCCTAAATGTTGAAGTGATTCAGCTGCAAGCAGATCTTGCAATCATTTATCTGGCCACTGATAGCCGGAATATATCTCATGGTCAGCGAAATACATTGTTCTTCGCCATTGACGGTCAAAATCACGATGGTCATTCGCATATTCATAACTTATATAAACAAGGTGTCAGACAATTCATTTTAGAGCATCAGATCGACATTAGCGCAATGCCTGAGGCAAATGTAATACTGGTGAAAAGCAGTGTCGAAGCCTTACAAGACATTGCTAAACATAAAAGAGAGCAATACAGTTTACCCGTAATTGCAATCACGGGAAGCAACGGAAAAACAATAGTCAAAGAGTGGCTGTACCACTTAATTAGCCCTTTTCACAACGTTGTAAAAAGTCCAAAAAGCTACAACTCCCAAATTGGCGTACCGCTTTCTATCTGGCAAATGAGTGACCATCATAAACTGGGTATTTTTGAAGCTGGGATATCTACAACTGGAGAGATAGAAAATCTTCGTCAAATAATTCAACCTACTTATGGAATATTCACCAATATAGGTTCTGCACATGCGGAAGGCTTTTCCAGTATGACGACAAAAGTGTCAGAAAAACTAAAGTTATTCTCAGGTTGTGACCAGCTCATCTATTGCAAAGATCACCAAGAGATTCATCAGCAAATCACAGATGGCGACATATCCGCAATATCCTGGTCCTTCAATACTGATGCTGACATTACTGCCCAAGTGGTATCACAACATAACGGTGATAGCCAAATTTCAGTCATCTATAAAGACTTGACACTTACTCTCAAAATTCCATTTACGGACCAAGCATCGATTGAGAACGTCATGCATTGTATTTCTACCATGTTAGTACTTGGCTATACCGCTTCTGAGATTATCTCTGGACTAAAGCGTTTGCCAGCGGTAAAGATGCGACTTGAACTCAAACCAGGTCTTAACAACTGTCAAGTGATAGACGACACTTACAACAATGATCTGGCTGGATTAGAAGTCGCTTTGAATTTCCTTTCACAACAAAGCAGTCTATCCAGAACATTGATATTATCAGACATACTACAGTCCGGGCTCTCAGATCAGCACCTCTATCAAGAAATTGCGCAACTGGTCTCGTCTTATAAAATCTCTAGATTCATTGGGGTTGGATTACAAATCACTGAGCAAGCTCATCTGTTTCCTGATAACAGTACATTTTATCAAAACACGAAAGAACTGATTGGAGGAATCCATAATCTAGACTTCAATAAAGAAGCTATCCTAGTCAAAGGTGCTCGTTCATTTCGCTTCGAGCAAATCACTTCAAGACTAGCTCAAAAAATTCATGGCACCGTATTAGAAATAGATCTCAACGCACTGACACACAACTTGAATTACTATCGTCAACAACTAAAGTCTAGCACCCAGCTAATGGTCATGGTCAAGGCGATGGCGTATGGAAGTGGAAGTAATGAAATCGCACATCTATTGGCGCATCACAAAGTTGACTACTTAGGTGTGGCATATGTTGATGAAGGAGTGGCTCTAAGACAAAGCGGTATCGAAACACCCATCATGGTAATGAATGCCTCGCCAGAAGGATTTGACAATATATTGACGTATCATCTTGAGCCTGAAATTTACAGTTTGAGTTTGCTGAATTCATTGATTCAATTCATAAATGGAAAAGTGATCAATATTCATCTCAAAATAGATACTGGGATGAGAAGGCTGGGGTTTCACAACGATGAAATCAATGAGCTGATCACATTGCTAAAGAAAAATCCTAATATTCAGATCAAAAGTATGTTCAGCCATCTTGCAGGATCTGATGAAGCTATACACAACGAATTCTCAAAAGAGCAAGTCAGGACACTAAACAACATTTATCAACAAATCAGTACTGAGCTAAATACTCATCCAATCAAGCACATATTAAATTCTTCTGGAATTTTGAGATTTCCAGAGTATCACTTTGACATGGTGCGATTGGGTATTGGGTTGTACGGTATCGATAGTAACAAGGAATATCAAGATCAACTACTCCCAATCAGTACGCTAAAGACTACCATCTCTCAAGTAAATCAAGTCAAAAAAGGAGAAACGATCGGTTATGGTCGCAAAGGGAAAGCCGATAAGGACCTCACGATAGCCACGCTTGCGATAGGCTATGCAGATGGCTTCTCTCGGGCCTTTAGTAATGGCTTAGGTGAAGTTATGATTAGCAGCCAACTCGCCCCTGTAATCGGCAACGTATGTATGGACATGATGATGATTGATGTTACAGGTATCAGAGTATCTGCAGGAGATGAGGTAATAGTCTTCGGAGTTCAACCCTCAATTACCGAATTATCAGAAAAGCTCAACACTATTCCTTACGAGATCTTGACCAATATCAGTGAGCGTGTGAAAAGAGTGTATTTTCAGGATTAATATTAACCGCCACACCCCATGCATCTTCGAAAGTCTACATCATCTGGCAAGATTCCTTTCTGCTCCTCATCAAGCATTGAAAAATCCTCTTCTGATTCCTTTTCAACTTGAGACTCTTTCTCTTTGGTTGGTTTTGGCTTTGCCATATTATTCTATAATTGGAATTTCTACGACTAACTCTCTATCGGAGAGATATCGCTCAATAGTATAACCTTCCAGATTGAGGTTTTGTTCCTTAGCGAACATCCTCAGCACTTCTTCTATTTCATTTGGCTTAGGCATTACCAGGTTGTGTGCATCTATGCTTGCTCTGACTACTTTTGAAATCTTGAGCTCCTGAACCGAAAACCCTTCAGGGATATCATCTGGCACTTCTACTACCTGCGTACCAATCAATTGATGAACAAACCCATCTTCTGTGCTATCCCCTTGTAACGGATAGTTAACAATGACCAGCTGCTCTCCGAGTGCTCGTGCTTCAGTAAACATGCTCTCTAATTTAAGGCCATTGTACTTTCCCTTAAAAGAGCTACCCACGAGCTTATAATTATTCACCACTTCTACTGTCTTCTCAATATCGCTAACTCCTCCCAATTGGAAGTAAAAGTAAGACAGTACTCCCGTCATCAAAATCACTGCTAGTATTACGTATTTTCTCATTTCACCGACTTCGTTTATATAATGTGCTTTCAATCATTCCATGATGGAATGTCTTTTGAAACAACACTTCGTGTTTCCCTTTATCAAATATTTGACTGAATTCTGGCAATTCAGAAGCCTCAATACGACAAGTCACCTTGAAAAACCAGTACATTACTCTCATCAATATCTTCTGCCACCAAATATCAGTATTCTTAAAATCAGCGCATAACCAGAACGCATCATTTTTTAGTTTTAGGTCAATTTCCTGCTTCATTTTCATTGCTCTATTGGCATGAAACATATCCCAAAAGAAAGCAGTTACTACCACATCGTACTTTCTCCCTGATGGAATTTCATCAATCGAACCAAGAATGTAATCTACTCTACCAGTCGCCCTTCTCTTGTGAGCTTGATTGATCATGTTCTGAGATACTTCAATGTATGTGATTTTGGCTTGCGGATGAACTTTGAATATTTCTTCTAATACCCAACCTGTTCCGCCTCCTAATACTAACCAATTTTCACGATCACCGACTTCTTCAATTAGGCATATTTGTGATTCCCTTATTGTTCTTCCAAAGACCAATTTCACCAGCAAGTCATAAAACAATGACAGTCTATCAAATCCTGTATGAGTTTTCATATCAAAGCGATGATTGGAAAATAAAAAACGGCATCACCCAGTATACGATATCTTTCTTTGAGACCAAATACACTCTTCCAATAATTGACTGCCGCTAGTACAACTATCATCGAGAAAACAGCTACCGAGTGCAGCTCAAATCCTTTTAATATGCTCAAGTGATACACGAACAATATGGCAAGTCCAAAAAAGCTAGTATTGATCAAATGCGCTGTCTTTCTCTTCCCTATATATCGAACTAAAGATGTATGGTTATCCGCTTGGTCAATTTCGAGTTCATAAACAGAGAATATTAGTAAGTTGATAAATGCCATAAGTGCATATAAGACAAAGAACAGTATCAATTTCGAAACATCTATACTACTCGACATGCTGACAGGTCCCAGAAATACACCTAAAGCATAGGCCAATGCTACTAATGGCTCTTTATAAATTGACGGTCTTGTCCCAATCAATCTGAGTCCTATAAAGTATATTGACACTCCTACTGACATGATCACACCATTAACAATCATTGATATGGGAAGTTGAGTTACTAGAAACATTCCTGCCAGCAGCATCACAATCAAAACCATAAAGATCGGCTTGCGATGTGTCTGATGAAATTGATGTCTTAGAGTTCGAGGAATATCATTCGATTTAGAGCCATCCAAAAGATGATCGATGGTGTAAATTATCCATACAGCTACTCCCAAAGAAGCTACAGCGAAACTAGGGAGGCTCACCTCAAAGTATTGTGCAACAAACAGAGTTGACACACATGCCCCGAGGACCACATCCAAGCTCAACAATCTGACATACGAAAATAACTCCTTAACCATATGTATGAACATAAAAAAACCCTGATCAGCTAGCTAGCGAATCAGGGTTCTTAATATATCAATTATTTCGTTGGTTATCCTAATGCTTCTGCACCAGCAACGATTTCTAATATTTCAGTCGTAATAGCTGCTTGACGCGTTCTATTATAAGTCAACTTCAAGTCTTTCAATAACTCACCTGCATTCTCTGTTGCTTTTTCCATAGCCGTCATACGAGCACCATGTTCAGAAGCATTAGATTCCAACACTGCTTTATAAAGCTGTATTTTCAATGACTTTGGAATCAACTCTTCTACAATTGTCTCTTTAGACGGAGAATAGATGTAGTCTGTAGGAGTTGTATCCACTTGTTCATCGTTTGCCACTAGTGGTAAAAACTGCTCAGCGACCAAAATCTGTGTTGCCACATTTTTGAACTCATTATAAACGATCTCTACTTTATCATAAGTTCCCTTCGTGAACTCGTCCATAGCGTACTCCGCTGCCTTTTTTGCATTATCAAATGACAAGCCTGTAAATAGCTCTACAAAATCTCCATGGATATTGAATCCACGCTTTTTGTAATAATCTAAAGAGCGCTTGCCGATTGGAAGAATTGTGACATTCCCACTATCCATTTGCCTTTGATATTTCGCAGCAATCAATTTAGTAGTTGTCTTGAATACATTACTATTGAATCCACCACAAAGTCCCTTATCCGAAGTAATAGGAATAATCAAAATGTTTTGCTCTTCTCTTACAGAACCATAAACATTCTCATCATCATCTTCCAATCCCGAAGATACATTTTGCAATATAGCAGTGAGCTTTTGAGAATATGGACGTAGCTGCATGATACTATCTTGCGCTCTTCTCAACTTCGCAGCTGCTACCATTTTCATGGCTTTAGTGATCTGCTGGGTTGAAGATACCGACTTAATTCTCGCTTTTACCTCTTTTAAGTTTGCCATTTATGTTTTAGTATATAGTCAATAGCTTTTCGTTTATAGTCTCATCAATACACACAAGACTATGAACCGATAACCGTAAACTTAATTAGCATATTTCTTAGCTAGATCAGAAGCAACAGTTCCTAAAGTAGATGTTACTTTATCATCTAACTTACCAGCTTTCAATAATTCTAACACATCCTTATTTTGCGCTCTCAACAACCCTATGAATTCAACTTCAAATTCTCTAACTCTCTTCACAGGAACAGTATCCAACATACCTCTAGTAGATACAAATATAATTGCTGCTTGCTCTTCTACAGGTACTGGTGCGTACTGAGCTTGCTTTAATATCTCTAGATTTCTACTACCTCTATCGATTGTCAACTTAGTAGCTGCATCGAGATCAGAACCAAATTTCGCAAATGCTTCCAATTCACGGAACTGTGCTTGGTCCAGTTTCAATGTACCTGAAACCTTCTTCATTGATTTGATCTGTGCATTACCACCAACTCTAGATACAGATATACCCACGTTGATCGCAGGTCTGATACCTGAGTTGAATAGATTAGTCTCTAAGAATATCTGTCCATCAGTAATCGAAATTACGTTAGTCGGGATATAGGCAGAAACGTCACCAGCTTGCGTTTCAATAATAGGTAGTGCAGTCAAAGACCCTCCACCTTTTACTTTTCCTTTCAACGACTCAGGTAAGTCATTCATAGCTGCTGCGATCGTATCACTATCATTCACTTTTGCAGCTCTTTCTAATAATCTTGAGTGCAAGTAGAATACATCACCAGGATTTGCTTCACGACCCGGAGGTCTTCTCAACAGAAGTGAAACCTCACGGTAAGCGACAGCTTGTTTAGACAAATCATCATATACTACTAATGCTGGTCTACCCGTGTCTCTGAAATACTCACCTACAGCCGCTCCAGTAAATGGTGCAAAGAACTGCATTGGTGCTGGATCAGCAGCAGAAGCAGAAACAACTACTGTGTAATCCATCGCTCCTCCCTTTTCCAATGCTGCTACTACGTTAGCAACAGTAGAAGCTTTTTGTCCAACAGCTACATAGATACAGAATACAGGCTCACCTTTCTCGTAAAATTCTTTTTGGTTGATTATCGTATCGATCGCCACAGCAGTTTTACCTGTTTGACGGTCACCGATAATCAGCTCTCTTTGACCTCTTCCGATAGGAATCATTGAGTCAATAGCCTTAATACCAGTTTGCATTGGCTCATTCACCGGTTGTCTATAAATCACTCCTGGAGCTTTTCTCTCCAAGGGCATCTCATATAAATCTCCAGTTATTGGACCTTTACCATCTATAGGGTTACCCAAGGTATCCACTACTCTACCACACATTCCATCACCTATCTTCACAGAAGCGATGCTATTGGTTCTCTTTACCGTATCACCTTCTTTGATACCAGCTGCAGATCCTAATAGTACTGCTCCAACATTATCTTCTTCAAGATTCAACACTAAGGCTTTCAAGCCATTCTCGAATTCTAAAAGCTCACCTGATTGAGCTTTAGTCAATCCATAGATACGTGCTACACCATCGCCTACTTCCAATACTGTACCTACTTCTTCTAATTCAGCATCAGTCTTAGCTCCTGAAAGTTGTTCTCTTAGGATAGCTGATACTTCATCTGGTCTTACATTTGCCATTGTATGAAATGTTTAATGTTAAAATTCTTTGATATATGGATTCTTACTGAACTGCAATTCTAGTTCAGTTATTTTGCTTTTTATCGAGTCATCTAATTGACGATCTCCCACTTTGAGAACATATCCTCCTATGATTTTCTCATCTACAATCTCTTCTAGCTCAACAGTTTTTTTGTCGCTGATCTGTTTGATCATCTTCTCAAAACTCTCTCGTAAACCTTTGTCAATTTTCACTGCCGTAGTTACTGTAGCTTTCTCTATACCTTTAAAAACATTGTATTGAATATGAAATTCTTCTGCTATGGCTGGAAGTATCTCCTCTCTATTCTTTCTGCAGATAATTTCAAAAATAGCCAGTGTTAAATCACTTACTTTATTTTTAAATATAGCTTCTAAAATCGACCTCTTTTTATCATGCTTGATAATAGGATTCTTCAAAACTACTGCAAGATCTCTACTCTCTTTACAGGTAGCATCTACCAATTGCATGTCGTTATGTACCTCTTCAAGTTTACCTTGTTCTTCTGCTAATGATAGAAGTGATTTGGCATATCTTGAAGCTACTCTGCTATCTGCTGACATTCCTTTATGTTTTCTTAGTTAAGATTAGCGTCTTTGATAAAGCTTGCTACCATTTCTTTCTGAGCCTTGTCACCAGAT
This sequence comes from Cyclobacteriaceae bacterium, assembly GCA_034112085.1. Classification (GTDB taxonomy): domain Bacteria; phylum Bacteroidota; class Bacteroidia; order Cytophagales; family Cyclobacteriaceae; genus JAWUWD01. The sequence continues at coordinate 70,778 of JAWUWD010000138.1, forward strand.
AGTTGCTTTCTTACCAGCTTCTCAGCTATTTCCAATGAAAGTAAAGCTACCTGATTTTTAACTTCTGTTAGAGCTGCTTGCTTTTCTGTATTGATAGTTATCTTGGCATCTTCGATCATTTTACTACCAATGACGGCAGCACTATTTTTCGCTTCTTCCAACATTTGACTACCAGCGTCTCTCGCTTGTTTGATAATGTTGTCACGTTCAAGCTTAGCTTCTTCAAGAATCTTTACATTCTTTGCATTAAGCTTTTGCATTTCAGCTTTTGCATTTTCTGCAGATTCAAGCGCTTCCGTGATTCCATCTTCTCTGATCTGCAATGCGTCCAATATAGGCCTCCATGCCAATATTCTCATTGCAAAAATGAGCAACAACAGGATGAACGCCTGCATAGCAAACAATCCTGGCGAAAAATCATTTATTAACTGTTCCATCGAATATTATTTTAATCTTATATATATTTTTGTTTAATTTCTTAAAAACACGCTCCCGTAGCCTATCGCTACGGGAAGTGTTTTAAGCTTTTCTTTGGATTACTTTCCAAGAAGAAGTGCACCGAATGCAAGTCCTTCTAAAAGTGCTCCAATGATAATCATCGCTGTTTGGATCTTTCCAGCTGCCTCAGGTTGACGAGCAATTCCTTCCATTGCTTTTCCTCCGATTTGTCCTAGTCCGATACCTCCACCGATTACGATTAATCCTGCTCCAATTAAGTTGTACATAGTAATAGATTTATATAATAATTAAACAAAAATTCAATTTAGTGATGGTCCTGATCTGCTACCGCCATCCCAATAAACAATGAAGACAACATTGTGAAGATGAAGGCTTGTAAGAATGCAACCAGTAACTCAATAATCATAAGAAATGATGTAAGAAAAAATGCAAGTCCAGTAGAAGCAACCGGCCCAAAAGTAGCCTTCAACGTAATCATCAGTCCTATTAGACTCATAACCACTACATGACCGGCTGTCATATTTGCAAAAAGCCGAACAAGCAAAGCAAATGGCTTAGTCAACAGTCCTAAAAGCTCAATTGGCATTAAGAAAATTTTCATTGGAATCGGCACGCCTGGCATCCAAAATATATGCTTCCAGTAGTCTTTGTTTCCACTGAACTGTACTATGACAAATGTGAATAATGCCAAACATACGGTCACAGCAATATTTCCAGTAACATTAAATCCAACTGGCGTTAAACCCATTAAATTCGAAGTCCAAATAAAGAAGAATACAGTAAGCAAGAAGCTCATGTATTTCTTATACTTCGTTTCACCTATATTAGGTCTAGCGATTTCATCACGTACATAAATCACTAAAGGTTCAAGAACTCTCCCTATTCCCGTAGGTATTGGTCCATTTTTATAACTTCTAGCCAGTGATGAGAACCCCAGAAGGATCAAGAGACTGGCGAGCAACATCCCTACTACTGTTTTAGTAATTGAGAAATCTAAGGGTCTTATGTTAGTAGGATGTTCGTGATCGTCAAGAGTGACGACACCTTCTGCATCCGTTCTGTATATTTTATTATGATAAAGCATGTAATACTTACCGTTGCTTTCTGCTACTGTCTCTCCATAGTGGAATTTAGAAGAAGAAAACATCTGCAATCCTCCATCCCATATAATAACAGGTAAATGAAATCCTACATGCGTTCCTGTACTTCCATTTGTCCAGAAAATAAAATCGTGCGAGTCTTGCAGATGATGCTCAATATAAGCTCTGATTTCCTCAGGAGTATCTACTTGATTACCCTGCTTTTTTTCTTCATTTCCAATGCTAGCAACTCCTGTTACCACTATCATTGAAAAAATAAAAACTAATAAATAACTTACAGATTTTTTTGCTATCGACATGCGTTGATTACTTATCCCTACAAAATTTGGTGCAAAATTAACCAATTAATTATAACAATGTGATTTTTGAGATTTGTTTTTAAAAAAAAATATTTGCCATTTACTCTCTTTAAAACCCAATTCAAGCCTTGTTCAATAAACGAGAACAAGCAATGGCTTCAAGTGTCAAGAATACAAACAATGGAACAATGACTGACACTCTCTCGAACATCTGTAGATCATTGTCAGAAAATAGAGAAGGCATAAAGATAAGGGTAAATAGACCAATCTTCACAAACACAGAGGCTAGGAAAGCATAACCTGCCTGAGTAGATGCATAAAATGCAACGACTTCTATCAATACATAAATTGCAAATGATGCAATCAGATGAAAGACATAAGTATTGATTAGCGAAAAACTTAATACCAATTCTCCACTTTCTAATATCACACTGTGTGCATTATAACTCATAACAAATACAGCTAGCAATACTGCTGCATATACCAATAGCCTCTTAATCATTCCTTTTCGTTAGATCTGGTAACTTGTTTAATAACAATGTATATAGATAAGAAAACAGCAACCAAAGTTGCTGTTTTAGAATACACTCCTGATGAGCTATGATATTTTTCGTCTAAATAGCTTCCCAACCAATTCCCCAGATAAATAGTTATTCCCATCTGAATAGCTAGACCCGAGAATTTGACAAACTCGTTATACCGCTTGGGCTTCTTTGAAGACCTTTGTTTTTGCTCCATTCTGTCCATTAGCTCCAATATGAATTTCTCCTATAGAAACACCCATTTTACAACTTCCGTTGAATTTCGCTCCAGAATCTACTATCAACTTTCCCGTGATAATATCTCCATGAACAACAGCTGTGGCTTTAAGGGTCAAAACATCAGATATTTCAACTTTCCCCTTTACTTCTCCAAATATCTCGGCATTCTGAGCAATAATATTACCCTCTACATGTGATGACTCTCCCAACACTACTTTAGACTTAGACTTTACATTTCCCGATGCTCTGCCTTCTATTCGTATGTTCCCATAAGTCTCGATATCACCTGTAAGGATTGTACCTTTACCGATATTATTACTCGAGTTACTCATCTCCTCTGCTATTTTTTTCTCTTCCTTGTTTGCAAACATGTTATTGCTTTTTAAAATGAAACAAAATCCTCGGGGTTCACAGGACTTCCATCGCTCCACAATTCAAAATGTAAATGTGGACCATCAGTAAGCTCTCCCGTATTGCCAACAATAGATATTATTTCCCCTCCACTCACAAAATTACCAACTTTTTTCAATATTTCCGCATTATGCTTATAAACCGACAGCAAATTTCCTCGATGTTGTACAGCGATCACGTGTCCTGAATCTTGCGTCCAGGAAGCAAACACAACGGTACCATCGGCAACGCATTTGACAGGTTCGTTTTTCTTAGACACTACATCTACTCCGTAATGTGCCTCGGTAACATTATATCGATCAGAAATAAACCCAGTAATTGGCGAATAGAAAAATATTTCATGCAAGTCACTACTCACATTGGCAAATGTTGCCAGTGTAACACCTGAGGCTTCAAATTCTTCTCTAAACTGTGAGTCAATTTCAGCCAAATCTTCCTGATTGAGATTGGTTCTATTAATCTGAGTTTCTTCTCCCTCTTCACTGGATGCGAAGTCAATCGACAAACTATCGCCCATCACTATTTTCTGAAAATTTAGAATGAAGCGATCTTTTTTCTTCATTTCTAAGTCCAATGAATCAATCTTAATAGACAACTCCACCAACTGTTTATTAGCCTCAAGCTGAGCATGTCTTGGATCAAACCATTGATTCAGCAATGTTCTAACTAAAAATAGGCTAATGATTAACATCACAACAAAAGTTGTAAATGCTAGAAGTATTACCCTAGAATATGTAAAACTAAAACTCGTTTTTTCCGCAAAATTCTCTTCGTTTCGGATAATAAGCAGATACTTAGTCGCCAATCTACTTGATAATGTCTTTCTGGGCCTCAAATCATTCTTTATTAGTTCTGACAAAAATAGAGATTATAGTCAATTATATAAGTCTTTTTTGCTTTTACGGTCTTAAGTCGTTTCAGTTCTGGGTAATTAGGAAGATGATGCATTCAAAAGAGCGTCAATTTATATTAAATCTCGTATATTTTGCGTTTCATTGTAAGTCCTAATGAAATCTCTATTGCGCCTCAAAAACAGCCATTTTCGGTATTTGCTACTCTTAGTATTAGGAGCAATATTATTGTCTGCTTGTTCAGCGGAGCGCCATAACCCTATTAGTAAAGGGTTTCACAATACAACTGCGAGATACAATGCATACTTTTATGCAAAAGAACGTATAAAAGAGATAGAAGATATTATCAACGAAAGTGCCGAAGAAAACTACAATGAGATATTAAAAGTCTATCCAAAATTTGACACTGCACTATCCGCTACCTTCAAGACTCAAATTGAAGATTGTATTAAAAAAGCCTCTATCTCCATACAAATTCATAAAAATAGCAAATGGGTAGATGATAGTTACAACCTCATTGGCTTAGCTAGGTTTTACGATGGTGACTTCGTAAATGCTATAGAGACTTTCAAGTATGTAAATACGAAGAGCGAAGACGATAATGCCCGTCACACCGCACTTGCACATCTCTTGCGGGTATTTACCGAATATAAAGAATATAATAATGCAGTAGCTGTAAGTGACTACCTCAAAAAAGAAACGCTGAATACAGAGAATCAAAAATTGCTTTACCTGAATAAAGCACATTTGTATCAAATGCAAGGTGACTATGACAATATGGTCCAAAACCTTGCGCTTGCAGCTCCATTACTATCTCATTCTGAAGGTCAAGCTCGAATTTATTTTATCATAGGACAAATCTATCAAATGTTAGGTTTTGCTTCAGAAGCATATAATAACGATAGACTGTGTCTTAGTAACAACCCCGCCTATGAACTGTACTTCCATGCAAGGCTCAACATAGCCCAAGTAACAGAACTATCAAGAGACAGCGATGTTAAAAATGTCAGAAGGCACTTCAGAAAATTACTTACTGATAAAAAAAATCGCGAATTCAAGGATAAAATCTACTATGAAATGGCTGAATTTGAATCAAGACAGAACAACATTAATCTTGCACTCGAATATTATTCTTCCTCAGCCAATTCCAGCATCAACAATGACCGTCAAAAAGGGATGTCTTATCTAAAAACAGGTATGATCTACTATGATACATTGAAAGATTATGCCAAAGCAAAAGCTTACTATGACAGTACTATTCAGGTGCTACCTACTGATTTTGAAGATTATGAAAAAATAAAACAAAGAAAAGAGGTTTTAGATGAGTTCGTCATCCAACTCAATACGATTAAATTGCAAGACAGCCTTTTACTACTCTCCACAATGGATTCTATTGAGTTGACAGCAAAGATCAACCTCATGCTTGACGAACAAGAAGCAGAGAAGCAGCAGAAGGAAGCGAGGGCTAAAAAGAAAGCTCTCCAAACGGCTGCTTACATAAGTCCGTTTGAAAGCAGTAATCAAAAAAAAGGTGGCTCTTCATGGTATTTCAACAATCCATCTGCAGTGAGCTTTGGTCAAGCAGAATTCAAACGCAAGTGGGGTAACCGAAAATTGGAAGACCATTGGAGAAGGGCCAATAATACATCTGATATTTCTGCTAAAAATAATACTCCTAACTCTAGAGATGATGTGCCACCAGGGGAAAGTGCCACAAATATTGAAACAGAAGCTATCCAAGACAACTCCGTCAAGGCGGCAGCTCTAATAAAACAAATTCCCTTTTCATCAGACGCTAAACAAAAAGCACTTGATCAAATAGAAGAGGCTTTTTACAAATTGGGGAATATATATCACTTTGATTTAATTGAAGATCAAAATGCTGCAAATTCATTTGAAGAGTTATTGCGCAGATTTGCAGAATCGGAATATGAGCCTGAAGTGTTATACTTATTGTACATATTTAACAATGATCGATCTGATCTTCATAAAGAACGATTATTGGCCAAGTATCCAAAATCTACTTATGCCAAACTTATTGCCAACCCACAATACACTGAAGAGAGTAATGAGAATAATGCTATTCTCAAAAAAATATACAAAGAAGCCTATCAGCTTTACAAAGATGAAAAATATGGAGCCTCTAGAGGAATGGTAACTGATGCACTCAGCACTTATCCCGAAACAGCATTTACAGCTAATGTTAAACTACTGAATATCCTACTCACTGGTAAACTTGAAAGTGACGACAAATACAAATATGAACTAGATACTTTCATTAAGGAAAATCCAAACAGTGACATTACTCCTTACGCCCTAACTCTTCAAAGGGCCACAGAGGAATTCAACCTTAGAATAGAAAAAGAAAAGAGTATACAATTTGTTTCAAGTTTTGATCAGATTCATTACTTCGTAATAGTATATGAATCACAGCAGAATATTACAGATAAACTAATCACTAAATTGAAAACCTTCAATGATCAAAACTATGGTGAACTGAATCTCAATACAGGAAGTTTATCAATGAATGATAAGTATTCAATTGCACTAGTCACCGAATTTGGTGGCATTGAAAGTTCTCTAAATTACCTGACCAAGTATGATGAAGGAAAAAAAGGATTTGAAATACTCTCAAACTCTAAAATTAATACCTTTGTAATCACAAAGGATAATTTCGGAATCTTATACAAAAGTGGTGGTGTAAAAGAATATCTGAAATTTTTCAGTCAAAACTATTAAGCATGTTTCTAGATTTCTTTAATAAGACAAATAAAAAATTCAGAATACTCATCATATTATCATGGGTGCTATTCATAGGGACTTTTGTTGTACTTCCGTGCTATATTTATTCCGTAAGTGTCAATATGGCTGGACTATATGGTGCCATGCCTAGTCTGAAATCTCTTGAGAATCCTGAAAATGATCTTTCCTCTGAACTGCTTTCTGAAGATGGTGTTTCACTTGGTAAATACTTCAGACAAAATAGAATCAACGCAGAATATGATGAGCTATCTCCAAAATTGATTAATACGCTTATTGCTTCAGAAGATCATCGCTTCTACAAACATGCGGGAATTGATTTTTATGGGCTATTACGAGCCGTTTATGGAACATTAACATTCAGCTTTGCCGGTGGAGGGAGTACGATTACCATGCAGCTTTCTGAAAATTTATTCAAAAATGAAACTGAAACAGATGGTAAACTAATCGGAGTTAGAGGGATTGGAAAAGTGATCATAAAGACCAAAGAATGGATTATTGCTACTCAATTAGAACGAAATTTCACCAAAGATGAAATTTTCGCTATGTATCTCAATACAGTCCCGTTTGGCAGCAATGCTTTCGGTATAAAAGCTGCAGCGCAAACCTTCTTCGGGAAATTGCCTGCAGAATTGACTTATGAAGAATCATCGGTATTGATTGGATTATTGCAGGGGGTTACTCGGTTCAGTCCTGTTATGAATTATGACAATTCTTTCAAAAAAAGAAATCAAGTATTAGGGAAAGTATATCGACATGGACATCTATCCAAAAGTGAATATGACTCTTTGATAATGAGTCCTATCGATATGTCCAATTATAAAGTATCGAATCAAAACAAAGGTTTGGCTACCTACTTCAGATCTGTTATCAGAACTGACCTGATGAAATGGGCAAAACTCAATGGATATGATTTATGGGAAGATGGATTGAAAATCTACACAACTATAGATAGTCGAATGCAACAATATGCTGAAAAAGCCATTGCCAACCACATGACGGCTCTTCAAAAACTATTCACAGAACACTGGAAGGGAAGAAATCCTTGGGTAGATGAGGATGGAAAAGAGATAAAAGATTTTCTGAAAAGGCGAATCCAGCAGACAGATCATTACAGACGACTGGTTAAAAAACATGGAGAGGGATCTGATTCTATTGATATTGTATTGAATACCCCTAGAAAAATGTCAATCTTCTCTTGGGATGGGGATATTGACACGACAATGAGTCCCATGGATTCTTTAAAATATTACAAACATTTTCTTCATACGGGTTTTATGTCTATGGATCCACATACAGGGAGTATCAAAGCTTGGGTAGGGGGTATAAATCACAAATACTTCAAATATGATCATGTACGACAAGGTACACGTCAGCCAGGGTCTACATTCAAACCATTCATCTATGGTACAGCTATAGAAAATGGCTACAGCCCATGCTACACTCTGCCTGATGTAGCGGTAAGTTTCAAGGTAGTAGGCGATCCTGACACTTGGACACCCAACAATTCTGATAGTAGGTTTTCAGGAGAGAGTATGACTATCAGGAAAGCAATGGCCAATTCGATCAATTCAATAACTGCCAACGTAATGAAAAGTGTTGGAGCTAACAATGTCGTTGAGTTTGCCAAGCGCATGGGAATCAATAAAAGCAAACTTGATCCTGTACCCTCTTTATGCCTAGGTACAAGTGATGTTTCTTTATTTGAAATGGTTGGAGCGTATTCTACATTTGCTAATGAAGGAGTACATACTAAGCCATATTTCATCACAAGGATTGAAGACAAAAATGGCAATGTCATTCAAAATTTTGTTCCTAAAACAAAACAAGCTATAAGTGAGGAAACTGCCTACATTATGCTCCATATGCTCAAAGGGGGTATAGAAGAACAAGGAGGAACTTCCAGAGGCCTTAGTTTTGAAGTGAAAGAAGATAACGAAATTGGTGGTAAGACGGGAACAACTGATAATGCATCAGATGGTTGGTACATGGGTGTCACCAAGGATCTTGTCTCTGGTGTCTGGGTTGGAGGCGATGAACGAAGTATCCACTTTCGAAATTGGTATATGGGGCAAGGGGGTAGAACCGCTCGACCTATCTGGGACAAATACATGCAGGATATCTATGCCGATTCACTTCTGGGGTATGAAAAAGGAAAATTTCGAAGACCACCAATTGGACTAGGAGTCGAAATAGATTGTTCGAAATATGAAAACCTCGAAGTAATAGATGGGAGTGATTCTACTTACATTTACACCCCAAAAGAAGAGGTTAACGAGGACGAAATATTCTAATTAACTATGAACAAAGACGTAGAAGTCACTGATCAGGTAAGCCATTTACCAACAGATCCTGGTATCTACAAATACTTTAATCGGGAATCTGAACTTATCTATGTAGGGAAAGCTAAAAATATAAAAAAGAGGGTCAGCAGCTATTTTAATAAATCCAATCAGCACAATAGAAAAACTCTCAAGCTAGTATCTGAAATTGTCAAAATAGATTATACCATTGCTCACTCAGAGTTTGATGCTCTCCTGCTAGAGAATAACCTTATCAAACAAAACCAGCCTAAGTATAATATACTTCTGAAAGATGATAAGTCTTTCCCATACCTTTGCATCCTTAAAGAACGCTTCCCGAGAGTGATCTCCACCCGTAGAGTAGATACTAATAAAGGAACCTATTATGGGCCTTATTCTAGCGTTGCGGCTATGAATAACATTCTCAATCTAATTAGGAAATTGTATACTATACGAACTTGTAATTACAACCTGAATGACAAGAATATCTCAGAACAGAAGTTTAAGACTTGTTTAGAATATCACATAGGTAACTGTAAAGGCCCATGTGAAGGACTTCAGTGTGAAGAAAGTTACAATAAAGACATTGAGCAAATAAAACAGATTCTAAAAAGTAAATCAAAATTTGCGAAACAGCATTTTACACATGAAATGAATACCCATTCATTGAATATGGAGTTCGAAAAAGCTCAGCAGGCTAAAGACAAACTTGAATTATTAGATAAATTTCAGGCAAACACTATGGTGGTAAATAGTGATGAGTCAAATTTTGATATTTTCACTATCATATCAGATGAAAATACAGCCTATGTGAATTATTTAAGGATCAATCATGGGATGCTCAACTTCACTCAGACAACCGAAATAAAAAAGAAACTCAATGAGGATGATGCACAAATCCTCTCTCAATATGCTTTTGACATCAGACAACAAGTAGGAAGCGCTAGTAAGACTATTCTCACGAACATACCAATAGTCTCATTATCAGAAGAGACCTATAATATTGTCCCCCAAATAGGCGAAAAGAAAAAACTCATCAGTATGTCCATCAAAAATGTACTGCATTACAAAAAAGAAAGATTATTACAAAAAGAAAAAATAAAAGATCGTAACAATGAAGTCGTTAAAATACTTCAGAAAGAACTCAAACTACTAGAACCACCGAACCATATTGAATGCTTTGATAATTCTAACATCCAAGGTACCAATCCAGTGGCCGCGATGGTTTGTTTCAAAAATGGTAAACCTTACAAAAAGGACTACAGACATTACAACATAAAAACAGTTATCGGGCCAGATGACTTCGCTTCTATGTACGAAGTTGTGAAAAGAAGGTACTTACGGTTATCCATAGAAAACAGTCCTTTACCACAGCTTATTCTAGTTGACGGTGGCAAAGGCCAACTTAGTAGTTCAGTACAAGCGCTGAAGGACATCGGTCTCTACGGAAAAATCCCCATTATAGGCATTGCTAAGAGATTGGAAGAAATATACTTTCCGGAGGATCAGTATCCGTTACATATAAATAAGAAGTCACCCTCACTCAAACTGCTTCAACAACTCCGTGATGAAGCTCATAGATTTGCCATTACATTTCATCGATTGAAGCGTAGTAATAGCAGCTTTACAACAGAACTTGAAGAAATTAAGGGCATTGGGGAGAAAACTGCCAATATTCTATTGAGTAAATATAAGTCCGTAAGCAAGATAAAAACTCTCACAACAGAGCAACTATCAGGGATTCTTGGCCAGAAAAAAGCAGCCATCATTACTGATTACTACATAAAAAAAGGAGAGCTTTAACAAGCTCTCCTTTTTTCGTTCTAACAAAATTCTCTTAGTATTCCCAGAGGTTATGTTCCTTCTCCATCAATTGAAGATCAAGCCATTCCGATGCCATTACACCCTCCTTACGAGTCGTATATATGTCAATAATATCCAAATCATCAGGATTCTCAACTTTTATCAACACTCCATGAAATAATCTCAAAGTAAATGCATCAGCAAAATTCTTATTCTGAGCTGTATTATATCTATTGAACCATACAGCTTCTTTAGGATGGTTTCTAAACACTTTTTCCAAATCTTTATAACTAAAGACTCCAACAGGGTTATCCACACTATTTGTTGTCTCAGATCCAGGTACGATTACCTGAACTGCTTGGATATCATAATATAGCCTTGATCGTCTTTTATCAAAAATACGGTCTTCCATCATTCTAAGAACGCTAATCTGATTTGCAAAATAGATCTCATCTTTCCCAGCCTGCTCGTCTGACTCCCAATCATCTGGAGCTCCTTCAGGGGCCACGCCAAGATTTTCGTCATACAAGCTTGTATAAGCTACTCCATTATACATCACTTGATCACCTTCGTAATACTCAGCGTCCGGATCATAAGGATCTATTGGTTCTGCCTCAGATGACACCAATGCATTTAGGAATTCATCCTTGGTCATTGTAGTAGTCAATGAATCATTCTTATAAATCGTATCCAATTCACCAGACTTGACCGCATCGAGTATTAACTTTGACAATTCCCCATTTTTCGCAAAAAAACCTTTGTTTTGCTTTTCCTTTAAATCAATACGTAACCAAACACGCTTTTTGAACAGTTGCTCGTATTTAGGAATCGGATCAATCGAATTCGGATTATAATGCTCACTTGTTTCCTGTGCGAGCAGTGAAGAAATTGATAGTAAGCCTACTAACGAAAACACAAGTATGTTTCTCAAAATTTTCATAACACTTCTTATTCTAACTTAATTATTTACTTCAATAGAATCCTGTAAATCTCATTTTTAACAGGTACTCTTTCGTTCTTACCTTGATATGTTTTTCTCGTCACTTTTTTGATCTCTACCACAAGTATGTCACCCGGACGAGCTTGTGAAACATAAGATGACAAGTTAATTTTTTGTTTTTTAACTGTCTCCTTCTTTACTGGACGAGTACCCCTCGCAAGAATAATATCAACCTCCCTGATTCTATATTTAGCATCTTTAGGTACCTCAGCAGCGAAATTGGCTTCTGCCACCGCAGCTAGATCTAAAGAACGAAATGAAGACGCCTTGATACCATTTTTCATATCAATATCTTTACCTTTTGATTTGAAAGTGTACTTAGGTAATGGTGGTTTCTTCACACTGAAAGTCTCTACCCCCAAATTACTTCCTCCATTACTTACCGAAATCTTAACTTTACTTCTACCGGTTGGGATGATTGTCACCGCACCAGTTTTAGTTCCTTTTACAATATCAGCTTCACCAGATGTGAAGGTTGGATTGTAACTTGTCCCCAAAGCAGGTACCTGAATATTAAGTTCATTACCACAATTCATGTACAAAGCAGACAAAGCTGCTGATCTCACCTGGATGACAGGTTTAACGATTTGATAATTGTGCTTAATTTGGTATACAGAGTCATTTAACTCTATTTGCGCTTCAAATGATGCATTGGCAGTCAATGTCTTTGGGTCGTAGTTACTTCCTTTCGCTGTAAACTCAATTTTACCATACTTGATTCCAGTAGCCTCATCAGCAGCAACAGGTATTTCTTTACCAGAGAGCATGAACTTAGGACTGATAGACGAAGATGATGCCGCCAAGAATAAGTCAGCCTCGAATTTGGCACCTGATGCCACAACATTCGAATTTGGCCTTACTAATGGTACAATTTGATCAAATGAAACATCTTTTGCGCCAACTTCTTCAGCAATATCTTCCAAAGCTTTTTGCTCATATCTCAACACTTCAGATTCTATGTGACTTATTGTCGCCATTCCTGCCGCAGTTGGCGTATGACCAAAGTAAAAGTCTGCAAAGTCTTTCATGTTTTGATTAGGATCATCTTTTGATATCTCAATCTCGCTAGCACTCTTTGCCAACTTTTCGAAGTTCTCACCTGAAAGTTCTGTAAGCTGCGCGGCATATTCGTTCAACTTCTCTTCTAATTCTTCTCCATGTCCCTTGTTGATCATGTAGTTACTTACAATGTCATAGTCTTTACTACCAATCAACTGCTTCGTTTCATCATCATAACCATCCAGATCACCGCCACCTGTTAATACTGCAAACTGTGTACGAAGCTCACCCAAATGCTCTAAAGTCTCTTTAGTGATTTGACGTACGGTTTGTGCTTTCGAGAGTGCTTTAACATCACCTGCTCTATTACCCTTCTTTTCAACTTCCTTTTTGATAGCTGATAGCGTTCCTGAATTTTTAGCATCAATATCAGTAACTGCACTATGCAATGCCTCATCAATAAATGCAAACTTCTCTAATACCGAGTTATTAACTTGCAACGCAAGAAGCGCTGTAAGAACTAGGTACATCATACCAATCATCTTTTGTCTTGGTGATTCTTTTCCTCCTGACATAATTTTTGTTTTTGTTAATTAAAAAATTAATTAAATCCGGATGTGTATTACGACTTAGGTCCGCCTTTCATTGCTGTCAGCATACTTCCATATACGTTATTCAATGCGGTGATATTACCTGTAAGTTTACCCAATTCACTAGTGAATTGTTGTGAATTCTCTCCAACCTTAGACATCCCATCCATGGCTCCTGTCAAGTTAGTGTAGAATTTATTCATTGCTTTCACATGCGTATCAGCATCTTTCAGTTCTAACTCATATACAGCATTCAATGCACCCAAGTTCTTAGTAACTTCTTGTATTTGAGTATGATATTCTTTAGCATCCTTAGAAGCACTAGCCATTTCGTTCATTGCTCCTGCAGTAGTTGCGTAAGACTTATTCATTTCCACCAAAGATTTAGAGGCAGAATTTACATTCTTCGCATAATCGTTAGTCGCTACAGCCGCATCTGCGAGATTCGACATTTTCGAAGCAGACTCAGCCATGTTTTTCATGCCTTTTCCAAGACTTTCGATCAATTCAGGGCCTACTTTGCCTTTTTCCAACATATTATCAAGCTCTTGACTTGGTGATGCGCCTGATTTTTTATTCGCTATTCTAGGAGCTGCACTTGGTCCATCATAGTCCTGAGAAAGCTCTGGATATACCTTAGACCAATCCAGCTCATTTTCATGGGGCTCAAATGCACTTAAGAAGAAAATAGCAGCTTCAACTAAGAGACCGATTGTTAACATTTCGTTGGCACCGCTCCAGTGAAGGATTTTAAACAATGCTCCTACAATTACCACTGCTGCACCTATACCATATACTTTTGGCATAATGGTCTTATACATAAGCTCTACTAATCCGCCTTTTTTCTTACTCATTTTTCTAAGATTTTGGTTAATAATGAATGCACTTAATGCTCTATATTAAATATATAAGTTTAATCTAATAATTAAAATTCCGCTCCTGACGATCTACCTAAATGTGTCATAGCATTTCTAAACCCGATATAAGCTCTAGTAGAATCCTTGAATTCATATGACCTAGTCCCTGTTTCCAAGTAATAAGCTACATCTTTCCAAGAACCTCCTCTAGTTACTTTTCTATGCTCGTCTTCATCAAAAAATGTTGGATTCAAATCCCAAACTAAAGGAACTGAAGCTGGATTGAAAGCGTCTTCACACCATTCAGCAACATTACCTGACATATCAAATAAGCCGTAATCATTCGGGAAATACGACATCGCTGGAGCTGTGTAAGCAAATCCATCATCGTAGAAGTTTCCTCTACCTGGTTTGAAGTTAGCTAACATACAACCTTTCGCGTTTCTCACATATGGATTTCCCCAAGGATATTTCGCCATGTCTCTACCACCTCTTGCTGAATATTCCCACTCAGCTTCTGATGGTAATCTGAAAGCAGGCATTGGTACTTCACCAACACTCGACCTGTAATCATTCCAATATTGTGTTCTCCATTTACTGAAATACTTCGCAGCTTCCCAATCAACACCGACCACTGGATAGTCATCGTATCCAGGGTGCCAATAATAATAATCTTGCAAAGGATCACCTAAATGATGCGCGAAATCTTTCACCCAAACAGTGGTGTCTGGATAATATTCTTCTTTAATAACATCCTCACCAAGCACACTCACAGAGTCCTCCATCAATCTATCGATAAATTGTCTGTACTCGTTATTCGTGATTTCAGAATCATCCATGTAGAATGATCCAATCGTTACTTGCTTGTTGAAGTTGATTTGTGTAGCAGCTGGATCTTCATCAGCCTGTCCCATATGGAATGTTCCTGCCGGGATCGGCACCATACCATAAGGTAGAGACATCACCCACCCCTCTCTACCTGGTACACCGATGAGCTCTCCGCCATCGCCACCAGTTCCTCCTCCGAGGCCTAGCAAACTACATCCTCCTAAAGAAAATGTGATTAATACCAATAAAAGGTTAGCATACCTTTTCGTGACAAAATTCTTATTCATAACACTCTTTTTTAAAATTTATACTGACTGTATAAATTAAAGCCAACGGTACTCTATTTAACTAAAAAATTCAATTCGTCTATTGAGACACAATATCTACAAAAATGTAAGATTAAAAAACAACTTGCGAACAAATTGTGATTTTTATCTCAAAATGCAAAAAATAATTCCACTTATGCTAATGTCTGAACCTTGGGGTTCTAACAATCTTCTTACCTCCTCCAGGACTTACCGGAAGTGTGTAATTAAGCATTAATTCATGAGATGTCGGTTGTTTAGCTTCTTGTGCTTTCACAATGTATCCAAACGAGTACCCCAATCCTAACGATTTATCTTTCAAAAAATTGTATCCTAAGATAGCATTTACATCTTCCCCTTGTCTAAAAGACATACCGCCCCACATTTGATCTTTATAATCTATATATCCTCCAACAGTGAAATTATAGATGTTGAAATCAGTAGAAACTAATATTGACGGGCGAAGCGTAATATCAAAGTTTACCTTATGGATATAACCAAAAGTCAAGTAAGCGTGATTTTCAAGAGCATTTCTCAAATCATTCTTACCAAAATCAAACTCTGCCTTCAGCAGGTGATCAAAACTAAGTCCTGCGTAATATTTCTCAGCGCGAAACAGCACCCCTACAGCCAAATCTGGTCTTATCTGTGATTCATCTTTAGGAATAACAGTATCACTATCATCTATTGGTCTATATAAATCTCCATTAACTGACTGAGAATACATTCCCAAGCGAACTCCAAAACTGAGTTTAGATTTTTTGATACCTAAGTGATATGCAAAAGAAGATTGTATTTGAACATTTGTCAATGGCCCAAGTTTGTCATTAACTACAGTGAGTCCAAACCCACTTGCTCCTGGCAGGATCTTATAGATCGGAGCGGTCATACTCAACACCTGAGTCTGCGGAGCTCGACCATCATCAAAATCTGCTTTATACCCCAACCATTGACTACGATGCAGCATGGAAATTTTAGTAATCCCCTCAGCCCCAGCAAATGCAGGGTTATAATAGAGATTATTAAACATGTATAGGGTGAGTTGAGGATCCTGCTGTGCATGCGCCTCATTTCCTATCCATGAGGCAATGGCAAAAAATAAAATATACCTAATGTTCCTCATATACTTCTAAAGCAATTCTAAATATAATGCTTTTTACCCGAGAGAATCAAGTTTTACAAAAAACTTCTCTGAGATTATTCGTCTAAACGTCAATTTTATATGACGAATGACCTAACTAAACCCTATAAGCTATTTGCTTTTTTGATGTACAACTCAAGTGCTCCTGTCATCGATGGCGCATTAGGGAGTGGTGCCTCTATATCAAGTTGCAATGAAGCATCCCTTACCGCCTGCGCTGTCGTTGGTCCAAAAGCCGCGATTCTAGTATCCTTCTGATTAAACCCTGGAAAGTTCACCATTAATGAGTTGATCCCTGATGGGCTAAAGAAGGCAATCACATCGTAAGACACATCATCCAAGTCTGACAAATCACTCGCAACAGTGCGATAGATTATAGCTTCAGAATAGTTGTATGCGTTATCTTTCAAAAAATTAGGAATGTCACCTTTTCTGATATCTGAACATGGGAAGATATACTTCTCGTTCTTATGCTTCTTAAGAATCTCCAACAGATCAGTTGCTGTGCGCAGTCCTGTAAATATTTTCCTCTTACGAATTACAATGTATTTTTGCAGATAATTAGCTGTTTGCTCAGATATACAGAAATACTTCATGTCTGCCGGCATCTCAATTTTCGACTCTTTGCAAATGCTGAAAAAATGATCTACTGCATTGCGACTAGTGAATATCACTGCCGTATGATTTAGAATATCTATTTTTTGTTTTCTGAACTCTTTCAGACCTACCGGATCAACCTGAATAAATGGTCTAAAATCAACTTTAATGTCAAATTTTTCGGCTAATTTAAAATAAGGCGACTTATCATCTACCGGCTGAGGCTGAGAGACTAAAATACTTTTCACTGGCTTCAAAACTTCACTTACTGCATTCCCCATATCTACCAATCTCTTATGATGTAAGAATTATATTAAAAACGTAACTTTTATTAGAATAATACTAGGTATTAACTCTGTTGCGCAAAGGTAGGAAAATAAATGATAAATTCCATAGGCACTAATTCTGAATAATTTTAATGAAATCAAAAACGTCTTCATTAAGAGTAAACCAATGACTGCAATGTGAATCCAACCTCCAATTCCAGTTTCACTTAAACTATATATTCCAATAAGAGAAATTAACAACACAAGAAGAGCAAATAGCAACGAAATTTTGATGTGATTATAAAAGTGTATTCTTGAAGCTCCTTTGAATACGAATAGCTTTGTAAATATCTTCACCAAGAGATATTTGGCAAATGCCAACGTAAATAGCATCAATGATAAAACTACCCAAATGAGCAGTAAGATAGTTAAAGACTGACTATTGAATAGTAGGTGATCTATAAACTTAAGATCCATGAGTACAGATAGTGCCATAATCACAACAGCACTAACCATTCCATAAATCAACACTATAATTATCGTTCCTTTTTCAAATGGTCTAATTTTATAAATAGCAGCACCCTGATCTTTGATTGTGATAAGCCTTGACCACTTCATGTATCCCCTCCAAATATCGACATGTCCAATTTTTAAATAAGTGAGTGCAGCAGCAATGATTAGGATGATAATCAAAAGTGCATCCTTTTGATTCCTAACAATTCTAAAAATTGGTGTGGATTGTTCATAGTCTAATCCTATCATTGGGGTCAATATTTTGCTGCCGTTAATTTCAACGCCTTCAGGATTGAATAAAGTCAATGTAAGCTGTGATGGATTATCAAGAACTGTCTCAAATAAGCTATCTAGTCTATATGATAGTGTAGTATCTGCATTATAATAGGCAACTATCACTGTTCCAATATAAATAGATGTGTTTTTCCCAACTGACATTTTTAGGATTGAGGACTTAGGATAACTATTATCTAAGGTTAGGAATGCTTTTTGTTGATCACTAGACTCTTCAAATGATAAATATCTTTGGTTGTCATCAAAGCAATACCAGCTATTATCGAGTTGTTTTGCCACATGGTATTGATAACCATGCACTTGTGTGGTTATCAATAAGACAAAGAAAAAAAATGCAAATAGACCTCTCAGATTCATAATAAATAATAAGGTGCAATATATCAGAATTCTACGGGATAAACGAGCTAGAATATAACTACTGAAACTGAATTGGTTGATAAATATTCATTTAGCTTTGTAATAAAAAATGGCGGGAATCTATCTTCATATTCCTTTTTGTAAACAAGCTTGCCACTATTGCGACTTTCACTTTAGTACGAATACTAAATTAAGAAAAGACGTGGTTGAAGCCATCTCCAAAGAAATCAAAATACAAGAAGATTATCTCCTAGGAGATACAATTGAGACCATTTATTTTGGTGGGGGCACTCCCTCGCTACTTCTAAAGGATGAGTTGAAATATTTACTTGACACCATTTCTAGTAATTACGAAGTAAGCACAACAGCTGAAATCACACTTGAAGCAAATCCTGATGATTTGACTAAAGACAAATTGGATCAACTCTCCTCATTAGGTGTCAATAGACTTAGTATCGGTGTTCAATCATTCGATGATAGCCATTTGACTTTTTTAAACAGAGCTCATACCAGCACTGAGGCTCTATCTTGTATTGAAAATGCCAGAAATGTCGGTATTAATAATATTAGTATTGATCTCATATATGCAATCCCAAGTGACGATCATTCTATTTGGGAAAAAGATCTAAAACAGGCACTAGCATTGAAACCTGATCATATTTCCTCTTACTGTCTAACGATTGAGAATAAAACCGCGTTTGGCAACTGGCTTAAGCAAGGCAAAATCGCGCCAATAAGCGATGAATATGCTGCTCAACAATTTGAAATATTAACTGAGGTTCTCGATCGAAATGGATATGAGCAATATGAAGTTTCGAATTTTTGCTTGCCCCAGCAATACTCTAAGCACAATAGTAATTATTGGAAGCAAGAAAAATACTTAGGTGTTGGTCCAAGTGCTCATTCTTATAATGGAATCAATCGGCAATATAACATCTCCAACAACAAGAGGTATGTTGAAGAAATCGGAAAAGGGATTACCCCATTCACTTTGGATGAACTAGACCGTGAAGATCATATTAACGAATACTTACTAACTACACTTCGAACTAAGTGGGGTGTGAACCTCAACAAGCTCAAGAAAAAACATAATGATGACTTACTTGAGAGACATCGTGAATATATTGATGATCTGATCGAGCAAGAGCTCGCAGTGCTGGATAAAGAGAATTTGACATTAACGAATAAAGGAAAACTATTTGCTGACAAAATAGCCTCGGATTTATTTTTGGTGTAAAATTGAACATGAACATACAAGTAGACCTATCAGGAAAGCAATACACGACTAATCTTGATTCGCCAATTGATATTTCTTTGCCGATAAAGAACGGTGATGACAATCCCAACTGTTTTTGGGCAGAACCAGTTAAAATTTCCACTATTATAGTCGGTGACTTTGTAGGGAGTGTGGCTAAAGGCGGCACTACCAATTATCAAAGATTGTCAATGACTCCTCATGGCAATGGAACCCACACAGAGTGCTATGGCCACATCTCTGCAGACCCTGACGCTACAATAGATCAATGTCTAAACAAGTACCACTTTATCGCTGCTTTGATTTCCGTGCCATTGACTACGACTAACAATGGAGATCAAATAGTGACTTTTGAAGATTTCATCGGTGAAATACATCATGAAAATCTAGATTCTATTATTATAAGAACTTTGCCCAACACCTCTTCCAAAAAAAATAGAAAATACTCAGGAACCAACCCTCCATATTTAGATCCAAAGATCGCACAATACTACGTTGATAAAGGAATCGACCATCTGTTAATCGACTTACCATCAGTAGATCGAGAACTTGATGAAGGCCGTCTCGCAGCACATAAAACCTTCTGGCAAACAGAAGGTAATGTGAGAAAATCGGCAACTATCACTGAGCTAATCTATATCGAAGAAGATATAGCGGATGGCTTGTATTTGCTAAACATTCAAATCCCTAGTATGGTTTTAGATGCTGTCCCAAGTAAACCGTTGTTATATCCTCTGAAAGAACGGTAGTGAATCACTAAAAAAAAATTATATTTGACAAATATAGTAGTGTCTCAATGGGCGAAAAAGAAAAAAAAGCATACATGTTGTTGAAATCTGTGATTTTTCATTATCATGGATTAGATGAAGATGAAATTGCCAACCTCAACGAAACCGCAGATGAGCTTGGCGCTCACGAAGCGTTAGTATGGGCTGAGGAGTTCATCACTTCAGATCATATCTCTGCATTTGATAGAGCCCGTGAATACCTAAATGACATCATCGGTGATTTCCCCAAAGATAAACGTATAGAATATATCCATTTGGTGTGGAAAGCGAATATGCTCAAAGGATACATTACTGAAATGGAAGCAACTGCAATGCTTAAATTTGCTCAAGATTGGAGTGTTCAGGACGAATTAATTACTCTGGTCAAACAGCAATAGCCTTATTACATATTTCAAAATTACTAATTAAAAATTATGAGAACCCTCTTGATAATTATTGGATGCTTATCCTTCTTTCATGTACAGTCTCAACAAGATCTAACTTATTACTTACCTTCTAGCGTCACTTATAGCGCAGATATCCCAACTCCAAAGGAAGTGATCGGACATGAGGTTGGAGAATGGCATGTCAGCCATGATAAGCTCATCAAGTATATGGAGACATTGGCTAACACTTCTGATCGAATCACCATCAAAGAACATGGTAGAACGTTTGAGAATAGACCAATCCTATCACTCACTGTGACTTCTGCTAAGAATCATCAGATCTTAGAGAAGATTAGGGTAGAACATCTAAAACTTTCTGACCCTAATAAATCTACAACTATGGATACTGAGAACATGCCTTTAGTCGTGTATTTGGGATATAGTGTGCATGGTAACGAACCAAGTGGAAGTAATGCTTCACTTCTTGTTGCCTATCATCTTGCCGCAGCGCAAGGTGATGAGATTGATGAGCTACTTAATAATACTATTATCATTTTAGATCCGAGTATAAATCCTGATGGTCTCAATCGATTTGCATCATGGGTGAACTCAACAAGAAATACCAATCCAGTTCCTGATGGCAACGATATTGAACACGATGAAGATTGGCCAGGAGGAAGAACCAACCATTACTGGTTTGATCTTAATCGCGATTGGTTGCCAGCTCAGTTGCCTGAATCTCAAGCCAGACTCACCAACTATCACAATTGGAAACCTAACATTCTTACTGATCATCACGAAATGGGTACGAATAACACCTTCTTTTTTCAACCAGGGATCCCTAGTCGAAACAATCCATTAACTCCTCAGAAAAATTATGATTTGACTGGTGAAATAGCAAAGTATCACGCCAAAGCATTCGATAAAATTGGCTCTTTATACTACAGTAAAGAAAGCTTTGATGATTTCTACTACGGCAAAGGCTCTACCTACCCTGATATAAATGGCAGTGTAGGTATACTCTTCGAGCAGGCAAGAGTTGAGGGTCATGTACAAGAAAGTGATAATGGGATAATAACTTTTCCCTTTGCGGTACGCAATCACTTTACTGCCTCCCTTTCTACCCTAGAAGCTGGCACTAACTTGAGAGTAGACATGTTAAATTATCAGCGTAAATTTTATAAGTCTGCAATGACTGAATCAAGTAACGATACAGATAAAGCTTATGTGATAGGGTCCAATGACCAGCATAGGTTGGATGCCTTTTTAACTATGATAGAGAGACATGAAATTAATTTTAGTCCCATCACTAAGAACATCAATGCTGGAGGTAAGTCATTCAAAAAAGAATCTAGCTATATTATTCCTTTAGGTCAGCCTCAATATCGATTGATAAAATCAATATTTGAAAGAAGAACATCATTTCAAGATAGTCTTTTTTATGACGTATCGGCTTGGAATCTTGGGCTGGCATTTGGATTGGATCATACTGCACTTACTGGTAAACAATTCCAACCAAGCTTATCTGGTGCCACCAAGAAAGTTGACAAAACCACTGGCCTAGCTAAAAGTGATTATGCTTATACCCTAGATTGGAGTCAATATTATTCACATAAAGCCATGAATATGCTTCATACAAAAGGCATTATTACTAAAGTGGCATTGGAAGCTTTTGAAGATAACAATAGAACCTATCCCCGTGGTACTATCTTAATACCTGTAGGTATACAAAAGCAAAGCTCAGAACAAATTCATGGTGTATTAAAAACGATTCAAAAATTATGTGATGTGCCCATGTATTCTTTGAAAAGTGGATATACTTCAGGTTTCAACTTAGGCAGCCCACAATTTGCTCTTGTAAGACCTCAAAAGATTTTACTCTTAGTTGGAGACGGTGTGAATAGCTATGATGCAGGTGAAGTGAGACATTTGATAGACTATCGTATGTCAATGCCAATGTCCTCGGTGAATATATCAACATTTAATAGAGCTAATATTTCAAAATATAACACCATAATAATGGTGGACGGAAACTATGGAAGTCTTAAAGCTGACAAAGTCAAAAACTGGGTGCAATCAGGAGGGAATATCATCGCTATGAAGCGCGCAGCAAAATGGCTCAAAGACAAAGGTATAAACACCGCCTCTTTTAAGAAAAATGCAAAAGACAGTACAAATAGACAGTTTGCCTATAATGATCGAAATAAAATAAGAGGTGCTCAAGCAATTGGTGGTTCTATATTTGAAGCAAAATTAGATCTAACACATCCAATTGGTTTCGGGTATAGCCAGGATAACATTAGTGTATTTCGAAGAGGAACCCTCTTTATGAAAAAAGGAAGAAATCCATATGTCAACCCATTGGTGTATACTGAAAATCCATTGCAAGCTGGGTACATCTCAGATGAAAATCTAAAGTTAATAAAAAGCTCAGCAGTGATAAACGTAAGTCATTTCGGAAGTGGGCGAGTGATCTCATTTGCTGACAACCCAAATTTCAGGGCCTTCTGGTATGGTACAAATAGACTATTTTTAAATAGTCTATACTTTGCTCAGATTATTGATAAAGGCAGGACTCGATAATGATAAGCTAATCTGATGCAGCAAGGATGAATTTCTGTATTAGATAGATTATCTCTTTGAGGATATTGACCCCTTTTATTTTCAAATCACTTATATTTGTAAAAACGGTATAAACATGGTCAATAAGTATTTTTCCTTAGACAAAAATTACATCTTAGAAACAGCACAGCTGATTCAAAAAGATGTATTGTTGTATCGTCTATGTGAGACTGTAAAGAAAATCTATTCTCAACGATTCAATCCTCTAGGATTAATTGATGACACTATACTTAAAATTCAGTCACATGAACTCGAAGGCCTCCAAAATCTAGAGGAATTCTACAATACTTTATCTGGTGTCTACCGCTACAAGAATGGAAGTAACCAATTGGACTTGGTATTCGATGGACGTGATCATCTTGAGGTCTATAAACAAGAATGGGAACATGCTTTCGAAAAATGGGTATCTGAACTATGTCAAAGTCCATATATTATCAAAACTATCTTAGAACTAACGGTCTTTCATCAAGACGGTAATCGCATAGATCTTCCTCTATCTCGTATGCAAGGATATATCCACAAGAAATTTGATCTCAAACTTTACAAGTTCAA
>JAWUWD010000139.1:0-8715 GCA_034112085.1 Cyclobacteriaceae bacterium
ATATGGGTTAACCCCAGTTGCAGAGTAGCTATTGAACACTGCATTCCAACTTGCAGGCACAAGATCAACAACTGTAGGATTGTTAACAAAATCCCAATAAAATAGAATATTGTAATTTGTATTATCTGGATCTATAACTCCTGTATTAGGTCTAAATCCAACTTCCCATACTACATTTTTAGGTGAGCAGTTAAATAAATCACCGAAATTATTTGAATGAGGATTAACAAAAATTGCACAAGTATAACTCGCAAATTCATCATCATCCTCACAAATCACCTCAACACCATGGTCCACCGCAGCACTATATGTGTAATTTGCCTCATTTTCATTACTGACAATAATTTCAGAATCATCACATTCTTCATCCAAATGCCCAATATTATTATTTCCAGTTGCCCCATAGGCACTTGAGCCAAAAATCAAAAACAAGCCAACAAAAAAGAATTTCAGCGGAAGTGTGTGAGTCAATCTATTTAACATCTATTTATACGAATTGGCGTTGATATTGTATACTCTTTATAGTAACTAGGTAACAGCGCGTGAAAATAGACATTTTAATACAAAAAATTACATTTGTAATGAAATAATTACTAAATCACATTTAACTCTTCACGACAACTGGACACCCTTGAAACTATTTCCCGAAAAACATCAGTTTCTTGAACGAAAAGCGCCTTAAGGTATGAATGTTCATTAACGAAATTAATTTACAAAGCTAATTGGAACATCTCCGTCAATGAACAATTACTAGACACCTTTGCTGATTAAGCATATTAATTTCAATATTGAGCCAACGTTAATAATAAAAAAAACTCTCCATTATTTACAGCATAAATCAAACAATTAAACTACTTTTGTATCCCATAGGTAAACATACGATCTAACCCCACTTATGGCATCTGCTAAATATATTTTTGTAACAGGAGGAGTGACTTCATCACTCGGAAAAGGCATAATTGCAGCTTCTCTAGGGAAATTGCTTCAAGCGCGTGGACATTCTGTTACTATCCAGAAATTTGACCCGTATATCAACATTGATCCTGGTACGCTCAATCCCTATGAGCACGGGGAATGTTATGTCACAAATGATGGTGCTGAAACTGATCTTGATTTAGGCCATTATGAACGCTTTCTTAATACCCCTACTTCTCAAGCCAACAATATCACAACTGGCAGAATATATAACAACGTGATTACCAAAGAGAGAAGAGGTGACTATTTAGGTAAAACTGTGCAGGTAATTCCTCACATTACTGATGAGATAAAGCATAATATGCTAAAACTCGGAGAGAACAATGAATTTGACTTTGTCATCACTGAGATCGGTGGATGTGTAGGTGATATAGAATCACTCCCATTTATAGAAGCAGTAAGGCAGGTGAAATATGACTTGGGTCCAAACAACTCGATGGTAATTCACTTGACTCTTATTCCTTACCTAAGTGCCGCCAAAGAACTTAAAACAAAACCGACTCAGCACTCAGTAAAACAGCTGCTGGAAGCTGGTATTCAACCAGACATACTCGTTTGTCGAACAGAAAAACACCTTCCTAACGAAATGCGGAAGAAGCTTGCGCTGTTCTGCAATGTGCAACTGAATAACGTCATTGAAGCAATGGATGCTGAAACGATATATGACGTTCCATTGTTGATGCGAAAAGAAAAGCTTGCTGAACGCGTATTGACCATGCTCAAAATATCAACTAAGCTGGAGCCAGATCTAGAGCAATGGAAATCGTTCCTAGGAAAACTGAAAAACCCTACTTCAGAGGTTAATATTGGCCTAATCGGTAAGTATGTTGAACTTCAAGATGCGTATAAATCTATTGCTGAATCATTTATTCATGCAGGAGCTGAAAATGAATGTAAAGTCAATTTGTCATGGATCTCTTCAGAGACCATCAATGATGAGAATGCAGAGGGGATTATTAGTGAACTTGATGGGGTGCTCGTAGCTCCAGGATTTGGGGAACGAGGAGTCGAAGGCAAAATATCAGCAGTGAAATATGTCAGGGAAAACAAAATTCCATTCTTTGGGATCTGTCTGGGCATGCAATGCGCTGTTGTGGAATTTTCTAGAAATGTACTCAATCTCAAAGATGCTTGCTCAACTGAGATGAATCCAGAAACCAAGCATCCAGTGATAGACCTGATGGAAGATCAAAAGAAGATCACAGAAATGGGTGGAACAATGCGACTCGGGGCATATCCATGTAAGATCAAGAAGGGTACTAAAGCATATAATGTATATGGCAAACAGAACATTTCTGAACGTCATCGCCACAGATATGAGTTTAATAATGTTTATTTAGAACAATTGGAAGCTGCAGGCATGATAGCTTCAGGAATAAATCCAGATAATCATCTTATAGAAATAATTGAGCTAAAAGACCACCCTTGGTTCGTAGGCGCACAATATCACCCAGAACTCATGAGCACCGTGCAAAATCCACATCCTTTATTTGTGAAATTCGTTAAGGCTGCCTTGGAGAATAAAAAAACACAGGCGTAATTTGCAGCCTCAAAACACCAAGTAAACAATTATGGACAGAAATCAAGCGATAGGCTTAGTATTGATATCAGCAATGATGCTGGTATATTTCACATGGATTGCAGATGAACCGATTACTCCGGAATCATTACCAACCACTACGGAATTAGTAGTCTCCCAAGAGGAGACTTCCATTAACTCAAATGATGTTACCATCACAGAAGTTCCTGATTCTGTTACCACTGCTTTGAATAGCGAAAAATTCGGAATGTTTGCCAGCGCAGCTGCAGGTACAGCTGAACTTACTACACTTGAAAACGAAAATATCACTGTTGCATTTTCTAGTAAAGGCGCAAGCATCGCAAATGTGGTTCTTAAGGATTTCAAAACCTATGACTTCAGTCCGTTGGTGCTGTTGGATGAGAAGAGTAGTCAAACTTCACTCTTGATCAAGCATGCAGGCCGTGAGATCAACCTTAGTGATTTATATTATTCATTATCTCAGGAAGATCTGAATGACACTACCTACTTGACCTACACAGCAGACATAGCCTCAGGTCAATCCATCAAACAAGTTTACTCTTTTCCAAAATCGGGGTATCAAATAGGCTATAGAGTCCAATTAATTGGACTGAATGGCTTGGTTGATAGTGACCAATTGAGCTTCTTATGGAATAACAAGCTGAAAAGGCTAGAAAGTGATATTTCAACTAGTCGTAAAAAAGCTTCTATCAACTACTACCTAAGTGAAGGTGATTTTGAAGACTTAGGAGATAACTCTGAAGCTTACGATGAAGAAGAAGTCAATACTTCTCTGAATTGGGCTGTAATGAAACAGAAGTTTTTCACTTCAGGTATTGTAGCTGAAAAAGTATTCACCAAAGGTAAATTCACTTTGGATGTCAATGAAGCTGACACTACGGTTATCAAGAGCGTTAGTATGGCTTTGAGTATTCCAGTGGATCACCTTACAGGAGAAGGTGGACAATTCAAATATTACTTCGGACCTAACAAATTCGACATCTACGAAAAAGTTGCTCCTGGATTCTCGGATAATTTAGACCTTGGATGGACACCTGTAAACTTTGTTAATGAGTATGTGATCATCAAGTTGTTTCATTTCTTTGAAAAATATATTGATAACTACGGAATCATTATATTGATCCTAGTGCTTGTAATCAAGCTAGTCTTATCTCCTCTTTCTTACAAATCGTATGTCTCTATGGCCAAGACCAAAGTCTTGAAACCAGAGCTTGATAAGCTCAAAGAGAAGTATGGTGATGATGCTCAGAAAATACAGTCAGAGCAGATGACACTCTACAGGCAGGTGGGGGTCAATCCCATTAGTGGATGTATCCCGATGGTATTACAAATGCCTATCCTATTTGCCTTGTTTTACTTCTTTCCTAATTCGATTGAATTAAGACAGGAAAGTTTCTTATGGGCACATGATCTATCTACTTATGACTCTGTACTAGACTTACCGTTTACAATTCCATTTTATGGAAATCACGTAAGTTTATTCACGTTATTGATGACCGCTTCTACAATATTATACACATGGTCTAACAATCAAGTTAGTTCTGTACAAGGGCCAATGAAGTCAATTTCTTATATGATGCCGATCATGTTCTTATTCTTTTTGAATTCGTTCTCTGCTGGGCTTACATTCTACTATTTTGTAGCCAACATTGTTACTTTTGGACAGCAGGCAATTATTCGCAAGTTTGTAGATGAAGATAAAATCAAAGCCATCTTGGATGATAATAGAAAGAATAATGTAAATAAGAAAAAATCCAAGTTTCAGCAACGCCTTGATGACGCTATGAAATCGAGCCAAGAAACTCAAAAGAAAAAAAAGAAAAAATAATTTTTTTCAGCTAAACAATTAAGGCTCTTCTACATGAAGAGCCTTTTTCATTTCACCCCATCTAGTCTCGCATTTCTTCCTGAAAATTATTGAATTAATCTTCTATATTTGTAGGCTCATAATTTGAGTAAATGAGACATATTCTTTAGGCAGAAAAACAAGAATACATGACTAAAATCATTGCAATAGCAAATCAAAAAGGTGGCGTTGGTAAAACAACTACCGCCATCAACTTAGCAGCTAGTTTGGCTGCATTGGAGCATCGTACACTTATAGTCGATGCTGATCCTCAGGCCAACTCTACGTCTGGTATTGGAATAGATCCCAAAGAAGTAGAGCATAGTATTTACGAATGCATGGTAGATGGGGTTTTGGCTGCAGATGCTATAATATCCACTGATATAGAGTATTTGGATTTACTCCCTTCTCATATTGATTTGGTAGGAGCCGAAGTAGAAATGGTCAATGCTGAGCAGCGTGAAGAGAAGATGAGAACTGCCCTCACTCCCATTCTTGAGAACTATGAGTTCATCATCATTGATTGCTCACCATCATTGGGACTGATCACTATCAATGCACTAACTGCTGCAGACTCGGTACTCATCCCTGTGCAGTGTGAATATTTCGCACTAGAAGGATTAGGGAAGTTACTCAACACTGTAAAAATAATTCAAACTAGATTAAATACTGAGTTGCAAATAGAAGGCATCTTGCTCACCATGTACGATGTGCGATTGAGGTTATCCAATCAAGTTGTAGAAGAAGTGAAAACTCACTTCAAAAGCATAGTATTTGACACGATCATTCCTAGGAATATCAGACTGAGTGAAGCACCAAGTTTTGGAGTTCCAGTCATCGCACATGATGCAGTGAGTAAAGGGGCAGTAAGCTACCTCAACCTTGCGAAAGAGATATTGGTAAAGAATGACATGGAATAAGGGAGCGTAAGATGACTGTAAAGAAAAAAAATATCAAAAGAAATGCGTTGGGGAGAGGACTTGGAGCGCTCCTTCAAGACACACCAGTAAAAGAATCATCTCCAAGAAAGGAGAATAAAGATCTTTCTGAGGGAACGACTGCCTCAGCGTCAATGAATGAAATAAAGCTTACTGAAATAGTTGTCAATCCATTCCAGCCAAGAATTCATTTTGATGAAGAGGCTCTTGCTGAATTATCAGAATCCATCAAGGTTCAAGGGATCATCCAACCTATCACGGTAAGGAAGCTAAAAGCTAATCAATATCAGCTCATCTCTGGAGAGCGTAGATTTCAGGCATCCAAGCTTGCTGGACTGACTTCTATCCCTGCCTACATACGTACTGCCAATGATCAACAAATGCTAGAGATGGCGTTGATCGAGAATATCCAAAGAGAAAATCTTAACTCTATTGAGATTGCTCTTAGTTATCAAAGGCTACTTACAGAATGTGATCTCAAGCAAGAACAGCTAGGCGATCGCGTAGGAAAGAAGAGGACTACAGTCAATAATTATTTACGTCTATTAAAACTTCCACCTGATATTCAAGCCGCACTCAAGGAACAAAAAATATCAATGGGCCATGCAAGAGCCATCGTCAATATCGAAGATGTGGCTCTCCAGCTTGAAGTATTTAAGAAAATCGTAGCTGAAGAACTTTCTGTAAGAAAAGTAGAGGAGCTTGTCCGTCAACTGGCCGCGCAAAAATCTACTCCGAAAGAAAAGAAGGAAGTATCTAATGAAGCTTCAAGAGAGGTGGTTCAACTACAATCCAAATTGGCTTCACACTTTGGCACAAAGGTTGACATCAAGTCAGATGGTGAAAAAGGAGAAATAAAAATACCTTTTGTTTCTGTTGATGACTTAAATAGAATTCTTGAAATTCTCAATCTCTAAATTATATCAAATGAAGTACTTTGGTACTTTTATCTTTGGATTATTACTGCTGACTAACTCATTTGCACAATCTACTACAGAGATTGGTAGCGATAGTACTATTACGGCTAGTGATGCTCCTCTTATTTCGGATAGCCAAAAATCTTTGGAAGATGCCGAGCTGATCGAAATGTTTGCCAAACGGTTCAATCCTAGAAAAGCGGGATTATACTCAGCCGTACTTCCTGGTATGGGGCAAGTATATAATAAGAAGTATTGGAAACTTCCCATTATTTATGGTGGGTTTATTGGTCTTGGCTTCGGTATTAACTTTTATCAAACAGAACATAAAAAATTCAGGAAAGAGCTATTTGATTTACTTGAATCAGAAGAAGATGTATCTAGCCAAAACCAACTTACGGAAGATCAACTTAGAACTATTGTAAATTCAACACGGAGAGAGCGAGATTATTTTCTAGTCTTGACGGGTATTTTGTATTTGCTCAATGTCGTTGATGCACACATCGATTCACACTTGAAAGAATTTGATCTGAATGAGAAGTTAAAGCTATCTCTTGATCCGATGATTCGTCAACAAAATGATCTACAAGCAGGGTTTTCAATCAGCCTAAACTTTCACTAGACTATGAATATTGCACTCATAGGGTATGGCAAAATGGGTAAGGCGATAGAAGAGATCGCATCCTCCAAAAATCACACTATAGTAGCGCGTATAGGTGCAAATAATTGGGATGACCTCATCAATCTAGATTCAGGCAAAGTCGATGTGGCTATAGAGTTCAGTCAGCCTGAAGCAGCTTATGATAATATCATCAAATGTCTAGAACTTGGCATACCTACCATATCAGGCACAACTGGATGGCTAGATAAGAAGATGCAAGTGGAGCAATACTGTAAAGATAAGAATTCAACATTCCTATATGCCTCTAACTTCAGTATTGGAGTCAATATCTTTTTCAAAATCAATGAACTCGTCTCCCAGATAATGGATAAGTTCCCTGAGTATACTGCCCAAATGGAAGAAGTTCATCACATACATAAAAAAGACTCTCCTAGTGGCACAGCAATCACTCTAGCGGAAGGAGTAGCTTCTAATCATCATGCGATTAATAGCTGGATAGAAACGGATAACACTTCTAAAATAGAAAAAGGTCAACTCCCTATAAAATCGCTCCGAGAAGGAGAAGTTCCTGGTACGCATACTATCCAATACTCTTCTGATGTGGACTCAATATCAATAGAGCATAAAGCCCACACAAGAGATGGCTTCGCTTTAGGAGCTATTTTGGTTGCTGAGTGGATCACGGATAAAAAAGGGCTCTTAAGCATGAAGGATTTCATGGATCAAAGGTCTCAGTAAAAAAAATCTAGTTTCTTTGTAAGATTTTCTAATCAAGCCATACTAACAAGCTAAAATAACAGCTCATGAATATATTCGTAATACTTGTATTTCTCATTCTACATTTGACCTATGCAGTTGGTCTCTCAAAATTCTTCGCAAAAGCAGGGGAAGATAGTTGGAAAGCCTATGTGCCCTTCTACAACATACTTCCTCACCTCAAAATTATAGGACGCCCTACTTGGTGGATCGTGCTATTCCTCATACCTGGTATCAACCTCATTATGGCGATGGGCATACTTACTGATCTATTAAAGAGTTTTGGCTTCAATAGGTTTTATCAACATGCCTTGGGAGTCATTTTCAGTTTCATCTACTTTCCATTTTTGGGACTCACAAAAGAGCTGACCTATATCAGTAAAGTAACAGAACTACCAAAAATCAAGAAGTCCTTCACTAGAGAATGGGCAGATGCTATCGGCTTTGCAGTCGTAGCTGCTACGATTATTCGTTGGTCATTGATGGAAGCTTTCACTATCCCAACTCCATCGATGGAGAGTTCATTGATGGTTGGTGATTTCTTATTTGTTAGCAAAATGCACTTCGGTACAAGGACGCCAATCACTCCTGTACAATTTCCGTTGACACATCAGAAAATATGGTTCACTGACTTACCTTCATATTCTAAATCAGTGCAACTACCAAGCTATCGTTTACCTGGATTGACTTCAATCCAAAGAAATGATGTCGTAGTTTTCAATGTGCCAGGAATAGCAGAGAATAATTTTGAAGAATATAACCAAGACAAATGGATCGACTATCCAATTGACCTTAAAACCAACTATATCAAACGATGTGTTGCCATACCGGGTGATGTAATCGAAGTAAGAAATACTCAAGTCTACATCAATGGTGAAATTGGAGAGAATCCTGAAAACATGCAGTTCAGCTATTTGATCAGCTCCTCAGCTCCGATCAATTCTCGAGTGATGAAAAAGCATAATATTGCTGACTATGGTACTATTGGGAATAGAGATGGGCAAGTAGTTAGTTATGCCCATATGACTCCTGACATGGCAGCAGCTTTAGAAAAATTACCGTTTATTTCATCTGTTGATAAAAGAGTAAATGAGTCTGAT
>JAWUWD010000140.1:0-7359 GCA_034112085.1 Cyclobacteriaceae bacterium
GGCACCAGACACTTTACGCATACCTATTTCCTTACCTCTGTGTAGTGATTTTGCGGTTGCCAAATTCATGTAGTTAATACAAGCAATCAACAGCATGAAAATTCCTATCGACATAAAAACATAGATATAAGTAATTTCACCTTTCACTTGATCTGTGCCATACTCTATATCTTTTGATTCGAAGTGTATGTCGTTTAGAGATTGAAAATAAAATTTGCGGTTGTCCTCTACTTCGAAATATTTGGCTATAAAATCAGGAATTTTTTGAGATAAGGTTGAAATATCTGCATGCTCATCCAGCAACAGATAAGTGTAGGCTCCATAGTCACTCCAATCATTCATATAAGCCTGTAGCCGATCAGTCATAGCCGGGTAGGACACTAGTATTTTGAATTGCAGATGTGAATTTTCAGGTAGTTTCTTCACAACACCTGTTACGTAACTAGGATTTTCCTCATCCAGTAAAAATTCTTTCCCAATTGGATCTTCGTCTCCATACAATCGCTGCGCCCAGTCTTCATCAATAACAACAGAATATGGTTTGTTTAAGGCTGTCTGCTTATCTCCAGCCACCCAATCAACATCAAATACACTTAGAAATGAGGAATCCGCAAAATAATAGCTGCGTTCATCAAACTTGACATCATCTTGACTAAACACAATCTGTCCACCGTATTTAAACAACTGGGTGGAGCTAATTACTTCGGGATAATCTGCAACTAGAGTTCGCCCAACAGGCATTGCAGTAAGGCCATAGTATCGGGTATCATCTTCTGTCTCATCTACATGGACAATTCGGAATATTTGATCCTTTTTTGTGTGCATAGAATCG
The DNA here is from genome assembly GCA_034112085.1 of Cyclobacteriaceae bacterium. Taxonomy (GTDB): domain Bacteria; phylum Bacteroidota; class Bacteroidia; order Cytophagales; family Cyclobacteriaceae; genus JAWUWD01. The sequence goes on from JAWUWD010000140.1 coordinate 833, forward strand.
TATGACATTTCGTCTATAACGAACATAAACAAGAGGCTACAACAGGTAATCCCCATCGTAAGTCCAGCAATGTTTATAAATGAATACGCCTTATTTCTATACAAATTTCTGAAGGCTATTTTTATGTAATTTTTAAGCATTGTTGTTAAGTTTGAATGATTCTTAAAGTCCTTGCATTGTCACAATGAATTGAACACTTCCAATCCTCGTACCACTTTTTTCATATACCTATATATCAGATACTTACACATTTTTTATAACAAAAATAATTTTGATAGTGACCATCTACAACCTCTTAAATGTCCATGGATGGACAGTTAAGAGGTTGTATTTCACTCACTATACAGCGCATCTACAGGATTACTTAATGCAGCTTTTAGAATTTTTGCAGTTATGGTGATTCCAGAGACCCCTATTATAATGGCTGCTGCCACTAAATAAACCCATAAACCTACATCGATTCTATAGGCAAAATTCAGCAACCATTCATTAACTAAATAATAGGATATCGGCACAGCAATAATAAAAGCTACTATTACGAGTCGCAGGTATTTACTAGAAAATAACCATACGATTTGTCTTATCTCAGCACCCAATACTTTACGAACACCAATTTCCTTTTTTCTAGACTCTAAGCCCAAGGCTACCAATCCAAAAAGGCCTAAACATGATAGGGCGATGGCGATAGCCATTGAATAACTGATTATACTTCCCCATTTTTCTTCAGCCATATACTGCACTTTCATGGTTTCATCAAGAAAGGTATATTCAAAAGGCAATTCTGGAGCAACCACTTCCCATTCCTTTTTCAGCAATGCGATCGCCTCAGAAGTATTGTCTCCTGATGCTTTGATGAAAATGTTATCCAACGTTAAATCGTCAGTAAGCCTAATAAGCATAGGCAGTACTCCAATCTTCAATGTTGAGTAATTGAAATCACCCATCACTCCGATCACATTTGGATCGGTATCTGATGACCTCGTAACTTCTTGGAAAGTTTCATTTAATGTCAAGCCAAAACCTTTAAGGCAAGCTTCATTTATAATTACAGCTTTGTCAAAATCTGATGAAATACTACTATTAAAATCTCTCCCCTCGTTGAGCTTCACTCCTAGTATCTCAAGATATCCTTCAGTCACATTTATCATTCCTACACGCTTTTCTTCTCCCTTATAATTAAAGCCTCTACCACCTAACCCTGATGGGTCAGCAAATGTCTGACCTGCTGAAGTCAGCCCTAAAATGGTACTGTGATTGGAAAGTGTATTCTTAAGATGACTGAATATGGAAGACTCACCTACTTTGGCATTTTTCAATACCAGCACATTATCAGCATCAAAACCCAAGTCTTTGTTTTTTAAAAAGTTCACCTGCTGACTCATCACTATCATGCCTATAATAAGTATGATTGATAGTCCAAATTGAAAAGTCACCAGAATTTTTGTGAAGGCATTGGATCCCCCAAAACTATTTACTTTCGCTAAGGTATCTCTGATATTGAATTTCGAAAGCACGAATGCAGGATACACACCAGCGATTACGCCTACTGTCAAGCTTACTCCAATCATCCCTGATATAAATTGAAAGGTGAACATACTTGCCACTGCTATATTTTTATCGGTTAAGAAGTTAAATACTGGTAATAGTAAGTCCACTAGTAAAAAAGATATTCCAAAAGCAAATATTGACAGTAAGACTGACTCACCTAAGAATTGAGTAATGAGCTGTCCTTTTACAGCACCTACCGTTTTTCGTAGCCCTACTTCCTTTACCCTATTGGCTGATCGTGAAATACTCAAATTCATGAAATTGATACAAGCTATTGCCAATATCCCAACCACCAAGATCATCAAAATATAAGAATACATTGGGTCACTAGACGGCACGAGTCCTTGTGTAACTTTAGCATTAAAATGAATATCATTCAAAGACTCTAATTTATAGTAACGATATCCCTCTGTGCTTTCATATCCTCGTTCTTTGGCGATTTCTGCATAATTGGGGTAATAGGTGGCCATGGTTTTCCCCAAACTTTCAGAAAGAGAAAGTGGATCAGTTCCATCTTTCAATTTTACATAAGTCGTAATAGCACCAAATCCCCAACTCGTTTGCCAATCTTTTAACTCACCAATTGTGGCAATATGATTAAATGGCAACAGCACATCAAATTGAACACTTGAATTTGCCGGTATGTTCTTACAAACCGCTGATACGGTGAAGTCAACATAGTCATCGCCAATCCTTATTGATAGGGGCTTATTAATAGGGTCTTCTACGCCAAAGTATTTTTGAGCAGCAGTTTCACTAATCACTACTGAATTCAGATTCTTTTTATCAACATTTCCTTTGACCAGTGGAAAGCTAAAAACGTCAAACAGCTCAAAATCAGCATACAGTACTACATCATGATAGCTGTTTTCTTTTTGCTTTACATAATATTTGCCTTCTGGCCACATTCTAAAAAAACGAATGGCTGTTTCAATTGATGGATTGTCGTTTACCAAAGTTGGCCCAAATGCGATTGAATGAGAAAGCCCCTCATACTGAAGACTTCCATCAGGAAGATTGTTCACATCTACAACTCGATAAATTGAATCCTTATTGGCATTGAATTGATCATAACTAAGTTCATCCTGTACATACAAATAGAGCAAGATCGAGCAAGTCAGTCCTACAGTAAGACTAAGAATGTTAATAAAGGAAAAGAGCTTTTGTTTGAGCAGGTTCCGAATCGCGATTTTCAGGTAGTTTTTTATCATTGTTTGGTGTTTGAGTATTCTTAATATTTCAATCACTATTCATCTTTGAGCACATCCACAGGATTAGTTCGTGCAGCTTTGATCGACTGATAACTGATCGTCAACCAAGCAATCAACACAGATGAGATTCCTGCGATCAAATAAGTTATTACTCCAGGTGTAATACGATATGCAAAAGTGTCCAACCAAATGTTCATACCATAAATAGAGATGGGTATAGATAAAATAAATGCAATCAAAACGAGTAGAGAGAGATCTTTCGATACGAGTACTATGATATCCTTAATTCCAGCTCCAAGTGCTTTACGCACTCCAATTTCTTTGAACCTTCTTTCAGCTATAAACATCGATAGTGCATACAGCCCCATAGCACTAATAAACACTGATATAAACGCAAAGTATTTGATCAGATTAAAAGTTTTGAAATCACTTTGATATTGATTTATCAAATGATCATTGAGCACAAAAGACTCAAATGGGCTTTCAGGGACTACTTCTTTCCAAATACTGCTCAGAGCTATCACAGTAGCTGTATAATCTCTAATGTCCGTTTCAATGATCATGTTTGCGAATTTTCCTCCTCTCAAAGTCAACATCAATGGCTCAATCTTAGAATGTAGAGAAAATTGATTGACGTTTTCTACAACTCCTTTGATCTTGAAATTATAAGACTTACCCATCCAATCAAAAAACAATAATTCTCCAACAGCTTCTTCAACGCTATATCCAAGTTGACTAGCTGCCTCTCGATTTATAAGAATTTTGGTGATGGAATCTTGCCGATTGAACTCCCCCAATTGTTTGCCTGACAACAAATCTATTTCCAACGTATTTATATAATCATTATCAACATCGTTGTTGAAGATATGAATAGCATCGTCCATTGTTTGACCACTCCTATAGATAAGTAAGTCATTAGTCATCATCTCACCAGGATTAACGGTAGTTCCTGCTATCTGCTTCACCTGCGACAAAGTTGAGAATTGTTGTTTGATTAACTTGAATTTACCTTGCAACTCATTGGTGCTTAGCGGAACCACAATTCTCGATTTTGACTCAAATCCCAAATCTTTGTTTTTAATAAAACTAACTTGATCTGAGATAATCAGTATGGCACTTATCAGCACTATGGAAATTACAAATTGAAAAGTCACCAAAAATTTTCTTAACAGAGATACGCTCCCTTTGTCCTTATTTCTCCCTTTAAGTACAGTACTTGGTTTAAAAGAGGATAAGTAAATAGCTGGATAAATACCTGCCAATAAAGTAATCCCAATTAAAAACAGACCCATATACCGGGCAATTAATCCAATGTTGGTAAGAGTGAACGATATTGGATGATCGATTAATTGATTGAAAATCGGAAGGGCTAACTCCGCAATCAAAATACTGGTAATCAATGAAATTAGAATAATAATAAATGATTCACCTAGGAATTGGATTATGAGTCCTTTGGCACTAATCCCCATTACTTTCCTCACCCCAACTTCTAATGCTCTATTCCCAGCCTGGGCTGTTGATAGATTTATATAATTGACACAAGCAAGAATTAGTATCAGAAGACCAATTCCCGCAAGAACATTGATAAAAGTCACACTGACAATATCACTTGCCTCACCCATATATCCAGGTGTGGTATGGATACTGCCAATGGGTTGAAGACTCATTACTTTGGACAATCCAGTCGCCTCCATTTGCTCTGCACCTTTCTTCTGAAATATTTTGTCAATTTTAATTTCGACATCTTTGGGATTGGATGAAGAAGTCAACCTTAAGTAAGTGTAGACTAAATTATTTCCAACCCATTGAGTAGAAATGTTTCTAAAGAAGTTGTTCCAATCTGTGTTATGAATAGGAACAATAAATGATGGGAGTAAATGAGAGCTGTAGGTTTTTTCATCGTATATCGCTGTGACTTCAAACTCTGATGAACCAACCATTGTACTTACTTTCACCAATTGACCTATTGGGTCTTCTTCTCCAAATAGTTTATTACTCCATTCGGTATTGAGAATTATTGAATTTCCATGTGCCAATGGGTTTTGAGAATTACCAAATGCAAAGTCAAAATTGAGTACGTCAAAAATTGTTGAATCTGCAACTGCTCCTCCTTCTATATAAAATGAATCATCACCATGGGATATCATGTCCTTTCCACCTAGAATACCAGTGAAAGTTATTCTTGAAGCTATTTCTATTTCTGGTATGTCTATTTCAATAGCATGAGCAGTCGGTGGAGAGGAGGAGGCCGTATTTAACTCGCCTCCGTTCTTTTGATTCAATAGAGAAGTCAGTCGATATATATGTTCTCCATGCTGCTTGTCATAACCTAGTTGATTTGATACATAGACAAACAACAATAAACAGCATGCTATACTAACTGATAGTCCTAGAATATTGATTGTTGTGAACAGTTTATTTCTCAACATGTTCCGGAATGTGATTTTTATGTAGTTCTTCAGCATGATTATGGCATTTTTCTTCAACATCTCAAGGGTTGTGCCACTTTATGTACCTAACTGACTTATAGTCATTTACACATCAAATGACAAGTGTTTAAATTTGACACTGCCCATTTACAGCTAAATAAGTGTCCATTTATGGGCAGTTTGTGAGGATTTATATTAGTGAATTTATACTTTTGAGCCACTCACAATCTCCATTTATGCAAAAGCAAGAAGGCAAAATACTTATAGTAGATGATGACGCTTATGTAGCTCTCAGCTTGAAGATGTATCTTGAACAACATTTTGGTGAGATCACGACCATACATCAACCTGATAAGATTCCATCAGAATTACAGAAATTGGATGTAGATGTGGTACTACTTGATATGAATTTTCAACAAGGAGAATCCTCTGGAAAAGAGGGAATGAAATGGCTAAAGAAAGTCGTAGAGCTATCACCAGATACATCTGTGATACTAATGACCGCTTATGGTGATATCAATCTGGCCGTAGAAGCTATTAAAGAAGGTGCATCAGATTTTTTGGTGAAACCATGGCAAAATGAAAAACTCTTGGCCACTGTCAATACGGCCTACAAACTCAATCAAGAAAAGAGGACTGTCAAACACTTGCGCTCCAAACAAAAGTACATTACCAATCTCAACAATCAATATGCAGACTTCATAGGTCAATCTGCTGAGATGAAGAGTCTATATAAACAAATAGAAAAAGTAGCAACCACAGATGCCAGCGTATTAATATTGGGCTCAAATGGAACTGGCAAAGAATTGGTTGCGAAAGCGGTTCATAGAAATTCGCATCGCTTTGAAGAAGTATTCATCACAGTGGACTTAGGAGCCATATCAGAGTCACTTTTTGAAAGTGAGTTATTCGGACACAAAAAAGGATCGTTTACAGATGCAAAAGAAGATCGTATAGGTAGATTTGAGGCAGCGTCAGGAGGAACCATCTTTTTAGATGAGATCGGTAATTTACCGCTCTCACTACAATCGAAGCTATTAACGGTGCTTCAAAACAGAAAAATAACCAGACTTGGAACGAATGACCCAATTGACATCGATGTTCGTGTTATTTGCGCAACCAATGGCAACCTTCAATCCATGGTTAGAGAAGGTACTTTTAGAGAAGATTTACTCTACAGGATCAATACAGTAGCCATGCAACTCCCATCTCTGAAAGAACGAATAGATGACATCCCACTACTGGTAGAACATTTCTTAAAAACCTACTGCAAAAAATATCAAAAAGAGGGCATTCGAATTCCTGAATATGTAATCACTAAACTTCAATCGTATCCATG
>JAWUWD010000141.1:0-19213 GCA_034112085.1 Cyclobacteriaceae bacterium
CCAAGCCGATAGATATTTTTTTAGTGGATAAAAACCACGAAGTCAATTTTAATGGTCGACAAATAGCTCAGAAAAACACCTCAAAAAAAAGCACTGCTTATGACCTCAAATCTATTCTAGAACACAGTCATGATGAAGTCACAGAGAAGTTAAGACTCGCAACCCAAGCAGCTAAAATGGGGGATTGGACGTGGGACCTTAAATCAGGAGAGGTGGTTTGGGATGCCAAAATGAAAGTACTTTTCGCAAGAAAAGATTTTGATGGGACAATTGATTCTTTTAGAGAAATGATTCACCCTGAAGATATGGAAACGCTTTTTAAGGAAGTTGGTGATCAAATAAAAAGTAATCAAGAACTAGATTACTCTTTTCGGATTGTTATGCCTAATGGAGAAATAGCTCACTTGCAGGCAAAAGCCGTATTAGAAACCATTAATGATAGAGAACTACTTATAGGAGTCAATTGGGATATTACTGAAGAGAAAGAATCAGAGCGATTGCTAAAGGAGCAAAATGAAAAACTAGCAAGACTAGAAAATTTTGTTGACCAAAGTTCAGATGCCATACAAGTAAGTGATGAAGAAGGTAAGTTAATTTATATTAACAGTGCTGCCTCCAAGCGTTTGGGCATAGAGCTCGAAAACGTTTCTGATTACCACGTATGGGATTTTGAAAAGGAATTCAGCGAAAATCTAACTTGGAAAGATCATGTCAGAGATTTAAAAAACAAAGGTGACCTTACATTGGAAAGCATTAATTTCAATCAAAAAACAAATGAATCGTTTCCTGTTGAAGTTAGAGTAACCTACCAAAAAATTCATGGTAAAGGATATGTGATAGCCAATTCCAGAGACATTACAGATAGAAAAATAGCGGAAGAACAGCTTAACAAGACCAAAGAAAAATTTGCCTTAGCCATAAAAGGTTCTAATGACGGCTATTTTGACGGTGATTTAGAAAGTGGCAAAACTTACCATAGTGATAGATATTATGAAATACTCGGCATTACAGGCTTAAACAATACCCAAGACGAACATTTCTGGAGGTCTTTTGTACATGAAGATGATAAAGAAAGAGGACTTAGAGAGATCTCAGAAGCCCAAAATAACGATGTGAGTGTTTATGAAGTAGAATCTAGAAGATTGCATAAGGCCGGTCATTATGTGCCGGTACTTGCCAAAGTACATATTTCCAGAAATAGTAAAGGCAAAGCGATTCGTGCTACCGGTGTGATCATGGATCTCACGAAGATGAAAAAAGCGCAGGAGGCTATTGAGCAAAGTGAGGCGAGGCACAAGTTTATTGTTGACGCCAGTCAAGAACTAGTCTGCATACATGAAATTGATGGCATCTATAAATTTGTTTCGCCATCGGCTCTCAACCTCTTAGGATATACCCCCGAAGAACTTATTGGTACCGATCCATACAGCTACTTTCACCCTGATGATATAGATAGGATTATAAAAGAATCACATAAGCCTATTCTTGATGGCGAGGAAATAGGAAGCATTCAATATAGGTTCCGCAAAAAAAATGGGGAATACATTTGGTTTGACACCTATAATAAATTGACCAAGGATGAAAATGGCAACCTGATTTCGATATTGACTGGATCTAGAGATATAACTGAATTAAAGAACTCAGAAACTGCATTGGCTGATAGCAAATCATTCATAGAGAATATAGCCAATAGCATCCCTGGTATCATATTACAATATAAGCAATACAAAGATGGCAGGGACGAGTTTACCTATTTCAGTAAGGAAGCTGAGAATATCTGGGAATTATCCGTTGAGGTGATCAGAAATGACATCAGTAAAGCTTGGGAGCGGATCCACCCTGATGATCTAGAAGAAATGATTGAAAGTTTTGAAATCTCAAAACAAAATTTATCCCCTTGGGAAAATGATCATCGTTTTGTCATGCCAGATGGACGAGTCAAGTGGCTAAGTGGTATTGGTATGCCCATACGAGATGACGAAGGGTCGACTATCTGGCATAATTTAATTTTTGACAACACAGAAAAGAAACACACACAAATTGAGTTGCTGAAAAGCGAAGAGATGCTTGCCAGCGTTGCAGATAGTATCCCTGGTGTCATTTGGCGCTATATCCGAAACGCTCAGGGCGCTGACACGCTGGATTATATAAGCAAGGGCGTAGAACAGATCTGGGAGATCTCACGAGAGGAAGTCTTGAATAATGTCAATTTGATATGGGAAACAATTCATCCGGATGACCTCACTATGGTTGGAAATTCTGTGGTTGAATCAAGTAAAAATCTAACTCCATGGGAATGTGAATATAGAATTGTGATGCCCGATGGACGCATCAAGTGGTTAAGCGCAGCTGGACAGCCCACCAAATTAGATAATGGAAACATTATGTGGCAAAGTTTGGCTTTGGATGTGACTGACAAACGAAAAACCGAGGTAAAACTCATTGAGAGCGAAGAAATGCTCTCTGATATCACTAATAATCTACCTGGGCTGATATCAAGGTACATCATACATCCAGATGGCAGGGATCAAATTCAATTTATCAGTGATGGTTGTGATGATTTATGGGAGGTATCGAAAGAAGATGCACTCGCAGACGTGAGTAAAGTCTGGGACAAACTTCATCCTAATGACCTCAAACAATTTTCAGATTCAATAAATAAGTCAGCTACTGAACTAAGCATCTGGAAAGCAGAATGGCGTTTGGTGATGGATGATGGAAGCGTGAAATGGATTAGCGGTATCGGGCAGCCTAAAAAGCTAGAAGATGGATCGGTATTATGGAATACCCTGCAGCTCGATATTACTGATAGAAAGAATGCAGAAATGCATCTTGCCGAAAGTGAAGAAATGCTCAACAATGTTGCAGATAACATTCCCGGATCTATTGAACGAAGAATAAGAGATGAGAAAGGCAATTTGACGATGCTATATGTAAGTAAAGGCGCTGAAAAATTATGGGAACTCCCATTGGCAGATATCTATGCAGATGGAGAAATAATTTGGTCAAAAGTACATCCAGAAGACCAAAAAGAAACCAAAACCAAAAGTGATATTGCTAAAAAGTTACTTAAACCATGGACCCATGAGTACAGGGCTTTGATGCATGATGGTAGAGTAAAATGGATAAGCACCATTAACCAACCCTCTAAATCGGATAATGGACAGGTGATATGGGATGGTCTTGATCTAGATATTACCGAAAGAAAGAATGCAGAAATAAAACTGAACAGAACATTGAATCAGCTCAGGTTGAGTGTCGAAATAGGAAAAATGGGCGTTTGGGAGTTGAGTTTCAAAGACGGGTATTTAGATTGGAATAATCAAATGTTCGAAATTTTCGGAGTGGAGAAAGCTAAGTTCAATAACCATGTTGATACTTTCACAAAATTAATCCACCCAGCCGATGTTGAGTTTACCACTAATGAATTGGCTAAACTCAGTAATGGCAATAGTATAAAGGATCTTCAATTTAGAATAATAAGACCCGATGGACAAATAAGGTATATCCTTACAACAGGCAACCCTTCCTCCTATAAAGAGAATGGGGAGGTTGAGAAATTCATGGGAGCCAATATTGATGTGACGCACATCGCAGAAAACCAAGAAAGGTTGGAAGTCGCCATTCAGGAAAAAGATGCCCTTTTCAAAGAACTTCATCACCGCATCAAGAACAATCTTCAGATGGTATCGAGTTTGTTATTTATCAAGTCTAGTATGACTGAGGATCTGGGGTTAAAATCTTTTATAAATGAAACAAGCACCAAAATTCATTCAATTTCATCCATTCATGAGCAATTACTACAACTAAAGGGCGTTAATGAATTGGATATAAAAGACTATCTAGAGTCCTTATGTCATAACCTGGTGCATACTTATTCCTATGGTGCTTCACAATTTGAATTAAAAATTAAGATAGACTCTCTACATATGGATATTGACAAGGTGTTAAATATAGGCCTGATCGTCAATGAAATAATATCAAACACCATGAAGTACGCCTACCCTGAAAGTAGCGGTGGCATCATCAATGTAGCCCTCAAAAATAAAAATAACAAGTCTGTGCTTACCGTATCTGATGAAGGCATAGGAATCCCCGATGAGAAAATATCAGCTATGGACAACTCATACGGCATGCAGCTGATCAGCTTATTCACTACTCAAATAGGAGGAACGCTAGATATTGAAAATTCTAAAGGCACCAAGTTCACTATAAAATTCCCTAGCCATGTCTAAAATTCTCCTTGTCGAAGACGGTTTGATTATCGCATTTCATCTTCAGAAACTATTAGAGAAACATGGCTATGAAGTTCTGGCCAATATCACGGATGGTGAGCAGGTCGTTGATTCTGTTGAAAAATCAGACCCTGATCTCCTAATTGTTGACATCATGCTTCGTGGACACATGAATGGTATTGAAGCAGCACAAGAACTCAGGAAAATTTCTGAGGTACCGATCATATTTATGAGTGCCCTGAGTGATTCTCAAACAATAGACAAGACAACAGCGATTCGCAATTCTATAAAACTTAATAAACCTTTTGAGGAAGATATTCTGATAGAAGAAATCAAAAAATTGCTGTCGAAAAAATAGGCTAACTCACGCTTAGTAACCAGCTTGTAAATCGTCCACAGTTACTTGGAATAGTTACTTGAAACATTCACCCTTTATCAAGGGTGTTTCGGTTCCAAACACCGTATAAATACGACACAAATACCGTATAAATACCTATTTCCTAAACATTACATAATAGCTAATTTGCATACCAATTAATTATTATGGAGTTAACGAGTAATAACAAACCTTTAAGTATTTTCGGAATTGCCTTATCAATTCTCTCAACTTCCATCATGATGGGTTGGTGGTTTAACGTAGGTTTTATCACAGAACCTGTCGACAGTATTAAAATAAATACTGCCTTTTGTTTTTTACTTGTTGGCGTTATCATTTCAATAAATCACGAATCCAAATTTTCAAAATATTTAGAATTCACAGCTTCCATTATTGTTTTTGGCATCGCCTTTCTTTCAATAATAGAAAATTTTTCCAGTGTTAATATTGGTATAAATCGGTTGCTTTTATTCAACTCAAAGTCTGATTTTCACCTGATGTCTGGAGCGACTTCCTTTTGCTTTATGGCGATTGCTGGAGGCCTCTTTTTCTTACTCACGAAGCTTAAAAATAGGTATCATATCTCTGGAATACTTTTCCAGTTAGCAGGATTCACAGCATTTACTTCACTCATCAGCCATTTATTTTCTCTTTCCTTGCATATGAGACCAGACTTTTTGGCCACCATGTCTGTCATCACCTCCTTGTTGTTTTTATCAATTTCAATAACCTATATATTTTTATATAAGCAGGTCACTGGATTTTTGCTTAAAGAAGACAGTCTGCGTAGTGTGATCATAAAATCCTTTCTCATCTTTATCACAGTTACGATCCTCATCGGTTATAGTTTTTTTGAACTGGTGAAGTTTCAGATGCTCAGTAATGAAATGAGTTATGTGCTCCTACTAAGTACTATTATAGTCTTTAGCATCAGTTTTATATTTTATTTGATTTCAAGAGTTCGTCAGGTAGATATTGAAAGAGCATTAACAGAAGATACTTTAAAGAGCTCTAATACCAATCTTATTTCATATCTCGAACGCGCCAATAAAGAAATTCAATTTAAGAACTCTGAATTTAACGCCATCTTTACTGCCTTGGAAGAAAGTAGTTTGGTGTCTATTACAGATAAAAATGGCGTCATTCTGAGTATCAATGATAGATTCTGTAAAGTCGCCAAGTATTCCAAGAGTGAGCTTATTGGCAAGAACCACAGGATTATTAACTCTGGCTATCATGATAAAAGCTTCTGGTCAGACATGTGGGCAACATTGTCAAAGGATCAGATATGGCGGGCAGAAGTTAAAAACAGGGCCAAAGATGGCAGCTACTATTGGGTTGATACGGTTGTAAGTCCGATCATGAATGATGCGGGTGAAACTTATCAGTTCATCTCCATCAGACAGGATATCACTTCTAAAAAGAACAATGAAGAAGAATTAGAACTTAAAACCAACCGTCTAAATTCAGCACAGCAAATTGCTAAAATTGGCGGTTGGGAACTAGATCTAAAAACAGGGATTACGGCTTGGACACAAGAAGTATATACGATCCATGAGGTTGCCTTGGACTTCGATCACAACAAAGCCAATGGCATTGAATTCTACCACCCAGACTATCGCCAAGTGATCACCAAGGCCATTGAAGATGCGATCTCCGGTGGAGTCTCTTTTGATGTAGAGTGCAGATTTATTACTGCAAAAAACAATCATAAATGGGTACGTGTATTTGGTAAACCTATTTTAGAAAATGACGAGGTCGTAAAACTCTTCGGTGTGTTCCAAGATATTACCGAGAGAAAAGAACAAGAACAGGCGCTGGAATTGAGTGATAAAAGAGTGTCATTGGCCACAAAAGCGGCTGGTGTTGGTATCTGGGAATATGATGTAGAAAATAACGCTTTATTTTGGGATCATCAGATGTTCTCACTCTATAACCTTGATAATAGTCAGGTAAAAAACACCATGAAATTGTGGCAAAAAAGTCTTCATAAAGAAGATAGAGAAAGGGTTGCGAAAGAAATGGAAATGGCTATTTCAGGCGAAAAAGATTTCGATACTGAATTCAGAGTAATCATAGCTGATGGCTCCATAAAGCACATTAGAGCCTTGGCCTTTGTTTCGAGAGATGCAGAAGCAAACTCAGTAAAAGTGATTGGTACCAATTGGGATGTGACTGATCTTAAAAATTATGAGAGCAAGTTGAAGGAAGCCAAAATCGAAGCTGACAATGCCAACAAAGCTAAATCTGAATTCTTGGCCAATATGAGCCATGAAATACGTACTCCGCTAAATGGCGTTATTGGATTCACACATTTGGCATTAGGTACCCAGTTAGATGAGGTGCAAAAGGAATATTTGGAAACAGTAAACATTTCTGCCAATTCACTCTTAGACGTCATCAATGACATACTCGATTTCTCCAAAATAGAAGCAGGTAAAATGGACCTGAATGAAACTAAAATCGACATCCATGAGATGGTTTCTAAGATTGGAAACATTATTAGGCATCAGCTCAAAAACAAAGACATTGAACTCTTATTGAACATATTGCCTAATGAAATTCCGCAATATATATGGGCAGATGAAATCCGTTTAAGACAAGTGGTAATCAACCTGCTAAGCAATGCACTAAAATTTACCGAAAAAGGCGAAATAGAACTTAAAATAGAATCAATAGATGAGCATAACCCTAATAAACTTAGATTTTCTGTAAGCGATACTGGCATAGGTATAGAAAAAGATAACTGTGAGAGAATATTTCAAGCATTTAAGCAGGCTGACAGCAGCACAATGAAAAGGTTTGGCGGCACGGGTTTAGGGCTGTCGATTTCAAACAAGTTACTAGGACTTATGAACAGTCACTTGCAACTAGAAAGTGAGTTCGGAAAAGGAAGCATCTTTTATTTTGATGTCGAATTGCAAACCGAAAAAGGCGACATTCATATCGATCAAAACGCAGGTAATAAATTTAATAATGTACTGCTCATTGATGACAATAAAACCAATTTAAGAATACTCTCAAATGTGCTCGCAGCCTACAATATCAACACTATAGAGCTATACAATGGACAAGACGCCATTGAATATCTTTCTAACAATCAGAAAGTAGATCTTATCATTATTGACTTTCACATGCCTGGCTGCAATGGCATTGAAACCATTGAGGCTATGAAAGCAAAAAACCTATTGGACACAAACCAAACGCCTGTCATACTTTTTCATAGCGTTGACTCTCAAGACAACTTGGCTAAGCAAGTGGCAAACAGTGGCATCAGATATCAGCTTTCTAAACCATTGGATCTTAAAAAATTAAATCATTGCCTCAATTCAATTGTGGGTGATAAAAAGTATACTGAAGTTGAGGAAATAATCTCTAAGATTAATAATCATCAATCATTTGAAGGTATCAAACTTCTGCTTGTTGAGGACAATCCTATCAATATGAAATTGGCCAAAATCATGATCAATAACATACTGCCAGAAGTCGAACTGCACTGTGCAGAAAATGGTGCAGAAGCGATAGAATTATTCAAAATAAAGGGAGCTGATATCATCATTACTGATATACAAATGCCCGTAATGAATGGCTATCAACTCACTAAAGAAATTAAGAAAATTACCCCAGATAAAAGTATTCCAATTATAGCTTTAACTGCTGGGACCGTAAAAGGCGAAAGAGAAAAATGCCTGAACTTGGGAATGAATGAATGTTTATCAAAGCCCATAGTTGAAAATACGCTAAGAGAAGCTATAGGACACTGGCTGCCTGTAAAAAAAGTTGCCGAGAATGGTGAACAGATCGACAAAACACGTTTTGATAAAGAAATGCTCTTTAGTGTGGTAAAGGACAATCAGCTGGTGACAGAATTATTAGCGATGGTTAAGATTGACATTGAAATCAATCTTAGCAATATCAAGAAAGCGTTTAAGGATAATGATCTCAGTGAAATGAAAAATCTAGCGCATCGGCTAAAGGGCACAGCACTCTCAGTACATATGTCAAAACTGAGAAAACATGCCCATCATCTCGAGCATATCACAACAACCGATAGAGACGAAATAGAACATACAATATCGCAGCTAGATCAAGAAATTGATTTCCTAAAACAGCATGCCATTCATTAAAGACAGGCTTGGTCAATCTGGTAATAAAATAGGATGAGCAATAGTAAAGAAAGTAGTAGAAAACAGAAGTAGCTTGGAAGTGATACATTCAAATTTAGACAATGCAGGAAAATTTACATTTGAAAAATAATAGGTTAGAAAAATTAGAAGCCGCCATTAATTTTGTTTCAGACAAAAGTAAGTTCGAAGCGGGCACAAAATCTCTCGAAATGCTCTCGAAATTTCTCAGTGAACTATTAGAAGTTGATTATGTGATCATTAACAAGTATCGCAAGCAAGATCCGGGTGAAGTTGAATCGATCGCGATCTACACCCCAGAGGGATTGGCTCCCAATGTGGTGTATGGCTTAGCAGGCACACCATGCCACAACGTAATTGGGGCTGACTTGTGCTTCTATGAATCCAATCTTCAACAGCTATTCCCCAATGATGAGTTTATCATTCAAGCAAATGCTGATAGCTATGTAGGCATCCCATTATGGGATGGGAATAGGGCACCAATCGGACTAATTGCGGTAATGGATAAAGAGGGAATAACCGACCTTAAGACCATTGAATTAGTATTAAAGTCTATTTCTTTCATTGCCGGACGCGAGATTGAAAGAATCATTTATGCAAATAAGCTAAAGGTAAGTGAAGATCGTTTCAACTTGCTGACAAAAGCATCTGAAGATATGATTACCATACATAAACCAGATGGTAGATATCTTTATTATAATGGCCCATCCTGCTATGCGATAACTCCTGAAGATATAGAAGGTAAAATGCCCAGCGATCTTTTTGATAAAGAGGCTACCAATACACTCGTTCAGGCATTTGAAAAAGTTGCAAAAACAGGCAAAAGTGAAACAATAGAAGTGCTTTTAGATTGGATGGGGTCAAAGAAGTGGTTTTCAGAATACATCTACCCTGTTAAAAATACTGATGGCGAGGTGGTAGAAATGGTCAAAGTATGCAGAGACATACATGATCGTAAAATTGCTGAACAGGAAATTGAAACTCAAAACAAAGCACTTCTTGAAAGTGAAAAGGAATTGCAGGCCACAGTCGAAGAATACCATGCTTTAAATGAAGAACTTAATGAATCGAATGAAAAATTAAACACTGCGAAAAGTAAAACTGAAGAAATTGAAGCTAATCTGCGCACATTAATAAATACGATCCCCGATTTGATTTGGCAAAAATCAGTTGATGGAAAATTTCTTTTTGTAAACACGCGTATTGAAGACTTATTGGGGGTAAAAGAACACGATATTATAGGCAAGACAGATTACGATTTTGCAGATAAAGAACTGGCAGATGTATTCAGGGAAAATGACAAAAAAGCAATGTCTAACGGAGTACCAACCGTAAATGAAGAACTTCTTGTTTTCGCCAGTGATAAACACCGTGAATTAACTGAAACCACAAAAGTGCCCGTACTTTCTGAAAACAAGAATATTATAGGCGTTTTAGGTATAGGAAGAAATATTACTGAACAAAGAAAAGCAGAACAAGAATTAGTTGCCGCAAAAGAAAAAGCAGAAGGAAACGAAAAGAAATTGCAAGCCTCAATCGAAGAATATGAGGCTCTAAATGAAGAGCTTAATCAAACGAATGAAGAATTAAACGCTACAAAAGATATTCTAATAGAAAGTGAAAAAGATCTGCAGTCATTAAATGAAGAATACCTTACTATAAATGAAGAACTTAATCAAACGAATGAAGAATTAAACGCTGCGAAAAATAAAACTGAAGAAAGTGAAGCTAATCTTCGCACATTAATAAATACGATACCCGATTTGATTTGGCAAAAATCAGTTGATGGAAAATACCTTTTCACAAACTCTCGCTTTGAATATTTTTTTGGCGCAAAAGAACATGACATTATAGGGAAGACAGATTACGATTTTGTGGATAAAGAACTGGCAGATTTTTTCAGGGAAAATGACAAAATAGCAATGTCTAATGGAGTACCCACTGTAAATGAAGAAATTGTTGTTTTCGCTAATGATAAACACAGTGAATTATTGGAAACAACCAAAGCGCCCGTTCTTTCTGAAAACAAAAATATTATAGGCGTTTTAGGTATAGGAAGGAATATTACTGAACAAAGAAAAGTAGAGGACAAAATAAAAAAGTCCCTAGAAGAAAAGGAATTGCTGCTTCGTGAACTCTACCATCGCACAAAGAATAATATGCAGGTGATTAGTTCGATGCTCTCTATACAATCAGGATACACTGACAATGAGGAGGTCAAAGAGACGTTAGAAGAAACCAAAAGCAGAATAATGGGAATGGCGCTGGTTCATGAAAAACTTTATCAGGCAAATGACTTATCCTGGATTGATTTAAAAGATTATATCACTGATTTAGTTGAATTATTAAAAGGCAGTTTACTGTCTAAAAACTCTAATATAGAAATAGTCACCAATCTTGATAATACCCGAACAAATATAGATACGGCCATTCCATGTGGATTAATTATTAACGAATTATTTACAAATGCCATAAAACATGGCTTTCCTGACAATAGAAAAGGGGTGATAAAAATTTCACTCACGAATAATGGTGATGAAACATGTATTTCAGTTACCGATAATGGCATTGGTATTCCTGCGGGAATCGATTTTAAGAATCTTAATTCCTATGGTCTTAATTCTATCATTATGCTTTCTGAACATCAACTTGGTGGATCCATTACATTAGATACTAAAAACGATACTGAATTTATATTGAAATTCAAGGAACCATTAAACTCAGAGAGAGTATAGCATCATGGAGGACAAGAAAAAAATACTTATTGTTGAAGATGAAGCCGTCAATGCGATGTATTTGGGGAGATTGCTTAAGAATAATGGTTACGAACTCACTGAAACTGCAGCAACAGGTAAAAGGGCCATTGCGAGTGTTGAAGAGAATTGTCCAGAGTTGGTTTTAATGGATATTAACCTAAGAGATTCGATTGATGGCATTGAGGTGAGCCAAATATTAAGAGAAAAATACAAATTCCCTATAATTTTCATATCCGGGTATGACGATATAGAAACTTTGAGCAGGATAGCAGCTATTGTAAATACCTGGAAATTAGCGAAGCCAATAGTCGAAAAGAACCTCACTGATTTGATGCAGGAAGCCTTGGCCAATACGGTCTAGGGGCTATTTATGGAAATCAACTAAAGTCAAGGTTACATGGTTCGAAAACACTACCTTCATTACCCCAATAACGCCTGTAAAGGCACAAGGTCAACGTAGGAGTAGCTTAACTCAAAAATTATGAGTAAACCATCATACGAAGAAATAGAAAAGCAACTAATTGAAGTTGAAAAGAAGAATTCGATTCTTAAACAACAGCAAATTGAAATTGCTGAAGCTAAAGAATTGTATTTGAAAATATTCAACCAATTTCCGGCTTTAATTTGGCGTTCACGTCTGGACAAATTATGTGACTATTTTAATGAAACCTGGCTTGAATTCAGGGGCCGAACAATGGAACAAGAGTTTGGAAATGGATGGATAGAAGATGGCGTACACCCTGATGATTTCGATTATTGTTTAAAAATATATGTTACCGCCTTTGATAAAAGAGAGGCGTTTGTAATGGATTACCGGCTAAAGAATAAATTTGGAGAATATCGCATGATTCGTGATTATGGCAGGCCATTTTATGACCTAGATAATACCTTCTTAGGATACATTGGTTCTTGCTATGATATAACCGAAGAAAAAGAAAAAAGTACAGATGAATTAAAAAAGGTAAATAATGAACTCTCCGTTCAAAACATTGCACTACTTGAAAGTGAAAAGGAATTGCAGGCTTCCAATGAAGAATACGAGGCTTTAAATGAAGAACTTAATGAATCGAATGAACAATTACGAGGCACAAAAAACAGCCTAGAAGAAAGCGAACATGAGCTTAAGGGAATAGGAAAAGATCTGAGGAAGAAAAATGAGCTACTTAATTCAATCTTTGATAGTCCTAAAGGAGTAATTATTTTTTCCCTTGACCTGAATTACTGCTATACCGCATTCACAGTTTCCCATAAAGAAACAATGAAATTTATCTGGGGTGAAGATATAGAAGTAGGCATGAACATGCTTGAGGTCATTCAAAGCCCCAATGACAGGGGAAACGCTCAACATAATTTTGACAGGGTTCTTAAAGGAGAACATTTCATTCTTGATGAAGAGTATGGAGATGAACTCCTTAATAGGTCTTTCTGGGAAAATCGCTATTCACCCATTTATGGCGATGGCAATGCAGTCGTTGGACTAACGGTTTTTGTAACTGACATCACCCAAAGAAAATTGATTCAAAAGGAGTTAGATGATTAAAACGAAAAATTAATTATTGCAAAAGATAAAGCGGAAGTAGGTGAAGAAAGATATCGCGTATTAATGCAGAGCATGGAGGCTGGAATTGTCATACATGCACCGGATACTTCTATTATACAGAGTAACGATAGGGCTTCTGAAATATTAGGGTTAAGCCATGACCAGTTGAAAGGAAAAATAGCTATCGACCCTAATTGGAAATTTGTAAAACTAGATAATTCTCCACTTCCTATTACAGAATATCCTGTTAACAGGATTTCCACTAGTAAAGCAGGAATGAAGAATCAACTTTTAGGCCTTTTTCGACCCGATAAAGATGATATTGTTTGGGTCATGGTTAATGGCTCTCCTTTGCTGAGTAACACCGGTGACATTATTGAAATAGCCATCAGTTTTGTAGATATCACCGGGCAAAAACAGATTGAAGAAGGCATATTAACAGCTCAATTAGGATTAGAAAAAAGCCAGAAGAAATTATCTGACCTAAACGTCACCTTAAATCAGGCACAGGAATTAACACATGTCGGAAGCTGGTCTTTTAATCTTGCCACTCAAAAAATAGAATGGTCGGATGAAATGTTTCGCATCTGGGGTTTCGACTCAAAGAAAGGTGCTCCTGATTTTGATGAATTAGTTAACCGAATTCACCCCGATGACCAAGACTTATTCAGTAGCTCTGTTGATAAAGCGGCTCGTCTAGGGACACCATACGATTTTGAGCACAGAATTTGCCTTCCCAATGAGGCTCAAAAAGTGATTAGAGCCATATGTCACCCTATATTGAGAGATTCTGGGGAGGTGGTCGGCTTGGGAGGTATAAGTCAAGACATTACTGATAGTAAAATAGCAGAAGGTGGAATAAAAAAGTCACTCGAAGAAAAAGAATTACTGCTCCGTGAACTCTACCATCGCACAAAGAATAACATGCAGGTGATTAGTTCGATGCTCTCTATACAATCTCAATACACTAACAATGTCGATGTTAAAGAGACGTTAGAAGACATGAAAAGCAGGATAATGGGAATGGCGCTGGTTCATGAAAAACTATACCAGGCAAAAGACTTATCGTGGATCGATTTAAAAGATTACATCATTGACTTAGTTGAATTATTAAAAGGTAGTTTACTTTCTAAAAGCTCTAATTTGGAAATAATTACCAATCTTGAAAACACCCGAACAAATATAGATACGGCCATTCCATGTGGAATAATTATCAACGAATTATTTACAAATGCCATAAAACATGGTTTTTCTGATAACAGTAAAGGGGTAATAAAAATTTCACTCACAAATAATGGTGATGAAATATGTGTTTCTGTTTTAGATAATGGTGTTGGTATTCCTACAGGATTCGATTTTAAGAATCATGATTCTTATGGTCTTAATTCTATCATTATGCTTTCTGAACATCAACTTGGAGGATCCATTACATTAAATACTGAAAACGATACTGAATTTATATTAAAGTTCAAGGAACCATTAAACTCAGAAAGAGTATAGCATCATGGAGGACAAGAAAAAAATACTTATTGTTGAAGATGAAGCGATCAATGCGATGTATTTGGGAAGATTGCTTAAGAGTAGTGGTTACGAAATCACTGGAGCTGTAGCAACAGGTGAAAGTGCCATTGCGAGCGTGGAAGAGAACTGCCCAGATATTGTCTTAATGGATATCAACCTAAGAAATTCGATTGACGGTATTGAGGTGACAAAAATATTAAGAGAAAAATACAAATTCCCTATAATTTTCTTGTCCGGTTATGATGATCAGGAGATTTTGAGCAGGATTGGATCAATTCTAAATACCTGGAAATTAAATAAGCCAATAGTCGAAAAGAACCTCACTGATTTGCTACAAGAAGTATTGGCTAATCATGCATAAGCATGTTCCAGCAAATTGCTACAAAGATGTGACTCGTTCTCTCTTCGGATTTACTTATAAAGACCTCTGTTGATTCCCTAAGCTATTTGTTCCTTTAAAGCTAGTCGAAGTATTAGCTCCATAGACGCGGGGAGCAAAATTCCTGAATAATATAATAATTCAAATTTTTGAAAGGTGCTTAACTATTTATATTCATAAATAGTATGAATTCATCCTTTAATGAATAGCATTTACTAATAATTCACTACATTATTATATGTCTTTACTTTTACAAATATCAACTCTGAATGGGTAATTGTCTTTTCATTAAAATAATGCCTAATCAACTCAACCTCATAAAATTTATCCTGCTCTGTATCTTCATTTCAGGCTGCACTACCCAGCCTGGCAAAGTGAAGTTTCCTCTTTCAGAAACAGAATTCAAAAAGCCCAAGACTGTAGAAGCCACCCCCACTATTCGGCAAATACCCGACAGCCTACCCAATGCCAAATACACCATTGAGAAAGGTCAGCTAGTGAAACGAGACCAGAGCATCCCATTGAAAATTGCGATAAAGAAAAAAGTAGGACAACCGATAATAACCGAAAACCTACTTAATAAACTTAAAACTCCGATCAGCCCGAAAAAACAACTTACAGGAACACCTCAAAAAATAGCCGCTAAAGGTAAAATAGTTCCCGCACTGGGAAAGGTAGTAAAAGCGGGGAAACCCATCTCCAAACCCTATGGGCACCCGATAGGACGTGATGATGATAATTATGGTCTTCGCAATATAAGCCAAGACCAAAACCTACCGGGAACAAGAGGTTATGCTTTACTTGAAGACAGTCAAGGGCGTATCTGGATAGGCACCGATAATGGTCTTGCCATATTGGAGGGAGAGGAAATAAAAATATATACCACAAGAGAAGGCTTAAGTAATAATCGTGTTTATAGTTTATTAGAATCGACTTCAGGAGCCATTTGGATTGGCACCTATGGAGGAGGCGTAAATGTTTTTGAATCGGGCAGTTTTACCCATTATGGCACAGAAGAAGGCTTAAGTAATAATCGTGTTTATAGTTTATTAGAATCAGCCACAGGGGCAATTTGGATAGCCACTGAAGGAGGAATTGATATTTTAGAATCGGGCAGTTTTACCCATTATGGCACAGAAGAAGGTTTAGGCAGTAATCGAGCCTATAGTCTATTAGAATCGAATACAGGAGCTATTTGGATAGGGTCAATGGATGGAGGCGTGGATGTTTTTGAATCAGGCAGTTTTACCCATTATGATACAGAAGAAGGTTTAAGTAATAATAGCGTCTGGAGTTTATTGGAATCCACCACAGGGGCAATTTGGATAGGGACTGATGAAGGTGTAGATGTTTTTGAAGCTGGCAGTTTCACTCATTATGGCGCCCAAGAAGGGTTAAGCAGTGAACGTATCTTTAATTTACTTGAATCTTCCACAGGGGAAATTTGGATAGGAACTGCGGCAGGGGTGAATATTTTTGAATCGGGTAGTTTTACTCATTATAGTACAGAAGAAGGCTTAAGCAGTAATAATATTTGGAGTTTAATGGAATCCACCACAGGAGCTATTTGGATAGGGACCTATAGAGCAGGTGTTGATGTTTTAATGTCGGACCTTTTTACGCATTATGATGTAAAGGAAGGGGCAAGTAGTAATCGTGTTTGGAGTTTAATGGAATCCACTACAGGGGCCATTTGGGCTGGGACTGCTGGAGGAGGTGTAAATGTTCTTGAATCGGGTAAATTTACCCATTATGGAATTCAAGAAGGCTTAAAAGGTGATTATGTTAGTAGTCTTTTGGAATCCTCCAAAGGGGCTATTTGGATAGGAACTTATGGCGCAAAAGGAGGTGTAGACGTTTTGGAAGCTGGTAGTTTTACCCATTACGGCACCCAAGAAGGGTTAAGTAGCAATCGCGTCAGGAGTTTATTGGAATCGTCCACAGGAGCCATCTGGATTGGCACTTATGGAGGAGGTGTGGATGTTTTTGAAGCTGGCAGTTTTACCCATTACGGAACAGAAGAAGGGGTAAGCAGTAATAGTGTCTGGAGTTTATTGGAATCTTCCACTGGAGCTATTTGGATAGGGACAATGGGGGGCGGTTTATCTGTTTTTGAATCGGGTCGTTTTCTTCATTATGGCACCAAAGAAGGCTTAAGCAGTAATAGTGTTTATAGTTTGTTAGAATCGGCCACAGGGGCTATTTGGATAGGAACTGCTGGAGGAGGAATAGATATTTTTGAAGCTGG
Source organism: Cyclobacteriaceae bacterium (assembly GCA_034112085.1). GTDB lineage: Bacteria > Bacteroidota > Bacteroidia > Cytophagales > Cyclobacteriaceae > JAWUWD01. The sequence goes on from JAWUWD010000141.1 coordinate 17,201, forward strand.
CAGTTTTACCCATTATGGCATCCAAGAAGGCCTAGCAGACAATACTGTCAATCAGTTAGCCATGGACAGTCTGGGTGATGTCTGGGCAGGCACGAGCACCGGGCTTACTCGTTTCACAGCCAAAGAAGAAGGTTATCAATTAACCAGCTGGAACAAAACCCATGGATTTAAATACATAGATTTCATTGGTCCGGGAAATCCCATGCTTTTCACAAAAACAGACGAGGTATCTGAAAAAGGCACAATGTGGAGTGGTGTAGGAGGTGTACTTACCGCATTCGAACCTCCTTTGGCTGATACGCTCAAACCGACTATGTTTCTCACCGCGATAGACATCGGGCAAAAATCAATCGACTGGAGTAGAACGTCTGAGGTAACAGAAAAGATGAAAACAATGAAAGACATTAATACCGATACACTTTTTTTTCCTGGTCGCGATAGTGTCTTACTTCTTTCCAATTTCCCGCCAGATACCAGCGCACTCACAAGGGCTGGCATTAGTTGGAGCGGAACAGAAGATCTGGGACCCTACCATCTCCCACTGAACCTTGAGTTACCCCATGATCAAAGTCACCTCACCTTTCATTACAGTGGCATGAAATTCAATGAGCAATTTGATGTCGTCTATCGTTATATACTCGAAGGTCTGGACGAGAACTGGTTACCTTTCACCAAAGAAGGAAAGGTAGATTATAGAAATATTCCGCAGGGGACTTATACCTTTAGAGTGCGGGCAAGAGGTCGTAATTTCCTATGGAGCGATGAGGCAAGTATCAGCTTTGTAGTGCATCCCCCTTGGTGGGAAACATGGTGGGCAAGGCTTCTATATGTATTAATGGCTTCTTTTTTAGTGTACGGATTTTTAAAATTTCGACTTTCTGAACATAAGAAAAAACAAAAATTCCTGAAAGAAAGTGAGGTGAAATTCAGAACGATATTTAATAATTCTAAAGATGCTATTGGGGTTACTAAAAATAGGATGGGCGTTTTTTTCAACCCTGCTTATTTAAAATTATTCGGTTACGAAAACGCGGAAGAATTAAATGGAAAATTAATTACTGAACATATAGTTGAGCGAGAAAGAGTATCAAAATCCATAGAAGAAAGAAATGCAGGAAGACATGCCCAAATTCATTACGAAACAACTGGGCTCAGAAAAAATGGAGAAGAATTCGATTGCGAAATATCGGTAAGCCAGTATGAATTGGCGAATGAAACCTATACCCTAGGAATTGTTCGAGACATCACCCAAAGAAAATTAAACGAAAAGGAGTTAGCCCGTCAAACCGAAAGACTAGATGAATTAAACAATGTCTTAAATCAGGCGCAAAAATTAAGTCATGTCGGGAGTTGGCAATGGGATATGGCAACAGACAAAGCCGAATGGTCTGATGAAATGTATAACATTTACGGAGTAACCAAGGAGGATTTTTATCCTTCTAATGAGAATGTATCTAAGGCCGTGTTACCCGAAGATTTGCATAAGGTGGAGCAAAGTATTGGCACATTGCTCATGGATGAAATGTTTGTTCCTTTTGAGTTTAGAATTAAACGACCCTCTGGAGAAATCAGAAAGCTTCATATAGTCGCACTTGAACATGGCACTATCGGCAACAAAAATGAGAAAACAATATTTGGTGTCACACAGGACATTACTGAACGTAAAATAATAGAAGACAAAATAGCAAAGTCGCTAGAAGAAAAAGAGTTGCTGCTGCGTGAACTCTACCATCGTACAAAAAACAACATGCAGGTGATTAGTTCGATGCTCTCTATACAATCGGGATATACTGACAGTGACGAGGTGAAAGATGTGTTAGAAGAAACGAAAAGCAGGATAATGGGAATGGCGCTGGTTCATGAAAAACTATATCAGGCAAAAGACTTATCCTACATCGATTTAAAAGATTACATCATTGACTTAGTTGAATTATTAAAAGATAGTTTACTTTCTAAAATCTCAAATTTGGAAATAATTACCAATCTTGAAAACACCCGAACAAATATAGATAC
>JAWUWD010000142.1:0-25777 GCA_034112085.1 Cyclobacteriaceae bacterium
AACAAAAAGATATAACACTTACACTTAATTGTGTAACATAGATCCTTACATAATAGCTGAAATTTGTCAGTATGAAAAAGGAATATAATATCTCTGGAATGTCTTGCAGTGGTTGTAAAGCCAATGTAGAAGAAACTTTAGGCAACTTAAAGGAAGTTCAAAAAGTAAAGGCTAATTTGAAGACCAATGCAGTAGTCATAGAAATGACTTCTCCTATTCCGGTAGAAAAATTACAGGAGACTTTGACAAAAGCCGGACTACACTATACGATAGAAAATCCCGAAAATAAAAACGGACATGCTACACATGAACATGGCCATATTCACTCGCACGATCATAAACCAGATGGCAATGGTGTCTTTTATTGCCCCATGCATTGTGAGGGCGAAAAGACATATGGCAAAGCTGGCGATTGCCCAGTTTGTGGAATGCATTTAGTCGAGCAACCAAAATTAGTGGTGGCTTCTCAATACACTTGTCCAATGCACGCAGAGGTAATCAAAGATACTCCTGGATCTTGTCCTATCTGTGGAATGGATTTGGTACCTATGGCGCCTAAAGAGAGTGAAGAAGATAAGACCTACCAGAAGCTGCTAAACAAAATGAAAATAGCAGTTCTCTTTACAATCCCCATATTCATAATTGCCATGGGTGATATGATTCCCGGAAATCCATTAGCGAAATTTCTATCACAACAAAACTGGAATTGGATTCAATTAGGGCTATCACTACCAGTGGTATTCTATGCATGCTGGATGTTCTTCGAACGTGCTTGGAAATCGGTTGTCACTTGGAATCTCAACATGTTTACCTTAATTGGTATTGGAGCAGGTGTTGCATGGGTTTTCAGTGTTGTAGCGATGCTTTCACCTGATATTTTTCCCGAAGAATTTAAAACGCATAGCGGCACTGTTTTCGTTTATTTCGAAGCTACCACGGTTATCTTAACTTTAGTTTTATTGGGACAACTATTAGAAGCCAAAGCCCATAGTCAGACCAGTGGTGCTATCAAAGCATTATTAAAACTAGCTCCTACAGAAGCAGTACTCGTCACGGCAAACGAAGATGATAAAATAATCTCCATCAGTGATATCATAAAGAGAGACTTGTTACGCGTAAAGCCGGGTGATAAAATTCCTGTAGATGGAAAAATTGTAGAAGGCAATAGTAGTATAGACGAATCCATGATCACAGGAGAACCTATTCCTGCTGATAAGGATGTTGGAGACCAAGTCAGATCGGGGACCATTAATGGCAACAAGTCATTTGTGATGCAAGCCGAAAAAGTTGGTGCTGAAACACTACTTTCTCAAATTATTCAAATGGTAAAAAATGCCAGTAGATCAAGGGCGCCCATTCAGAAATTGGCAGATAAAATTTCTAAATATTTTGTACCCATCGTGATTTTTGTTGCTATCATAACCTTTGGTGCATGGTATACATTTGGACCAAAACCAGCATTGGTTTATGCTTTTGTCAATGCAATTGCTGTATTGATCATCGCATGTCCTTGTGCACTTGGACTGGCTACCCCCATGTCCGTAATGGTGGGTGTCGGAAAAGGAGCTCAAAATGGTGTGCTAATAAAGAATGCAGAAGCTTTAGAAAACTTAAATAAAGTCAATGTATTGATTACTGATAAAACAGGAACGATCACAGAGGGAAAACCATCGGTTGAAAAAGTAGTTGATTTATCTGGCAATGATGATAATGCTTTGCTTGGTTATTTAGCCTCATTAAATCAGTACAGCGAACATCCATTGGCAGAAGCCATTGTGAAATTCGGAAAGGAGAATAATATAACTCTTCAATCCGTCAATGATTTTGAAGCCGTTTCAGGTAAAGGGGTAATAGGAACTCTCGACAACAAAAAAATTGCTGTAGGCAATAGTAAATTGATGGAGCAGGTAGAGGTAGTAATAACGAAAGAGGTAGAAGTTAAAGTTGCACAAGAGCAAATACAAGGCAAGACCGTTTCCTATATCTCTATTGAGGGCATTGTCGTTGGATATGTGAGCATCACTGATGCCATTAAAGAAACGAGTAAAAAGGCCATTGAATTACTGCAAGATCAAGGTGTTGAAGTTATCATGTTGACTGGTGACAATGCCAATACAGCAAAGTCAGTTGCACAGCAATTGAACCTTTCCAATTATAAGGCTGAATGTTTGCCGCAAGATAAGCTTGAATTTATTAAGGAATTGCAATTAAAAGGGAAGGTGGTGGCAATGGCAGGCGATGGCATCAATGATGCCCCCGCCTTAGCACAAGCCGACATAGGAATCGCTATGGGCACTGGAACTGATGTAGCCATTGAAAGCTCAGAAGTTACGCTGGTCAAAGGTGATCTACTATGGATTCTAAAGGCAAAGAACCTAAGCAATGAAGTAATGAAAAACATCAAACAGAATCTATTCTTTGCTTTTATTTACAATGTAGTTAGTATCCCAATTGCTGCTGGAGTTTTGTTTCCGGTATTTGGTCTTTTACTTTCTCCAATGATCGCAGCAGCGGCAATGAGCTTTAGTTCAGTTTCAGTAATTGTAAATAGCTTGCGTTTGAAAAGCATCAAGATTTAAAAAAGCAATAAAGAAAAGATAGTAATAGGGGAGATAGACTATATTACAACGGAAAAATCAATCAATAAGAAACAGAATAAACTATGAAAAATATGAATGTAAAATCAATAATCACCTTAGTCATGTTATCCTTTTTTCAATTGATGACATTCAATGTACAAGCACAATCTTCTGAAGAAGAACAAGTGAAAGAAGTGCTAAATAAATATAACTCAGCTTTAGAAAGCCTTGATGTTAAAGGTACTGATATACTTTTCGTAAGTAACTCACAAATTTTAGAAACTGGTAAAATAGAAGGAACCTACCAAGATTATATAGCGCATCATATTGGCCCTGAATTAGGCCACTTCAAATCATTTACATATAGCAATTATGTTGTTGAAGTAACTGTGGATTTACCTTATGCCTTTACAACGGAGTCATACTTATACACAATAGTTCTTAAAGAAGAAGAAAAGGTTATTGAAAGAGAAGGGGTTTCTACAACAGTATTGAAGAAAATTGGGGAGGATTGGAAAATTGTGAAATCCCATAATTCTGGTAGGAAACCAAAAAAATAGTGTCAAAGCAAAAATATATCCCTGCTATTGGTTATGATTGGCTGACTGGTTTCTATGAACTCAGGATTAACTAGACCAGGTCCCAACGATAATTACAAGCTAAATACAGAATGATATAAGCTTTAATCAAAATTTTATAAATCTTAAATATTAATTTGACGTATATTTGTTTACAGTGAAGAAGATACTCTCCATATTCATGTCCTGTCTCTTGCTATTAAGCAGTATGGGATTCACACTTTCTACACATTTTTGTGGTGGTCATGCAGTGGAGTCCGCTCTGGCTATTGGGGATACAAACGTGGATTGTGGTATGATGGAAATGGTAAAGAACCCTGTCCATCATGAGCATGACACAACGATTGTGAATGAGTCTGCCTGTTGCTCTAATCAGTATTCTGAATATAATATTGAAGATGATTATAGTGGTGAGTTGACATCAGTGGATGTGAACAACATCTTCTTATTTGCTTTCGCCTATACTTATCTATCCCCAAATCTAAACGAGATTGATAATAACAGACCTTACGTCTACTACGATTCCCCACCACTGATTGCAGATATTCCTGTTCTGAATCAGTCTTTCCTTATCTGATACTTTTGATTTGATATTATTGCCCTTTCTAATTCGAAGGAGGTAATTGCTATATTCTTATAGCCCATTTTCAACATCAAAATGTATTCAAATGTTAAATAAAATAATCAAGTATTTTCTTGAAAATAAGCTTGTCACCTTGCTTTTGCTTGGAGGGTTGATACTGTGGGGTATATCTAATGCGCCATTCAATTGGGGAGCATCAATCATCCCAAGAAATCCAGTGCCGGTAGATGCAATCCCAGATATAGGGGAAAACCAGCAAATAGTATACACCGAATGGACGGGACGATCACCACAAGATATTGAGGATCAAATAAGTTATCCTTTGACTACTGCTTTACTTGGTATACCAGGAGTCAAAACGATACGTAGCAATTCTATTTTTGGCTTGTCCAGTATCTACTTAATCTTTGAGGATGATGTAGAGTTCTATTGGAGTAGAACACGAGTCCTAGAGAAATTGAACTCTTTGCCCAGGAATTTATTACCCAATGAGGTTTCTCCAGCCCTAGGGCCTGATGCCAACGCGCTCGGTCAGGTTTATTGGTATACGCTTGAAGGAAGAGATCAAGAAGGAAATCCTTCCGGAGGATGGGACCCTCATGAGTTAAGAACTATCCAAGACTTTCAAGTGGGCTACGCACTCACCGCTGTAAAAGGTGTATCTGAAGTAGGAACTATCGGAGGCTTTGTAAAGGAATATCAAGTTGATATTGATCCCAATGCAATGAAAGCCTACCATGTAACGGTCGCTCAAATAATGCAGGCCGTAAAAAAGAGTAACCTTGATATTGGTGCCAGAACCATCGAATACAACAAAGTAGAGTACTTGATTCGCGGATTGGGTTATATAGAAAGCCTGAGTGATCTTGAGGAAAGTGTAATCATTTCTAATGACAATGTACCGATTCGACTAAAAGATGTGGCTAAGGTTTCATTTGGCCCGGCTACGCGGAGAGGTGGATTGGACAAAGGTGGTTCGGAAGCAGTAGGAGGTGTGGTCGTTGCTCGATACGGGGCGAATCCACTACAAGTTATCGATCGAGTCAAGCAGAAAATAGGTGAAATAGAAGCAGGCCTACCTTCTAAAACATTGGCAGATGGTACTATCTCTAGGGTGACGATAGTCCCTTTTTATGACAGAACAGGTTTGATTAAAGAAACACTGGGAACGCTAGAAGAGGCACTTTCACTGGAAATGCTAATTGCACTAATCGTTGTGATTATCATGGTGTTGAACCTTCGTGCTTCGATTCTTATCGCCAGCCTCTTGCCGATAGGAGTGCTGATTACATTTGTCATGATGAGGCAATTTGGTATAGATGCCAATATTGTTGCTCTTTCCTGTATTGCTATTGCCATTGGCGTGATGGTCGATGTCGGTATTGTATTTACAGAGAATATCATCCAACATGTTGAACTACCAGAAAATGCCGGAAAATCAGGCAGGCAATTATTGGGTGTAATATATGATGGAGCAACAGAAGTAGCAACAGCAGTAATCACGGCATTGTTTACAACCATCGTAAGCTTCTTGCCTGTTTTTGCGATGCAAGCAGCAGAGGGTAAGCTATTTACACCGCTGGCATATACCAAAACGTTTGCGATGATATCTGCCTTGATAATTGGCTTGTTGTTCATCCCGACATTTGCACATATTGTGTTTTCAATAAGATTCGACAAAGGAAAGTTGAGCAAAGTATGGAACTACCTTTTGATCTTACTTGGAGCTACTTTTATTATAGGTTATGGAAGTTGGTTGTCATTGGCACTAATCCTATATGGCGTCAATAATCTACTTGAATTCAAATGGCCGGAGGATAAACGAAAGTATGTCAACATTATTAACATTGCTATTACCGTTTTTATAGTTGTTTACTTCATTGCCTTGGTGTGGACTCCTCTGGGTGCACAGAATAGTTTCTTCACCAATATTCTATTCGTGGCAGTTGTGATTGGACTAATTTTATCTGCTCTAATGCTCATCATCATTTTTTACAAACGAATATTAGGTTGGTGTTTAGAAAATAAGTGGAAGTTCTTATTAGCACCAATGTTAGTCATCCTTTTTGGCATGAATGCATGGTTGGGATTTAATAGTGTATTTGGGGTTGTAGCCAATTCTACTGATGCGATAGGTTGGGATATTCGTCAAACTAGCTCTTGGAAATCTATGGAAAGTACTTTTCCTGGTATGGGGAAGGAGTTTATGCCGACTTTGGATGAGGGTTCTTTCTTACTCATGCCCACCACCATGCCACATTCTGGAATAGAAGAAAATGTGGATGTGATTCGAAAATTGGATAGGCACTTGAACTCAATCCCCGAAGTTGATGTGACGGTTGGGAAATGGGGACGTGTAAATTCGGCACTAGATCCTGCTCCAGTCTCCATGTACGAAAACGTTATCAACTATTTACCAGAATTCAAGGTCGATGAAGATGGACACAAAATACGTTTCAGAACAAATGAAAATAATGCTTTTGTATTAAAGGACGGATCTACCTATAAGTATACAGCCGATGAATTCAGGTCTATTGCCACGAAAGATTTAATTGAGGACGAAGATGGAGGATATTTCAGACAGTGGAGAGAAGAGATTCAATCACCAGATGATATATGGAAAGACATCATAAAGCATTCGAAGATCCCGGGATTGACATCCGCTCCAAAGTTACAGCCTATAGAAACGCGATTGGTTATGTTGGCTACAGGTATGAGAGCTCCAATGGGCATCAAGGTGTTTGGTCCTGACTTAGAAACGATTGAAAATGTAGGCTATGATATTGAAAGCATACTTAAACAAGTGCCAAGTGTTCAAGCTTCAGCAGTATTTGCTGACAGAGTGGTTGGCAAACCCTATTTGGAGTTGAAAATCAATAGAATTGCAATCGCTCGGTATGGATTGACCATAGAGGATATGCAAAAAGTGATAGGAGCAGCGATAGGGGGAATGCAACTGACGACAACGGTTGAAGGTCGTGAGCGATTTGGAGTACGTGTAAGATATGCCAGAGAATACCGGGACAATCCAGAGGATTTGAAAAGGGTGTTAATTCCTACCCCTGAAGGGGTTCAGATTCCCTTGGAAGAACTGGCAGATATTCACTATGTAAGAGGTCCTCAGGTGATTAAAAGTGAAGATACTTTTTTAGTTAGCTATGTGATCTTTGATAAAAAGGAAGGATTTGCAGAAGTTGATGTCGTAGAAGATGCCCAAGCACTGATGAAAGAAAAGCTAGAATCAGGTGAATTTGTACTTCCAGCTGGAGTGAGCTATCGATTTACAGGGAATTATGAAAATCAGGTAAGAGCAACCAAACGATTAATGATTGTAGTTCCTATATCACTCTTAATCATATTCTTGATTTTATACTTTCAATTTAAGTCAGTTGTTACTACTACAATGATATTCAGTGGTCTGCTAGTCGCACTTTCAGGAGGTTTCATCATGCTTTGGTTTTATGATCAAGCCTGGTTCATAAACTTTTCTGTGGGTGGCATCAATCTAAGGGATTTGTTTCAAGTACATACTGTAAACCTTAGTGTAGCTGTTTGGGTTGGTTTTATTGCTTTGTTTGGGGTTGCCACTGATGATGGCGTGATCATGGGGACTTATCTTAAACAAAGATTTGAAAAGGAGAAGCCTGATACCAAAGAGGCGATCAGAGCAGCGGTCTTATTTGCAGCATCCAAAAGGGTAAGACCCGCCATGCTGACTGCGGCCACCACAATTATTGCACTAATCCCTGTGTTGACTTCTCAAGGGAAAGGCTCTGACATAATGGGGCCAATGGCGATTCCTTTATTTGGAGGAATGTTGATTCAGGTAATGACGATGTTCATTGTACCTGTATTATATAGTATGTGGCAGGAGAATAAGGTTATGCAGTTAAACAAATAGAATTATGAAAACGATGATTAAATATATAACGATCATTCTGTTACTATTTGTCGTGAAAGCGCAAGCACAAACAGAACTAAACAACTACCTAGTGGTAGCTGCAGAAAATAATCCTGGGTTAAAAGCAAAATTTACCGAATACAACGCAGCTTTGGAGCGAGTACCACAAGTAGGTGCACTTCCTGACCCTAGTTTGTCTTTCGGATATTTTATATCACCTATAGAAACAAGAGTAGGACCTCAGAAGGCGAAACTGGGATTGAGTCAAATGCTACCATGGTTTGGAACATTGCAAGCCAAGGAAAATGTTGCTATTCAAATGGCCAAATCAAAGTATGAAGTATTTGAAGAGGCAAAATCTAAGCTGTTTTTTGAGATTAAATCGACCTATTATAATGTCTATTTTATCAATCGGGGAATAGGAATTACAGAGGAGAATATTCGCATTTTGAATACTTTTCAACAATTGGCCATTATCAAAATTGAAACAGGAAAAGCATCAGTAGTAGATGAAATGAGAGTGGAAATGGAGATTAATGAACTCAAAAATCAATTGGCATACTTATCCGATAGTAAATCTGCTTTGGAAGTTAAGTTCAACAAGCTTCTTAATACTTTCGAGAGCAATCCTATAACAATTCCTGATACTTTATGGAATGACAATTTGACCATTTCTAAGGAAGTATTACTAGACAGTATTAGGGTTCGAAACCATATGGTAAAGCAACTAGAGTACAAAATGGTGTCATGGCAAAATCAGGAAGTGGCAGCCAAAAAAATGGGACTTCCTCAGTTTACTGTTGGGTTTGATTATTCGGTAATAGGAAAAAGCAGCAATCAAAATTTAGGAAGTGAGAATGGTCAAGATGCTTTCCTATTCCCAAAAATTGGAATTTCTATACCCTTATATCGAAAGAAATATACGGCAATGGTTAAGGAGGCCTCATTAAATTTTGAAGCCACTCAATTCAAGAAAGTGGATAAGCAAAATCAGTTGACGTATCTATTCGAGAAGGGGTTTAAGGATTATAAAGATGGAGATCGAAGAATTGACCTGTATCAAAGACAATCGAAACTGGCAGAAAAGTCCTTAAATATTCTATTAACAGCTTACTCAAGTGATGGGCAAAATTTTGACGAGGTGTTAAGAATGGAAAGAAAAGTATTAAAATATGCCCTAGAATATGATAAGGCGAGAGCAGATAAAAATGCTGCAGCCGCATTTATCAATTATTTATCAGGCAAATAACATTAGGAAGATGAAAAAGATATTAAATAATAAATGGGTAATGCTCATTCTGGTATTGTCAATTGGAATAGTGATTGGTAAGTTTATCGGGGGCTCTTCCGTGAAGGAAGAAAACTCAACTCATCAACATGATGAATCAGAAGATTCGGAAATTTGGACGTGCTCGATGCACCCTCAAATACAACAGGATGAGGCTGGGCAGTGTCCGCTCTGTGGAATGGATCTGATTCCATTAGACAACTCTATGGAAGGTGAAGATGCTTTACCTGATGAAGTTCCAATGTCTGCTTCCGCAATGAAATTGGCAGAGATACAAACGTTTGTAGCAAAGAAAGAAAACCCAGAAAAAGAGATACGATTGTTGGGTAAAGTAAAAGCAGATGAACGGTTGATGTTTTCACAGGCGATTCATTTTCCTGGAAGAATTGAGAAGTTATTTGTAAACTTTACAGGAGAGAAAGTAAGGAAAGGTCAGAAACTGGCATCGGTATATTCTGCAGAATTGGTGACGGCACAAAAAGAATTGTTTGAAGTATTGAAAGACGAATCAACCAATCCTGTGCTTGTTGAAGCTGCTAGGAATAAGCTGAAGCAATGGAAACTGACAAATGAGCAAATTGTGGCTTTAGAAAAGTCAGGAGAAGTTCAGACGAATGTTGATATTTTATCTGAATACAGTGGATACGTGAGTATGCGAATGGTGTCTGAAGGAGATCATTTTAAAGAAGGACAGATTCTATTTGAAATCACTGACTTGAGTAAAGTATGGGTTCTTTTTGAAGCATACGAAAATGATTTGTCTTGGATCAAATTGAGAGATAAGCTGGCTATTGAATTCAAGTCCATTCCAGGAGTGTCATTTGATGGTAAAGTCACATTTATTGACCCTTTTATTGATCCCCAAACGAGAGTGGCCTATGTCAGAGTAGAATTACCCAACAGAAAAGGCCAATTAAAACCTGACATGTTTGCCAATGGCGTCATCACATCAAAATTACCTGGAAATGAACCTGTAATATTAGTGCCTAAGTCGGCCGTTCTATGGACAGGAAAACGCGCAGTGGTATATATAAAGCTACCCAACAGAGATCACAATTCTTTTATCTACAGAGAGGTAATCTTAGGCGAGGATGCGGGTGATTTTTACATCGTGAAAGAGGGACTCAAAGAAGGTGAAGAAATAGCAAGCAATGGTGTGTTTAAAATTGATGCTTCCGCACAATTGGCAGGAAAGAAAAGCATGATGAACCCCACAGGAGGGAGGGTAAGTACAGGTCATAATCATGGAGGAGGTGATAGCGAAGATATGACAGACACGGAGATGTCTGAAATGAAATCAACCCTTACTATTGACAAAGCTACAGTCCCTACTAAGTTTAAAAAACAATTAGGAGCAGCTGTCAAGAGTTACTTATCTCTTAAAGATAAATTGATCGAGGATGACACCAATATACAAGGAGATGTAAAGGCTATTCAGACAGCGTTAGGAAAAGTTGATATGAGCTTAGTATTGGAAGATGCACATAATGTATGGATGAAATCTCTGAAGTCATTAAACAATGATTTAAAATTAATATCTCAATCAGTTAGCATATCCGAGCAAAGGGCTATTTTCTTAACGCTAAGTCAGTCACTGTCAGATGCAGTAAAGCAGCTAGGGGTAGAAATGGAAGGTGATCAAGTATTGTATTTAGAATTCTGTCCAATGGCAGATAATAACAACGGAGGGTTTTGGCTGAGTACTGAAAAAGAAATTCGTAATCCATATTTTGGGGATGCCATGCTCACTTGTGGAGAAGTAAAAGAAGAAATCAAACAATAAATAAACTAAACCTAATAACTATGAAATACACATTAGCAATTGCAGTATCAGTACTGCTATTTTGGTCTTGTCAAAACACGTCAAAGCAAGAAGTGAAAGAAGAAACGAATGAACATGCCCATCATGGCACTCCTTCTTCTGAGGATGTTCCTAAAAAGAAAGCAAAAAGTCCTAAGACTAATACGATGGCCAATATAGGAGAGAACCATGTCCATATTGAATATAGTTCACCAAGCGTAAGAGGACGACAAGTATGGGGTGGATTAGTACCTTATGGAGAAGTGTGGGCCTCAGGAGCTCATAATGCCACTTCTATTAATTTCAGTAACGATGTGATAATCGGTGAGGTTGAAATATCTAAGGGAAAATACGCTTTCTTCACTATACCTGGTGAAAAAGAATGGACGGTCATTATTAACAAGAACTGGGATCAACACCTTGCCGATGACTATAACCATGAAGAAGATATTGTTCGTGTCACGGTTGTTCCAGAGGAAAATGAATTTGTTGAAGCCTTGAAGTATTCAGTTGTAGATTCTGAAGGTTCAAATGGATACATCAACTTGGAATGGGCTGAACTTAAAGTATCATTAGAAGTAGTAAACAATTAGTAAAAAATATAATCTAAAATTAAAATAATGAGAAGTACAAACAGCATATTGACAACATTAGTATTAGCGGGAATGAGTATGAGCTTTGTAGCCTGCAGTCAATCCAAAACGGAAGAATCAGGTCACAGTGATCACCAGCATGAAGCAGCAGCTGATGAAAAAGTAAGTACTGAAGAAATGAGTGTATCTAAAGAACAATCTCAAAACATACTTACCGCTTATTTAGAAGTTAAAGATGCGTTGGTGAAAACGAATGGTGAAGCAGCAAGTGCGGCAGCAGCTAAATTAGTAGAGACTTTGGGAGATATTCAAGACAAACTAATTGCAGATATTCGATTTGATGCAGAACACATCGAAGAAACTAAAACAGCTTCACATCAAAGAGATCATTTTAATAGTCTTTCTGACAATGTCTATACTCTGATCAAATCAACTCAAGGGAATAATGATGAAATTTATCGTCAATATTGTCCTATGGCATTCAGCAACAAAGGAGCATTTTGGTTAAGTGCCGAGAAAGAAGTGAATAATCCATATTTCGGAGATATGATGTTACATTGTGGAAGTGTAAAAGAAACTTTGGCAACTTTAAAATGAACGCAAAATTGATTCTTGGAATACTGGTGATATTAATTATCACCCAGTGTTCCAATCCAAACACATCTGAAAATAGCACTTCTGAAAGCAATTTTGCGAATGGAATTCAGTTAGCTGATCTAGATGGCAAGATCATAAAGCTCTCAGATTATAAAGGAAAAACAATTATCCTTAATGTCTGGGCTACCTGGTGTAAGCCATGTATCAAAGAACTTCCTTCTATGGAGGTGCTACAAGCTAACTTAGATCCTACTGATTACGTGCTACTTTTCGCATCTGACGAAGAGGTTGTAAGGATTAATAAGTTTGTTGGTCGCAATAATTACGACCTGAAATTTATCAGTTTGAAATCCTCCCCAGAGTCATTGGGCATTGCTTCTTTGCCAACGACTTTCATTATCGATGGCAACGGAGAGTTGATGGTTACCGAAAGTGGAAGTAAAGATTGGGGATCATCCGAGTCAATTCAAGAAATCAAAAATCTATCAAAATGAGAAAAATGAACAAATTTGCCTTGCTGATAATGATATCATTTACTTTGATTCAGTCATGTGCAGTAAAGGATAAAGAAGAAGAAACACAGCAACTAACAAAGCAAATAACTTCACCTGCAGCTGAAAAAAGTGAAGAACCAAACCTCATTGCCGGAGCCGATGGCAACCTCTATTTGTCGTGGGTAGAAAGACAAGATGAAAATGCGACCCTGAAATTCTCCAAGTGGGTGGATTCCAAATGGTCATCTCCAGAAACGATTGCTGAAGGGGATGATTGGTTCGTTAACTGGGCAGACTATCCTGCTATGGCAGTAAACAAGTCAGGAGATAAAATCGCGCACTACTTACAAATGAGTGATACAGGGAGCTATACTTATGATGTCAAGGTAGTCTCTAAAAAATCTAATGACACAAAATGGTCAGAACCTATCAAGCTTCATAGAGATTCTGTCAATGCAGAGCATGGTTTTGTTTCCATGTTACCGATGGATGATGGTAACTTCTTTTTGACATGGCTTGATGGTCGAAATACTATGTCAGCTGATGCAGGTGAACATGAGGGCCATGGAGGTGGCGGTGCGATGACCATTAGAGCAGCAACTCTATCAACTAATCTTGACCTTAGCAATGAGGTAGAACTTGACGGTAGAGTTTGTGACTGTTGTCAGACCAGTGCAACAATGACTGATAAAGGACCTGTGGTGACTTATCGCGATCGTTCAGAAGACGAAATAAGAGATATGTCTATCGTTCGATTGGTCAATGGATCATGGACTTCTCCAGAAACAATAAATAATGATCATTGGAATATTGCTGGATGTCCTGTGAACGGACCTAGAATAGTTGCGCGCAGTAATAATGTTGCAGTTGCATGGTTTACATCCCCTGATGGAGTCGCTAAGGTTAATTTGGCATTCTCTAACAACTCTGGAGCAACATTCGCAGAACCAATCCAACTGGATCAAGGAAAGGCTATAGGTCGAGTAGATATAGATATGATTGATGCAGAGACTATATTTGTTAGCTGGATGGAAGGAAGTGATGTTGTAGCAGCGAAAGTGGATAATGAAGGGAACATTCTCAAAAGATACCAACTAACCGCCTCATCTGAGAGCCGAAGCAGTGGGTTTCCTCAGATTGCTTTGATTGGCAATGAGGTAATGCTGGCTTGGACTGATTCTGACGTGAAGAAAGTTAAAACTGCAGTATTGGCCTTGTGAGGGTATCCATGATGATATTGGATTACGTGGCCTAAGTCAGTAATATGAAATGGATAATAATGATTGGTAAAGTTAGTGATAATTCAAATTCACCGATGTAAGTAATTGATAATGAGTCCTCAAATTGCTGTTTTTTCATTCTTTAAATAACTTCTCTTTAAAGAAATCGAAGTAAGACACTGATAGTTTTATTGTGTCCTTCTGATTTTAATAAAGTAAAGTGTTTTTGGCCTAAATTTTCATGAATAATGATGCAAGATTATAGTCTTAATTAGATCCTTTTATAAAAAGTTAAACGTCTACTTTTATTGTCATATTGATTATTTCCTAATTATACTTATTCCATCTCCTCTGTTCCCTTTCCATTAAAGAAGTGAACTTATGGGGAGTGGGTATTTTGACCTCAAAAGGAGCACAGGTGTTTGGGTGAACAAATGAAAGCCCTACAGCGGCAAGAAACAAACCCTTCTCGGTATACACTTGTCCTTCAATGCCGTATTGTTGATCACCCATGATCGCATGACCTATGCCTGATAGATGAATTCGGATTTGATGCGTTCGGCCAGTTTTAGGAGATAACCCGAGATGTGTCAAAGTATCATTTTTGAGTGATTTTACTTCTAGCATCACTTCATAATGGGTCACCGCTGACTTTCCTTCAATTTCAGCACTGACTATGCCATTTTCAGCGACCGAACCAATCACAATTGCTTCGTATCTCTTCTCAATAGATTTATCTTTGAACATATTGCCCAAGGCTATCAAAGTAGTGGCAGTCTTGGCAATGAGGAGGAGCCCTGAGGTAGGGTTGTCCAACCGATGAACAGGTCTTGCCCATTTGAGTGCGTCTATTTGTGTGCTTAGTTTGATTTGATCAACAAGTGCATTCTGTATGGTTCGGTATTGATTTCCGCTTACGCTGATACCAGCTGGCTTATTGATGATCGCTAAGTAATCATCTTCAAACACAACTTCCAACTTCATTGGAAATGCTTTTGGTGGGTTGAGTTCTAAGTCTAAAAGAGTGATGACTTGATTGGCTTTGATCCAATCACCGGAACTTGCTTTTTGGTCGTCAATAAGTATCGCTCCTCTAGAGATGGCTTTTTTCAGCCCTTTTCTTGAGGGGATGTGAGATTTGAAATACTGTCCTATGTAGTCATAGAGTCTGATTTTGTCAGAGAAATCACTAGGGACGATATGTTCAAGTAGATTGATCACTTTGAAAGCTAAGATGATTACTCGTTAGGTAATATTCCTTCAGGTAATGTAGGGTCTGCTATATTGAAGGTGCTCATTTTAGGTGCTGCAATAAGTGCAGTCACCTTAGCATTATTCCATCCCATCATTTCCATCATCCTAATATATTCAGACTGTAAGGGTGCTTCAATATTTACTTTTTCATCAGTCGCAGGATGCACGAATGACAACTTAAGCGCATGAAGCATCATCTTGTCCATGTTCCAGCGTTCTTTGAAGAGTTTGTTTTGCTTATTGCAGCCATGTGGACGATCACCAACAATAGGGTGGTGGATATGAGCAAAGTGTTTGCGAATCTGATGCATCCGACCAGTTCTTGGGAATGCTTTCACCAATGAATACCGAGAGGTCGAGTGTTGGCCAAATGGCACCGGTATTTCGGTTCTAGAAATCGTTTCATAAGAAGTATAGGCTTCTTGAACTTTACCATCATCTCTTGTCAAGGCATAGTCTATTTCTCCTTGATCTTCTGTGTAGCCTCTTAGTATCGTTAGATACTCTTTGTCCATTTTATTCTCAGCAAACAATGGCTGGACCTGTCTACTAATCTCCTCATTAAGCGCAAAAAGTAAGACTCCTCCAGTCTTGCGGTCGATGCGATGCACTGGCTGTACGTGTTGCTCCAGTTGATCACGAAGAAGTTGTAGTGCAAAGACATCTGCATCTCTAGCGATGGGAGATTGGTGTACAAGTAGTCCATGTGGCTTATTGATCGCACAGAGATACTCGTCTTTATAAAGGATTTCTAGTTCCAAAAGGTATTATTTACTTTATATACTTGGAATAGATTTACAACTAATATGAAAGTGCTATTTAACTTTCTTTTGTAACTCTGAAACGAGTTCTCTTTGAGCCTTTACTTCATATGCTGCTGCCATGGCATTGCCTTTAGCATTGGCTGTAGCTTCATTAGCTAGCTCTAATTGAATTTGAGCCTCTTCCTGCTGTCTTATTGCATCTCGCATAATCTGATATACCTGAGTTTGACGATTGTCTGCTTTTTGCTTTTGCATAAAAGCAAAAACTAACACTAAGCAATTTGTGGCAACCAATACACCAATAATAATATTCTTTTTCATCTCAATTTTCAATTCAAAAAACACAAAACACTAATCACCACACAACTTACTCTACCATATTGTGATATACATTTTGCACATCATCATTTTCATCAAGTTTCTCAAGTAGTTTTTCGATATCTACTTTTTGTTCATCGGTAAGCTCTTTGGTGATATTGGGGATTCTTTCAAACCCAGAAGAGAGTATTTCAATGCTTCTGCTTTCTAATTCTTTCTGGATACTTCCAAAGCTTTCGAATGGTCCGTATATCATGATGCCATCTTCATCGTCAAATACTTCTTCTGCTCCGCAGTCAATAAACTCCAACTCAAGTTCTTCTACATCCTGTCCTTCTTTGTCAATTCTGAAGTTGCACGTATGATCGAACATAAACTCTACAGATCCAGAAGTACCTAGGTTGCCATTGTATTTTGTGAAGTAGCTTCTTACATCGGCTACCGTTCTATTATTGTTGTCCGTGGCAGTCTCTACCAATACAGCGATGCCATGAGCCCCGTATCCTTCGAAAAGCACTTCTTTGTAGTCGCCTTGATCTTTGGATATCGCTCGCTTGATTGCTCGTTCTACATTGTCTTTAGGCATGTTAGCAGCTTTGGCATTCTGCATGATCGCCCTCAGTCGTGAATTACTATCCGGATCTGGACCACCTGATTTTACAGCGATCACAATATCTTTTCCGATTCTTGTGAAAGTTTTAGCCATCTGGCCCCAACGTTTCATTTTTCTGGCTTTCCTAAATTCAAATGCTCTTCCCATGGTAGTCGGTTACTATTGTTTTGATAAGATTCAAATATACACAATTGAGTAAAAAAAAAAAGCGTCAATAAGTGAATATTGACGCTTTAAATTACTGATAGATTGATTGTCTATTTATGAATATAGCTTAACGCGCTGTGATTCAAATGCTTCATTTTCCACATATTCATCGTAGGTACATAACTTGTCCATGTAGCCATTTGGCCCTATCTCAATGATCCGGTTAGCGATAGTATGCGTGAACGTATGATCATGAGATGTGAATAATACCGTCCCTTTGTAATCCTTCAAAGAATTATTGAATGCCGTGATAGATTCCAAATCAAGGTGGTTGGTTGGTTCGTCAAGTATCAAAAGATTGGCTTGTTGAAGCATCATTCTGGATAGCATACAACGTACTTTCTCACCACCTGATAATACACTAGACTTTTTCAATGACTCTTCTCCAGAGAAGAGCATCTTCCCTAGAAACCCTCTGATATATACTTCGTCTTTGTCCCCTTCAGAATGTTCTCTCAACCAATCAATCAAAGTATCATCTGATTGGAAGTATTTTTCGTTTTCATTGGGCAAGTAAGCATTGGTGATTGTTTGTCCAAATTTGAACGAACCATTGTCTGCTTCCTCTTCACCCATCAATATTTTGAATAAATAATTAAGGGCGAGATTATCCTTACTTAGGAAGGCTATCTTATCTCCCTTGTTGATAAATAGGTCGAGTTTGTTGAAAAGAGGTTTTCCATGCAAAGATTTCCCAAGTCCTTTGATTTCTAATATTTGATCACCAGCTTCTCTTTCCTGTTGGAATATGATAGCAGGGTATCTTCTTGAAGATGGCTGGATGTCATCTACATTGATTTTGTCTAAGAGTTTCCTTCTACTTGTAGCTTGTTTAGATTTAGAAGCATTGGCACTAAATCTTGCGATAAATTCCTGCAGTTCTTTCTTCTTTTCTTCTGCCTTTTTGTTGGCAGATCCACGTTGAGAAAGTGCTAGTTGGCTACTCTCGTACCAGAATGTGTAGTTACCTGTGAACATTTTGACTTGCTTGAAGTCAATATCTACTACATGAGTACATACAGTGTCCAAGAAGTGCCTATCGTGAGATACGACAATCACGGTATTCTTGAAATTCAATAGGAAGTCTTCCAACCAAGATACGGTATGGATATCCAAGTCGTTGGTAGGTTCATCAAGTACTAAGATGTCGGGATTACCAAATAACGCTTGTGCCAGTAGCACCCTAACTTTCAACGTACCACTGATATCCTTCATGAGTGAAGAGTGATCAGCCTCGACTATACCAAGTCCACTCAATAGCGATGCAGCATCTGATTCAGCATTCCAACCATCTATCTCTGCGAATTGCTCTTCGAGTTCTGATGCTAGGATTCCATCTGCTTCGGAGAAGTCTTCCTTCATGTAGACAGCATCTTTCTCTTGCATGATCTTCCATAGAGTAGTATGTCCCATCATCACGGTATTGATAACAGTCTCTTCATCAAACTCATAGTGATTTTGCTTGAGTGCAGCCATTCTCTTACCAGGCTCGATAACGATGTTTCCAGAGTTGGCATCAATGTCTCCTGAGAGTATTTTGAGGAATGTCGATTTACCAGCACCGTTGGCACCGATCACCCCATAGCAATTGCCTTGAGTGAATTTGATGTTGACTTCGTCAAAGAGTACCCTCTTTCCGTATTGTAATGAAATGTTCTGTGCTCCAATCATAGCTATTCAGTATTTGAAGCCGCAAAGGTAATGGTTTTACTGTATATTTAGAATTGATGTAAGAAACTTATATTATTAAAGATGCAGTTCGGAAAAGTTGACTCAGTTGAGGGAATAGATCTTTCTTTACCTCCTGATAACCCTCAATCAGTTTTTGGAATTAAAGGGAAAGATTTGCCATCTATCTACGTGGGTTGTGCGAAGTGGGGCAGAAAGGATTTGAAAGGTTTTTACCCTCGTGGAACAAAGGATGAGCTGACCTATTATTCAAGCCAGTTTAATTCGATCGAACTCAATGCGGTTTTCTATAACTATAACAAAGATCAAGTAGAGAAATGGCGAGATAAAACTCCTAAAGAATTTAAATTCTTTCCTAAAATTAATCAACGAATTAGCCATTGGGGACGACTCAAAGATGTGTCCAATGAAGTGACCGAATACTGTGATGCCATGAGCTTGTTTGAAGATCGTTTGGGCGTGGTGTTTCTTCAGCTAATCGAAAACTTCCGACATGAGAAAAATTATGATCGCTTAAGCAATTTTATTGCTCAATGGCCCAAAGCTTTTCCACTGGCTGTCGAGGTAAGAAGTAAGGACTGGTTTGCTGATTCAGCTTATTATGAATTATTGGAAGAACATGGGGTAAGTCATATTATTACTGATACAGCGGGTAGGAGAGATTTATTACATATGCGACTTACTTCTCCTAAGGCATTTATTAGGTATGTAGGAGCCAATGACCCAACAGACTATAGTCGACTGGATGATTGGGTGACAAGGATTGGAGAGTGGGTCGAAAAGGGAATTGAGGAGATTTACTTTTTTATTCATCAAAACATTGAACTCGAATCACCACTGCTCACCGCCTACTTTATAGAACAGCTTAATTCGAGACTGGGCTATCGCTTGAAAGTGCCCAATAAGGAAGGACAAAAAGGACTGTTTGATTAGCCTTTTGCTTCTATTAAAGTGTTATAATTAAAATTAAGGATTGATCTCATATAAATGTATCGCAGATCTGAACTAAAAAAAAGAAGATGTTGTCTATACATTGTAGGACAGCTAATAATTTTGATAATGAGTTGAATAATATGTTGACTAAGTGCACGTTCGTATAGGCATTGGCTATTAAATATAAATAATATGAAAAAAATAATTGTGATAACCGGGTTTGTCATGTTGATATTGGGATCGATCAATGCACAAGATTGGGAGACAAATATGGAAGTAGCACAGTCAAAGTCAGAAGAACTTGACCGGAATATCGTTCTAGTATTTCAAGGGTCAGATTGGTGTGCACCATGCATAAAGCTCGATCGTGAAATCTGGCAAACAGAAGAGTTCAGATCTTATGCGAATGAGAATTACATTTTACTAAAGGCAGATTTCCCTAGAAAAAAGAAGAACAAACTGTCAAGTGAATTAGAAATGAGCAATAATGAGCTTGCAGAGAAATACAATAAGCAAGGCTATTTTCCATTGGTGGTTGTTTTAAATCATAAGGGCAAAGTCTTGGGTACTACGGGTTACAAAAAAACTACACCATCTGAATACATCAAATTACTTTCGTCTTACTAATACCATGAGAAGGTTGTTTACATTGGTTTTTCTTTGTCTAGCCGGGACATCAGTCCTTGGACAGCAAACCTATCGCCAAACGATGAAATTGATGGGAAGTCGATTTGATATATCAGTTGTGGCCAACTCCCTTAAAGATGGAGAACAATCCATCAAATTAGCTGAGGATGAGATTATCAGAATAGAAAAACTTATATCTTCTTGGGATGAAAATTCTCAAACTTCAGAAATCAATCGTAAGGCAGGTATTAGTCCAGTAAAAGTTGGTCAGGAGTTGTTTACACTGATAGAGCGATCATTGCAAATTTCAAAACTAACAGATGGGGCTTTTGATATTAGCTATGCCTCCATGGATAGAATTTGGAAATTTGATGGAAGTATGAAGACGATGCCTTCAGAAGAATTAATAAAGAATTCAGTGTCTAAGGTGGGATATCAAAACATCCAATTGGACAGGACAAATCAAACGGTCTTTCTTAAACAGGAAGGAATGAAAATTGGCTTTGGGGCGATAGGTAAAGGATATGCTGCGGATAAAGCTAAGGAACTATTGATGTCAAAAGCAGTCAAATCCGGAATAATCAATGCCTCTGGAGATATGAATACTTGGGGTAAGCAACCCAATGGCGAAGAATGGAAGGTGGCTATCACCAACCCACTCAATAAGGAAAATGCCTTTGCCTTATTACCTATCTCAGAAGGAGCGGTTGTGACTTCGGGTAATTATGAAAAACGAGTGACTTTCGATGGGAAGAGATATTCACATATTATAGACCCAAGAACAGGAATGCCGTCAACAGGAATCATTAGTGTAACGGTATTTGCTCCAAAAGCAGAATTAGCAGACGCCTTAGCAACTTCCATTTTTGTAATGGGACCGGAGGTGGGCCTCAATAGAATTGCGCAATTACCTAAAGTCGAATGTGTAATCATAGATGATCGTGGTGAAATCCATACATCTGAAAATATTAAAATAGAAAAACAATGAGAAAAATAGCAATGCTGATAATTATGGCGAGCGCTTTTACTTCATGCGTGGCTGTGAAAGAATACCAAATGGTAAATATCAACGATCCCGACATGAAGTTGACTGCCAATAAGAATAATCGATTTGAGACCAACTTTCAATTGTACCGCGAAGGAGCAGCCGGTGCCAATGGAGGAAAAGGTGGTGGTGGATGTGGATGTAATTAATAAGGCTATGAAGAAGATATTTGCGGTTATACTGTTATTAGTGTCTATGAACGCCTACACACAAGACTCTACCGCAGTCTATAAAAAACGTGTGTTAGAGAATATTGAGATTGATTTTTTAACGAGTTACTATACACAAGATGGCAATAATGCTGCTGTGACTGGAGGAATAGGTTCTGAAAAGATTACTGACATCACACCTACTTTTGTCATTGCCATTCCATTGAATGATGATGATGTATTGATAATAGATGCAGGGATTTCTGCCTACACCTCTGCATCATCTAGTAACTTAGATCCTTTTGATAAGTCAGGTGCGTCATCACGAGATGATGGTAACAACAATTCTAGCAATACTAAAGTAGTAGGAAGTCCATGGGTGGCTTCTTCAGGTGCATCTCAGGCTGATTCTTGGAAAAGTTTGAATGCGAATTACAGCCATAGTTCAGATGATAGGAATACGGTGCTTTCAGCCAATATTAGCTTGGCTAGTGAATATGATTATACCTCATTCGGTTTTGGAGGTGGTTATACCAAATTATTCAATGAGAAAAACACAGAGATATCTATTAGTGGGAAGGTCTTCTTAGATTCTTGGCAGCCACAGTATGCAACCGAGATTAACTCATATATAGAAGCTGGAGAAAGTTTGAACAATGGTTTCTTTTCAGGAATACCAATACTTGATCAAAATGGTGATTTGAGTGTAAAATCAGGGGCTGATTCATGGAGTCCAATCAATACTACTTTGTTAGATAATACGAGTAGAAACACCTACTCACTGTCTATGAGTTTCTCTCAAATACTAAGTCGAAATGCACAATTCTCCTTATTCTTTGATGTGGTAAATCAAAGTGGATGGCTCGCCAACCCAATGCAAAGAGTATATTTCGGAGATAGAGATAACTACTATATTGGAGAACCTGAAAGTATTCCTAACTATACCTCTTCAACCAATAAAGATGTCTTTCAATTAGCGGATGACATTGAAAGATTGCCCTCTTCAAAATTTAAATTGCCGATAGGTGCGAGACTCAACTACTTTCTGAGTGAGCGATTCGTTCTGCGGACTTATTATAGGTTTTATACAGATGATTGGGGAGTTACTGCGCACACGGCCAATATTGAATTGCCTATTAAGGTTTCTGATAAATTTACTTTAATACCCTCTTATAGATATCACGAACAAACCGAAGCGGATTATTTTGCGCCTTATGAGGAGAATCTATCAACCCAAGAGTTTTACACTTCTGACTATGATTTGTCAGCATTCAGTGCTAACCAATATGGAATAGGGGTAAGGTATACGGATATCTTTACTAAGTTTAAAATAAGAGGTAAGCTTGGTCTGAAAAATGTAGAGATGAAATACTCAAAGTACGATAGAAGTAATGGACTTTCGTCAGGTATCTTTAGTCTAGGAGTAAAATTTGTATTGGATTAAGATGTCTGTCTTATAGCGTGTTCTATTCCTAACTCTATCCATTCGGCCAGCTGTGGTTCTGTTTCGAAAGCAGGAAGATTGACATATACGAAGTCTTTGAGTGGTCGCTTGGTGAAGTCCATATCTGCTACATGTTCAAGCTTGAGTATATCTTGAAACTTCTCAGAGACTATGCGTACCACGAGTTGGTCTTTGACTATCCCAACGGTCATCTTCTTCTTATATAGAAATGTCAATCCACCGAACATTTTCTTTTCAGTGATGTGTTCGATGGATTGCATGTGTTGCCGGATGCGTTGTGCGAGTTCTTCGTTGTAGGCCATATGCTAAGGCAAGCTATTTTGAAAGTCCGTATAACCTGTTCCACCGATAGGAGTGGTGTCACAACCAATTTCTGTTGCTTTAGTATTGATATCAGCCACACGAGAGCTCGGGTCTGGATGAGTGCTGAGAAATTCTGGTGTTCCTCCTGCACTTCCACTGTCAATTAACTTTTGAAAGAATGAGAAGGCACCATTACAAGCGTAGTTTGTACTTGCAAGATATTCCACTGATCTGGCATCTGATTCTGCTTCGAATTCTCTACTGAAACTAAGTCCGGCCACAGTTCCAGCAACTTGACCAGCAATTTCTTCTAAGCCACTGGCATTATCGCCTAGGGCAATTTTGAGCAAAAAACTTACTCCATTTTGTTTCTGGAGACTTCTACTTGAATGTCGAAGATCAGCATGGGCAATCTCATGACCCATCACTCCCGCTAGATCATCCGCTTGATCCAAGAACTTAATCAAACCTGTATAGACGTAAATGTATCCTCCAGGGGTTGCAAACGCATTCAAGACTTCATCATTCTGAATTATTTTCACTTCCCATGCAAACTCCTCTTTGTAAGCAACTTCGCCTGAGTTTAGAATGGCATCGGTCATTGCCTTCAAATAGGCATAGGACTCAGGATACTGGGATTCACTTAAAATTGGAAATTGAGCTGCATCGGCTGCAATTTGTGCCTGTACTTGTTTGCCAAGTTCGATGTCATTGTTCACAGAGAATAATAACAAGTTATTATTCTTGTCACATCCTGAGATGCTGATGAATAGTGCTATACAAATAACAGCATAGATAGAATTTTTGATTTTATTAATCATTTGAGCTCAGCTTAATGGTTTGTAATAAGGTAATAATTGTTGCAAAGATAAATAAAAAAAGGAGATCAATTTGACCTCCTTCATATGATAATCTAGTGTCTGGAATTATTCAGCTGTAACCTCTTCGACAACTTCTTCTACCATTGTAGAATCGCTATCCATCATTCCTCCTTCCATCACTGGTACAGGATCAGGAAGTCCTTCGATATAAGTTTTGAGGTCTGCTATCCCCTGGTCATATGTAGGGCCTAAAATATATTCTATCATAGATGTGAATATTTTTTCACTCATAGCATCTGCCTTGCCATTAAACGTCCAAGTCAGTCTAGTGCCTTCTCCATCAGCTTCTAGTATAAAGTCTGCCGTATAGGTTCCGGTCATATCTTCACCGAAAACCATTTTGGTTTTAACGTTGCTATTCTCTTGACTGGATAGCAAATCTTGGCTTCCAGTCCCGACATCTGGATGCTCACTGGTCCATGAATAATTAGCGCCAGCACCTACTAAATTATCACTGTAGGTATATACGGTTTCTGGATCAATTTTAAACCAAGGGCTCCAGTGCTTTATTTGACCAAAATCATTGACGGTAGCATATACTTTTTCAACAGATGCATTGACCGTTACGGTACGCTCTAGATGTGATTCACCTGATAACGTCATGACCCAACCGGCTGCTGCTAATAGGATGACCAGCACAACAATACCGATGATTTTTAAAACTTTCATAATGTAAGTAGTTGATAGTGAGATACTAAAATAGGAAAAATTCGGTTTTAATAAAAGTTCAAATTGAGGGATTGTCATATTTGATCATCTATATTGGCGGGTTTATCCTTAATTAGTGTGGGAATTAATACCTTTGCGGCATGAACTATCTATCTGTAGAAAATCTGACCAAAACCTTTAGTGATAAGGTCTTATTTGAGAATATATCCTTTGGTATTGATCAAGGGCAAAAAGTAGCTTTGGTAGGAATCAACGGCTGTGGAAAGTCTACATTGTTGAAAATAATCGGTGGAGAAGAACAATCCGAAGGCGGTGGAGTATCTTTTCGAAATGGCATCAAAGTCTCTTACTTATCTCAAAACCCTACATTCAAGCCTGGTAACACGGTGATTGATGCAGTTTTTGATAGCAATGAGCCAAAATTGAAGTTGATTCGTGACTATGAATTAGCATTGCTTTTGGCTGAGACTGATGAAAATGCTCATGAGAAATTGACGCCATTGATGGAACAGATGGATGCATTGCAGGCATGGGACTATGAAAGTGAGGTGCATCAAATATTGGGAAAACTTGGTATTCATGACCTGACCCAAAAGATAGAGGGGCTTTCAGGTGGTCAACAAAAGCGTGTAGCGTTGGCAAGAACATTGGTAGAGAAACCTGATTTGTTGATCATGGATGAACCTACAAACCACTTGGATTTGGACATTATCGAATGGCTTGAAGGATATCTTTCAATGCAAAATCTAGCCTTATTACTAGTTACACATGATAGATACTTCCTGGAAAACATCACCAATCAAATCATTGAGATAGATCAAGGTAAGATTTTCAAGTACGAAGGAAACTACAGTGAGTTTTTAGAACAAAAAGCAGTCAGAGAAGAGCAGGAGCGTGTCGTGATAGGTAAGGCAAAGAATCTCATGAAGAAGGAGCTCGACTGGATCAGGAAGCAGCCTAGAGCCAGAGGAACCAAAGCCAAGTATCGAGTAGAAGCCTTTGAGGAAATCAAGAAAGTCGCTTCACAGAAGAAGGAATCTAAGGAGATTACCTTAGATGTCACAGCTAAGCGACAAGGAAAGAAGATCCTTGAGCTGGATAAGGTCGGCAAGTCTTTCGGAGACAAAGAAGTGATATTACCCTTTAGTTATGTGTTCCAGCGTGGAGAACGGATAGGAATCATTGGGGAGAATGGTGCAGGAAAATCAACTATCCTAAATATGATT
>JAWUWD010000143.1:0-10963 GCA_034112085.1 Cyclobacteriaceae bacterium
ACCACTGGTTCCCATGGAATCGGTACTCGTCACGATAGCCAATATCTTTCCACGATTGGGTACAATGTTATCTGTCAAGTAAGTAAGTTCTGTAGGTAGCGAATTCTTGATGTATTTGGCCGACTCAGGAAGCGGGGGAAGCAGGCTCATAAACCATACACCAAACAATACAACAATGATGATTAAGCTTGGTATGGTGATGAGTGACCATTTGATGATAGTTCTTTTCTTAGACATAGTATTTCAATTTTGTTTATGACAAAAGTGAAACTATATCTATTTCTAATCTATCGGAATGGTCATTTCGATAGATGAAAAGATCATTCAATCAGTTTTCCTATAGGCTAGGGGGGTCTCGTTGGTCATTTTTTTGAAAGCCGTATTGAAACTAGAAATACTATTGAATCCAACTTCGTAAGCGATAGCTGATACAGTGTAGTTTTCAAATTTTCCATCCTTCAGCAGTCGTTTAGCCTCATCAATACGATAACCATTGATAAAACCATTGAAGTTTTTAGCACTCTTTAGATTGATGACCATCGAAATGACCTGGGGAGTAACATTTAAAGATAGGCTGAGAGATTTAAGGTTCAATTCAGAATCCCTATACAGTTCATCATCTTCAATCAATCTTAATACTTTATTGAAGAGTAAATCACTTTGTTCATCAGAAATAGGTGTTGTTTTGTATTTTTTTTGATCAATTTCCTGGATATATCCCTTTTTGAAAACAATGAAACTTATGACATATGCTACCAATGAATATAATATTGGGCCTACAATGTAGGGGACAACTTCATCGAATAAATTCAATACATAAACCACCCAGATCCCCAGTAGTCCAAAAAACAATAGTTGTAATAACTTAAACACACGCTCATTTAGACCATTTTTTCTTTCTCTAATCACATACCGATAGGTGATTATTAAGTAGCTAAGTAGATGCAGGTAATAGCCCAGAAATATTATTACAAATAACATTATTGGTAACGTCTTCCAATCACTCTCAATCAGTTGCAATCCAAAGCCGAAACCTACCAATGCAGGTATAAAATGAATGAAATGTTTCTTGGTTATCCGAAATGATTTCTCAACACAGGATTTTGAAAATAAGAAATACACAGGACCAATGGCCATAATTGCACTTAATCCAGTGAAGATGATCTTGATGTCCGTATGATCAGTGAATTCTAGAAAAACAGACTTGCCAATTCTGAAAGAAAGTATGATTAGGAGAACACTAAGTAGTTTGTTTGATAATTCATGCCCTTTGCTATAAGTCCATAGGAAAATGGCAAGAAATAAGCCATGAATGACTCCAAGTCCACTAATAACCACTAATATGATATCACTTGCGCTCATATATACAAATTGACGCTAGTCAGTAATGCACTTAGCCTCCTCAACTAATAGCTCATTCCCATCTGCTAAACCAGCTGCAATAAATGTATCAATATTCTCATTCCTTGCTTGCCCGTTTTTCAGTAATACGCTAAGAGTGATCATGGCACCGATACGTGTCCCGACCTTTTTTGCTGCAGTGCGGAATAACGGTTCCAAATCTTCATAAGAAACGTCTTCAGCTAGTTTTACGATGTTCTCCTTGGCAGTTTCTAGCTTATCGCCAGATAGATTTGTGTACTTCTTACTGATCTTTTTAATCTCGTTAAGCGCATTGCGTGGCTCCTGTGGTTGGTTATTAGTTGACTGATTGTTCTGATTATTTACAGGTTCGGGCTTTTGTTTTGTCGATGAATCCTTCAAGCCAACCGTTTTATTAAACACCAATTGACCAGTAGTGGCCTCGGTATCTAACGTGAAATACCCCAAACGCTGAAACTGAAACTTATCGCCTTGAGCTGCTTCTTGTAAAAAAGGCTCAACATAAGCTTCTTTAATTATCTTGAGCGAATCGGGATTGATAAATTCCATAAAGTCCTTGTCTTCATGACTGTCTGGAGCTTCATCAGAAAACAATCGATCATACTCACGGATTTCAGTTTTAATTGCATGTTGGATAGATACCCAATGCAAAGTCCCTTTTACCTTACGTATACTCGCCTCTGTTCCACTTCCAGATTTAGAATCCAAATCAGCAGTACAGTGAATCTCAGTAATATTCCCTTCAGAGTCTTTTACCACAGATTCGCCCTTGATGATATACGCGTTCTTCAAGCGCACTTCTTTGCCTAAGGTCAGACGAAAGAACTTATTCCCAGCTTCCTCTTTGAAATCTTCACGTTCTATATACAACTCATTAGAGAATGGAATTTCATGGGTTCCTGAGTTTTCTTCTTCAGGATTGTTCTCTGCGATCAATGCTTCTTCTTTTCCTACAGGATAATTAGTGATCACCAGTTTTACTGGATCAATAACCCCCATTACTCTTGTAGCTGTCTTGTTCAAGTCTTCTCGAACACAGAATTCTAATAGAGATACATCAGTTATGCTATCACGCTTTGAAATACCAGAAAGGTCACTGAATTTTCTAATAGACGCTGGAGTATATCCTCTTCGTCTTAGACCTGATATGGTAGGCATACGGGGGTCATCCCACCCTGAGACTACATTCTGCTCTACGAGCTGTAGAAGCTTGCGCTTACTCATTACGGTATAGTTCAAGTTGCGTCTTGCAAACTCTCTTTGTTTAGGTCTCAATTTTGAATCATCATAGAGTTGGTCCAAAAACCAATCGTAAAGCTCACGGTGTGACTTAAATTCAAGTGTGCAAATAGAATGTGATATTTGCTCTATATAGTCTGACTCTCCATGTGTCCAATCATACATAGGGTAGATGCACCAATCATTACCCGTTCTGTGGTGCTCTTTCTTCAGTATTCTGTATAAGATGGGGTCTCGCATCAACATGTTAGACGAACTCATATCTATTTTTGCTCTCAGGACATACGATCCTTCTTCAAACACACCAGCTTTCATTCTGTGGAACAAATTCAAATTCTCTTCTACTGTTTGATCTCTATGTGGACTAGCTACTCCAACATTTGTTGGCGTTCCTTTTTGCTCAGCCATGACGCCCGATGATTGCCCATCAACATAGGCTTTGCCTTTTTTGATCAATGTTATCGCCCAGTCATAGAGTTGGTCAAAATAGTCAGAAGAATAGCATTCAGTATCCCACTGATATCCTAACCATTCGATATCATTCTTAATGGCATCTACATACTCTTGCTCTTCCTTGGCAGGATTGGTATCATCAAACCTGAGGTTTACAGGAGCATTATGCCTTTGACCCAGTCCAAAATTTAGGTAAATCGATGAAGCATGACCGATATGCAAGTACCCGTTCGGTTCTGGTGGAAACCGGAAACGTAGTTTACCAGATGGTAAGCCTTCAGCTAGATCATCGGCAATGATTTGTTCTATGAAATTAAGTGAATCTGATGCTTCTGTCATGGTTAATATTTAGAACCACAAAATTAGGGTAAAAGGATACAAATACAACAGAGTGGTTTACTAAATCCAGCATCCCAATTGCATTAATCTCATCCGTGTTTTTATCCTAAAAACGCTTATGATAACCTTCTATATAATAGATGAAAACTTTAACAATAATTCTAGTGTAGTTGTTATATTTATTGAAATTATCAATCAATAAAGTGCGCTATATACTATTTGTAATCATTCAGTGCTTATCAACAGCTGTATTCTCCATGCAGTCTATGAATGATATTGATCAAAAAGTAAACAGCATTAATGATTCAGTAGATTACTATTGGCATTCTGATACTAAAAGAGCTATTTCTCTTGTTGATGAAGCATATTCACAAATGGATTTGTTGACCGATCCCACGATAAAAACTGAAACAATTGCAAATAAGGGTATTGCGGCTTACACTCTCGGTGAATTTGAAGCCGCAAAAAGGTTGTATAAACGAGCTATTAAATTAGCAAGTCTCAACAATTTATCCACTGCTGAGTATTATGGATACTATTTGATAATACTGCAAAAACAAGGTCAATCAAGTGATGTAATTGACTTATCCGACAGTTTGATAGCTTCTGGGTTTGACAATGAGAATATTTTTCACATCAAAGGCGAGGCACTAATTGAACTTAATCGAATAGAAGAATTTGACAGATTATTGAATCAAGTCAATGGCCAAAATGATCCAAAATGGTTTACTCTAATTGCTGAAAAACATAGAATCGTAAATGAATACGATTCTGCATTCAAATACTTAAACAAGCTGACTGAAATTACACCATTTTCTGAATTGATTGAACACGCAGGTATTAAAAAACGAATGGCTCAAAACTATTTGATGATCGGGCAATTCGATAAAACATTGATCGAGCTTGATTCCGCTTTGAAAATATATGAAAGTAGTAATTTCCTATATGGTAAAGCCGAGGTCATACATGAGCTAGGAAACCTATATTCTGAACTAGGAAATTTTGAGAAATCAATCGAATACTATTACGTAAGTAGGGGAATATTTGAACATCTAAATAGTGAAAAAAATGTGGCCGACTCTTATCTGGAATTAGGATGGATGCATTTTAGCATCGATAATAATAAGTCCAAAGATCTTATTTATGATGCAATTGCTATTACTAAGAAGATAAATAATAGGGCACTTTTAGGAAAGGCCTATAACTATTTGGGTACTTATTACAGTAATATTGATAAAAATGATAGCGCCATTTACTATTATAATCACTCTATTGAACTTAAGGCTTCAATTAAGGATAAGCGTGGAGTAGCAGCGGCCAAATTTAACCTAGCTAGTATTTATGAAGGACAAGGAAAAATACAGTATGCACTTAATATCAACAAAGAAACATTAAGAATCGACCCCAATGATATTGTAGGAATTGCCATTGGCAATTATACTATTGGTCATTTATTTACAAGACTAAAGAATTATGATTCAGCAAGGAATTATTTATATCAAGCCAAATCATTTTTTGACCAGGTTAAAGATAGTCCCTATCGCTCCGAATTTCTTCTCTATTTATCTGAATACCACGAACAAATTGGCAATGCGGATAGTGCCCTTTTTTATCATAAACTATATACGGAGAATAAAATTGCACTTTCAGTAGCTGAGAGAAAATCACGAATGGCAGAGATGGATGTTCGTTTTGACCTCGACCAGAAGAATCAAGAAATCAGCCTCCTAAATCTTGAAAATGAAAACAGAAAGCAACTAATTAAGATAGGTGAAGAGACAATAAGTAATCAACAGTTTACCATCATTTTGATTACAGTGATCGTTCTTAGTTTGTTAATTATAGGTATAGTGATTCTGGTTTTATATAAAAATAAATCTAAGGCAAACGAAAAGCTAGAAATACTTATGTCTGAACTTCAGGAGAAGACTGAAGAGATCACAGCTCAATCAGAAGAACTGCAAGAGGCAAACGAGGAGATTTGGTCTCTTAATGAAGGCCTTGAAAACACAGTAGAACTACGAACCAAAGAACTTAAGGAGGCTCATCAAGACCTAGATACATTCTTTTATCGTGCAGCCCATGATTTCAAAAGCCCATTGACTACATTTCAAGGATTAACCGCTATCGCGCATCATACAGTCAAGGATAAAGAGGCCCTCGATTTATTCAGAAGGATGGAAGACACTTTCCAGCGATTTGCCCTCATGATCAATAAACTTAGAGATATCAGTACAATCAATGTCGAAGAAGTCAAATTTCAAGATGTCAACCTAAATAAACTTTTTACTAAAATTGAGATAGATAGCCAGACAGTATTGGTAAGGAATTCAATTGAGTTTAGTTATTCAAACGATATAGAGCAGATTTATACGAATGAGCGTATAATCCATATCATAATTGATAACCTCATAGAGAACGCGATTGTCTTTATGGGTGACAAATCCAACAACAGGATTTCTGTCTCAGTGCTTGAAAAAGAAAAATTCTTTGAAATAAAAATTGAAGATAATGGCATTGGCATTCCTGAAAACATAGCAGATAGAGTGTATGACCTCTATTTCAGAGGCAGCGTTTTATCGAAAGGAAATGGTCTTGGTCTTTACATATGTATGAAGGGAGTTGAAAAAATCAATGCTTCAATTGATTTTGAATCAAAACCTGGAATCGGGACTACATTTTATGTGCGAATAAAGAAATATTAGATTTGGTCCGAAATTCTGAATCTATTGTACTCTTTGTTCGATCGCCTCAATGATTTCATCTATTGAGAGTCCACCAGAATAGGCAACTTCTACTCTTAAAGCACGAAGCCCAGTTACTCCTTGAAGATCTTCGAGTTCAACATCCTCAAATCCTTTTTTCAAATACCCTTTTTCGGCAAGGAAATGTAAGTATTCACGATATTCTCTAGCATCTGAATCCTGAGAATAAATAATAGCAATAGATCCCGGTCTCGTGATTCGTTCTTGAGTCCCTTTTATATGAGCTTTGTCAACACGTTTCTTGATGATCTCATAGCGTGCATTATATGCACCTTCTACATCAAAACGTTTTTCATCCATTCTGAAGTGTACAGATAGTGGTGTGCTGTATACCAGAATAAGTGAAGCGATCTCAACAGGAGTGTGTAAGTCCTTTTGCATTGACTGAAACTCATTTTCCATTTCACACATTACCACAAGTTGCCATATTCTAAGATTTCTCAGATAAATTTTATCAAATGTATTGTCGTTAGTTATAGACTGGCCTATGTATATATTGTATTCTACGCCATCGGTCTTATATCGCTCAAAGTAATGAGGGAATATCTTCTGTGCGTCAAGTTGCTTTTCATCAAGATAAGAAGCCAACTTTTGATTAATCTGATTTACACTTGTATCATATTTTTTACGTTCCTCGTATACTGTATTGAGCTCATTGTCAAGCATGTCTCTGTATTGATCAACCAGTTTTTTCAAATTGGTATCGCTATCTCGTAGGTGATCAAAAACAGGGTAGATGTCTGTTTGAAGAAAGCTTAATAAACGATGCTCACTACCTGCTGATAGCTCTTTTTTAAACTCCGCTTTATAGGTTTCTAAGCGAAAAATCAATTCTTCATATGCAACCATTTTTGTTTGCTTGAAGGCATATTTCAGCACTTTGTTAATACCATTTATTTGTTTGATGAGATCTGCACTAACCGCCTTATTTCGTTTAACCGAAGATCCTTTAATGTCCATCTGTCCATAAAGAGGATAGAGGTTATTAAAAATGATATCCTTGAATATTGGCTGTTCGTTTCTGAGTTGCTTCTCCATAAACTTTTCAGCCTCTTGTTCGAACCTCCACTTTACTGAATGATGTATAGTGGTGCATTCTTGCTGAATAATAGCCTCAATATGATTTTGTTCTTCAATCATAAATCGTTTGTGAGCCATGGAGAGTACCGGTATCACGGCATCAAGTGCTCTTAGGCTGGATTGATTGAGTTCGTACCTCTCAGGGGCTCCCAATTCCATAAAACCAAGTAATTCTTCCTCATGAATCAATGGAACAATGATATAGCTATTGAATTTTGAAGCTGCCAGATTTTTAGATAAACCGCTATTAGACTTTTCGTGGAATGACTTAATATCCGATATCACTATCGGTTCATTTTTTTGAAACAACTGGGCTGTAACATACTCACACAAATCAGTCCCGCAGCTTAAAGACTCATCAGCTCCTAACAATATGCTCGTGATTTGTTCCTTATTCATTGGGACGAGCTTATTATCATCTAATAAAAGCATTCCCATTTCGAGATTGGCATTATTTAATAAGCTTCTCATCCCACTACTAATTTTATCAAAAGCATCGGTTGATTTCACTAGCAAATTTGAGGTGATCATTTCAATAGAATGATCTAGGGTAATATCAACAAGGGTAATAAGAGTCACGCCTTTCATTATCCAACTATTTGGAGGAAATTTCTTCTTCCACAACTCAAGATTGCCTGAGTTATCAATCAATTCTTCTATATCTTTTTGGGATAGGTCTATGGCCTTTTCTGTAGGAATAAATTCTAACATGTCGGCATTGATCAACATCTTATAGATTCTGGTCAATCCCTGGTTTTGATTGAAGATTTCCATTTTCATTGAACCGCCACCGGGTATTGGGTATCCATGGTAACTGCCCAATATGAAGTGACAACAAAAAAGGTAAAAAGTGTCATCATCGATATCCTTCATTTTGTAGGAAAACTCCTCACCAGATGCTTTGGAAATATTATCCAGCCGCGTAGTAGTAACCATTGGCTTAAAATCGAATGGAGGGGTGAGTACCTTGATTTCATTCGTTAAAAGCGCATCGGGAAACAGTACTTTCGTGATGCGCTCTATAGGTTTTTGGAGTTTGTGCAACAGGTCGAGGTCCTCGATACCATCTCTTAACTCAGGATGATTATCAACTTCTGTCAAAAGTTCCTTAGCATAATTTGCCCTTGCCTGATCCTTATCTTTGGCCATTTCCTGCAGTGTTTCGATAAGCTTATAAAAGCTTACCTGCATCACTGCAGGAAATTCGATCTCTTTACCATTATAAATCATAATATGTTGCTTTGCTATAGATACTTGTTCAGTAAGACAATATGAATTTAACAATTTAAGTTCAATCAATAATGTCTAATTAATTTTTTCGACTACCGGTTATACGGGTTACACAATAATATGTCTATGAGAATAACGGAATATGTTGATTACGAATTGAAGCACTTATATGTAATTTAATCCTAATTAGTAACTTGCGATTCCTTAATACGATCTAATAGCCCCCTAAGATTTCCCCTTTCCTGTCATTTCTTCTAAAGGGACTGTCAACATTGATTTACATTTCTCATCAATCTGAACTAGAAAGCATAGTTACAATAAAACCAAGACTGTTATTGAGCATGTGAATAGCAAAAGAATAAATGAACCCATAATTCATTCTGGCATATTCATAGCAAAACCCACTCACCAATTTGTCCAAGGTAATAATTGGCATTAGGAGTAAATGTTCCCAATTAAGTTCATAATTGAAGATGTGCATCCAAGCAAACCCAATACATAGGAAATAGAATATCCCCCTAAAATTACTTTCCCAGAAAAGTTCAAGGTTTCTTTTTATTTTGGGTACGGAAAATAAAGGGTAGGTAACAATGAGTATAGCCAACAGGATCATGAGTCGCTCTACAAAATGATCGTTAATATCACTTATTTTTGCATCATAGAATGATTTACTTGCTATGACATACCCAATCATACTTAAGGTTAATGCCAAAAATATAGGTTTAAATTTTAGAGAAAGCCGGACTTCAATTTCCTCCATCATGGGTAATGCTAAAAGAGATACAAATATCAAGGCCAAAGGAGAGAATCGCTCTGTCATACTACTCTTGGTTAAATTTTCAGCATCGTAAAATATACCAACAGATACCCCCGCAATGACCATCAATACAATCTTTACCACAAATATGGTCCAAGTCCCTTCAATTTTCTGAGATAAAGTCAATGCATGGTTTGCATTGTAAACAGGAGTAATGACGAATTTTAATAGTTGTTTAAATCCGTTGAAGTAGTGTTTTGGGTTTATTAATTTTAACCTCATTGTCTGATATCATTTATCACTTGGCTAATCTTCAAGCACATAAATGACGACTATACACTCAAGTTGTTACACTGGATAGGTAAGGCTTAATAACTAAACTGTTTTAATGGTATCTTGACTTACTCTAGGCTTATTACAGAGTGATTTATCTCTATTTGACTTCAAATGATATATTAACATAAGTTGATGATTATTTATTTTAAAGTATTGATATTGGAGTTCTATTCAAAATGATAAAACGAAGATATGACTAAATCTAAAAAGTGGTTCCCGTTATTTTCTACACAATTTCTGGGTGTACTCAATGACAACTTTCTTAAAAACTGCATCATCTTCGTTTCAATATTTTGGTTAGCAGAGGATGATCAAGGAATGATCATTCCAATAGCATCCGCTTTGCTTGTTCTACCTTTTGTACTATGTTCACCACTGGCTGGTCGTATGGCACAAACTTATTCTAAACAGAGAATTTATGAATATGCCAAGCTTGCCGAAATACCCATTATGATTATCGCAATCATAGGTTTCTACTTGCTCAATATCTGGTTTGTGATGTTTTCGCTATTGCTGATGGGCTTTCAGAGTGCCATTTACGCACCCTCGAAATATGGACTGATAAGAGATGTCGGTGGTACAGAAGGATTGAGTTATGGGGTTGGTACCATGGAATTACTTACTTTTTTAGGAGTGCTAATAGCTCAAGTAGCCGCTGGTTTTATTTCAGATTTATCTCAGGGAGTAACGGCTATTGTGTCTGCCATACTTATCGGACTTGCCATCTTTGGCTATTTAACTTCTCGCAAAATCAAAGTGAATGAGGAGAAGGCTCTTTCGAAACCAGAAGGATCTATAGAGCCATTTACATTTTTGTATAAGACTGCTCGTTGGGCAAAAGACATTAAGGGGCTGAATACCACCATAATAGGCCTTGGTAGTTTTTGGTTTGTAGCAGCTATGATCCAGATGAATATTTTAGAGCATGCGCCCAATGTTTATCACCTATCAAACACTGGAACCTCCATCGTCATGGCCCTAGTCGCCATAGGTATTGGTATGGGATGTTTTATCTCTGGTGCTTTGTCGAAAACTAGGGTAGAATTAGGTATGGTGCCACTAGGCGGTCTAGGCTTAAGTATCATACTGACCATTTTTGCAACTGTTGAGCTTTCCCTTTATCCTTTTGTGATATGTCTATTTTTCGCAGCCATGTTCTCTGGGTTTTATAAGGTGCCGCTTTCGGCTTGGATTCAAGAGCGGGTAGAAGGAAGAAAATTGGGACGAGCATTGGCGTATAATCAGTTGGTAGCTTTCCTTTTCATTCTAGTAGCAGCGGTCATTTTTGGCTATGTAGTCAATAGTCATGGTACCTTTGCCGTCTTTGTTGTCCTTGCTGTGGTATCATGGATCATGACAATGATTACCATGATTAATATAC
>JAWUWD010000144.1:0-10145 GCA_034112085.1 Cyclobacteriaceae bacterium
AAGATATTGATGTCAAAAAGAAGAGACGCAAAAAACGAGTATTCTACGGTGTTAAGACTAGAAAAGCCTATACCAAGACGGGCTACGGGGCGAAAACTACCTATGAGCTATTTCATATATTAAAAGTACATCAAGAGCCAGATCAATATATTCGGGATATTTCCTGGTATGACACAAGAAGAGGAAGTATCCGAACTGGCGGGAAGTTTGACAACAAATATGGAGCAATACTACATGGTCCTTATGTCAAAAAACAAGGAACTCAAGTACTGGAGCAGGGTATTTACTATTTTGGCACTAAACATGGGCGATGGGTGAAACTTGATAAAAATGACATCTTACTCGATAAGGAAAAGTACTTCAAAGGATGGCCGAAAGAGTCACTGGTGAGGTATTATGATACTGAACGAACAAAATTCAAAGAAGTAGTTCCAGTAGAATATGGGGAGAAAGAGGGTAACTACTTTTACTTTTTTGAGAATGGGCTAGTCGCTGTCAGAGGTGAATATAAGTATGGCCAAAAAGTAGGCAGATGGATGGAGTATCATCACAACTCTCAACGAAGAAAGAAAATCATACAATACCCTAAAGATCCTTACGAAAAAGACCTCAAGCCTTATGTGTGGAGAGAATACAACAAAAAAGGAAAATTGGTTTATGAAAATAAATCCAAGGGCAAATAAGAGTAATGCTAAAACGCATCTTTGAAATGTGTAATCTCCATCTTTTCACTGGCAATAATAGAGACTATATCAAACCTAATATCCCCACCCCAATCATTCTCAAAAATATAATACTCTGCCCCCTCAATAATTTTCTTTGACTTTTTTTCATCAACCGCTTCCTCAGGATATCCGAAGGCAATTTTGCTTCTAGTCTTCACCTCCACGAATATTAACATTTGGTCATACATGACTATTAGATCGATTTCCGAGTGCTTATATCGATAATTTGTTTCTTCTATTCTATACCCTAGATTCTCAAGGTATTGCGCAGCGATTGATTCTCCTCGAACTCCCAATTTCGCTTTATTGCTCATATTATTTCTTTACTTTTGTAACACTATTTTACCTCGGATGGAACAAATCTTGGGTAATATAGCTTCAAAAATATAATAATAAAAAATAGAGCGGTGAATCATAAAATCAGTAACTCGGTCAACTTTGAACATCTTGGGCTAATTGATTATCAAAAAGCGTGGGACTATCAGACAGAGCTTTTCGAAGCGTCTGTCAATCAGAAAATAGCTAACCGAAAGCTACCCATTGAAGATCAAAAACAGACCCAAAATCATCTACTCTTCTGTGAACATCCTCACGTGTACACATTAGGTAAAAGTGGTGAGGAAGAGCACTTATTATTAGATAAGAAAGGGCTTGAAGAAAAAGAAGCTGCCTATTACAAAATCAATAGAGGTGGTGACATCACTTACCATGGTCCCGGACAAATAGTCGGTTATCCTATATTAGACTTGGAAAATTTCTTTACAGATATTCATAAATATCTCCGCCTATTAGAAGAAGCAGTAATCCTAACAATGAAAGACTTTGGTCTTGAATCTGGCAGGATTGATGGGCTTACTGGGGTATGGCTCGACCACGAAAAACAAATCAACCCACGTAAAATTTGTGCCCTAGGCGTGAAATCTAGCCGATGGATAACTATGCATGGATTTGCATTCAATGTCAACACCAAGCTAGACTACTTTGGCAATATAGTCCCTTGCGGAATAGATGACAAAGCTGTCACCTCCTTGGAAAAAGAACTTGGTACCGAGCAAAACATGAATAATGTAGAAACCATTCTTAAAGGACACCTTGCTAGTCTATTTAAAATGGAATTGAAAGAGCAATTACTATGAAGAAAGATATTAACATACCAGAAGTGAAAAATATAACCGTGACTATTGTTCGTAAGAAAAATGACCTTAATGAATATATTTGGGATGTCTATTTAATGAATAGCAATAATCACGCAATTGAGAACATTTTGATCGTGTCTCATGGCTATGGTGTGAGAGATGGTGAACAAGTGAAAACTTCCACTCTAAGACATTTTTTCGAGAAGTTAGATAGTCATAGTTCGATGGTCACTGAATCTATCGATCCTTCCATTTTCATTCTTAATAATGAATTTGGAATTACATTCTATATTGATGGAATGATGCATTTCAAGAAATTTACTTTTGTGGCAGGATCTATTTCCGAAGAATTTCTTACATCAATCCCAGTATTAAGAATGGAGGGAGTAGTGCACTCATAATATTTTGACTCATTATTTTTTTAATTATTTAAAGAAATAGTTATCTTCATTGTAAAATGAAGACTTCCATACTATTCTTAGATATAGAGACAATAAGTCAAACTAACAACTATAATAGCCTATCTGAGCGTACAAAGACTCAATGGGCAAGGAAATCATCTTTCTTAAATAAAAGTAAAGAAAGAACGCCCGAAGACATATATCATGACAAGGCTGCCATATTTGCGGAGTTCGGGAAAGTCATCACTATAGGTTTAGGCTTCTTTAGCGAAAATGAAGAGGAAGAAATGACACTTCGCCTCACCTCTATAGCTAATGACGATGAGAAGATACTTCTTCAAGAGTTCATAGACTTGCTCGCCAAATTTGATCAAGATAAACTACAGCTATGCGGTCACAATGGGAAAGAGTTTGACTTCCCGTATTTATGTAGAAGAATGTTGGTAAATGATTTCAAACTACCGTATTCGCTCGACACTTCTGGAAAAAAACCATGGGAAGTCAACCATTTAGACACCATGGAAATGTGGAAATTTGGAGATCGAAAGCATTTTACATCTTTGGATCTCTTAGCTAATATATTTGACATAGAGTCTAGTAAAGACGGCATTGATGGCAGTCAAGTAGGGAAAGTCTATTATGAAGAAAATGACCTTGATAGAATCGCTCAGTATTGCATGCGAGATGTCGCTGTTACCGCCCAATTGTATCTAAAATTAAAGTCTTTAGATACAATTAAAGCTAAGAACATACTTTATCTGTAACCTTACTTATCAAACATAAGTGTCATCTTATCCAGCCCTTCATTTGACCCAACTAATGTTACCAAATCTCCTTTTCTTAACCGAGTATATCCGTGCGATATGATCATCTGTCCTTTACGCTTGATAGACAAAATAATAATATCAGCAGGCAATCTCAAATCTCTCAGTGATTTTCCAAATAGATCTGGATTGAGTACTTCTAAATCCAGTGAATCTTGATTTTTCTGCATTCCGAGAAGTAACGAAGTCGCTTGAGGAGAGCGAACAAAGTGGTCCATAAGGCTTACAATTGCCGTAGATGGATTAACCACCAAGGCACCTAGATCATGGAATTTTTTCATATTGTAATGATTGTTTACCCTCACTACGATATTCTCTGTTCCTATATTCTCATAGATCATTTCACAGATTGCAAAATTCTCATCATCAGTATGCATCAATACAATACCTTCAGACTTCTTGGCATCCAGTTTATCTAATAGTTCCAAGGTGACTTCCTCTGCAAAGTGAATCTCTAGATCATCATAATCATGACCATTAAAATCTTTTTGTTTAGTAATAATTTTAGTCAACCAGCCCTGCTTATTGAGTTGGCGTGCCAATGCTATTGACTGACTTTCCAAACCAAATATTATGGCATCTCTTATGCCATCAAATTCTTGCGTATTGGCCTTATCATGATTTTCACCAACTTTATGAATAGCCCATTTGAATAAAGGTGGACCTACGACTTGGTTGATTACTATTACTGCAATAACCAACGTTGCGAATTCATTCCCCCAATCTGGGTAAGCCCCTTCCACAATAGTAGCCAGTCCCAAACCAACTCCTGCCTGTGTAACATATGGCATCCAACTTATTCGCCTTACTTGTGATGAATCACCACCCATCGTACTTCCAAAGTATG
The DNA here is from genome assembly GCA_034112085.1 of Cyclobacteriaceae bacterium. GTDB lineage: Bacteria > Bacteroidota > Bacteroidia > Cytophagales > Cyclobacteriaceae > JAWUWD01. Next base: position 3,934 of record JAWUWD010000144.1, read on the forward strand.
ACCCAAGTATAATGGTCACCAGCCTAATGACGAATAGAATAAGAGCAAACATTCCTACCTCCCATAATACATCAAGAGATAAAGATGCACCAGCTAATGTGAAGAATGATATATAAATCAATGGCCCTACTTCATCAATAATATTGATGAATTCATGTCTGAACTTGGTGTAATTGCTCACCCAAAAACTTCCAATAATACAGATTAATAAGGGTTCAACATGAAATCCAACATCGTAGTGCAATAACGTGTAATCCTTTACAAAATGTGCTAGCAAATATGTGGCATAACCCGTGCCTAATATCAACAAAGTTTTCGAATATTTATGAATATATCGTGATAGTATAAAACGCAATATCCTTCCAATTAAAAGGCCAAGTCCAAAAGATAGCGCTAACTCTAATAACAATATTGCGATAAAACTAAATCCAAAATCTTTACCTGTAATCAATGCATCTGCGACATTGAAGCATATGGCAAAAAGAATGATTACTAAAAAATCCTTCAAGACAGTCACGCCTAATGTGGCACTAGTGAATGGCCCTTTAGCGCGTGTTTCATTGATTATAGCTATAGCCGATGCTGGTGACGTAGGGACAAATATTGCTGCCATCAACAATGATACCGCTAGCTTGCTACTGGCAGACATGTCCTTCATGAATGGAATATACTCTGACAGGAAAAAAACAGCTATCGCACTTAATACAAAGGTCCCAAAGAGTTGTCCGAAGGTCATCCACTTGATACTATTGATTTGCCGTCTCATATCCTTCAAGTACAATTCCGCACTAGCTGCAAAAGCGATAAATGCCAAAGCGATATCGTTGATAAATCGAAGATTACCTAAGCTTGTGTCTGGGATAAGTTGTAGTAAAAAAGGGCCACATGCTATCCCAACAAATAATAATCCAGTTATTAGGGGAAGTTTAATTTTTTTGAAATATTGAGAGATCTGATTCGAAGAAATCGCTACAACAATAAAGCCCACTAATACCAGTAATATTTGTCGATAGTCCTGCATAAAGAAGTGTTAGATTAAAGTCAACTAGAAAAATAGGTATTTTGTTTATAAAATCCCTAGAACATGAGTCTAAAATTCGAATTATAAGCGATCAAAAATTCAAAAATGCTTATCAGTATCACTGAATATCTTAAACTTATTGCAGATTTAGTGACTTCAATGTTTTTAATGACAATCAGAATTTAATTAGCCCTTTATTTGTTCCATATTCATGAAAAACTATCATTCAGCCATTTTGAACCTATTAGGGTTATCAATAGTACTTACGACTTGTGGCCAACCACCTTTATACAATGGCGAAAACTCAAGTGTTCCTAATCATTTGGCCTGGGACTCTCTTCTTCAGAGTCATGTAAATAATGATGGATTGGTAGATTACGAGGCATTTATTAGAGATAGCACAAAACTAAATCTATATCTCTTAGAGTTATCAATTTCGCCTCCAGATAACATATGGGATGAATCAGATCAACTAGCCTATTGGATCAACCTTTATAATGCTTCTACAATAAGACTGGTGACACAGCATTATCCTATCGAGAGCATCAAAGACATAGGGAGTAGCATTCAGATTCCTTTTGTAAATACGCCTTGGCAAAAAGAGTTTATTAAGGTGTTGGATAAAACGTTAGACCTTGATGATATTGAGCACAATATCATCAGAGAACAGTTTGATGAGCCACGCATACACTTTGCTTTGGTTTGTGCCGCTATGTCATGTCCTTCATTAAGAAATGAAGCCTATATAGGATCTACTTTAGATAATCAGCTTACTGATCAAGCTAAAATATTTCTAAGTGACCTAGACAAGAATAATATTTCTTCTAATCACATTATTATTTCCAAACTGTTTAATTGGTATGGTCGAGATTTTAAGAAGAATTCCACGCTCATCGAGTACCTTAATAAATACAGTCCGACTCTAATCAACAAAGATGCTGAAACTGACTTCATGGATTACGAATGGAGTTTGAATGAAATGTAAGGAACTCATCATAAACACGATGACAATAGAATTATATTTATTAAACAGAAAGTGTTTATTTATAATGTAGTATGTTTTATTAGCTGTGGATTAATAACAAAGTCTTTAACCACATTTTAATAAAGTCTTTAACCGATTGACAGAAATATCATTACGGATCAGAGGGTTATATAATTAACCCTTATGTTAAGTGGTTATGGATTGATCCTGTTTCTACATCCACTTATTTCCAATAATAACAATATCAGCTTCTTAATCCTGACGATCTAATATGAAGATTACTTAGTAGCGGGGACTGCGCCAGTAATTACTTTACTGAAATCAACCTATCTATACTGAAATATACATTTTCTGTACAGAAAAGAGGGGTAAATTTTCTCGAAGTGTAAAATTGATACTATTTAAGTATAAATCAATAAAGGTTCCGTTTACGGAATGAGATTTTTTGCCCCTAAACCCCTTAAACATAAGTGTAATATCTAATTGGCAATAAACAAAAATTCACTGCCTTGCTGATCGGAACCGAAGGGACCAAATCTAGCTGTAGTTTTTAATCGTTGCATGTATAGGTTTACTTCAGAAAATGTGAGTAGCCTGTCCTCTCCTCCGTTGGATTTAAGCGCCTCTAGTAAGCGTACTGTAAATGGAGAATGCTTACCAGGGATACCGTCAGATACATATTCTTTTCCCCCACTGGTGAGAAATTTACGCGTCTTTGTGGATAGTTTTTTAACAATAAATTCCTCATTATCCATTTCCTCGTATAAGTTTCTCGATGAAGCCAATACGGGATCAAATGTTCCTCCAAAACAAACGTCCATGACCAACATGATATGTTCACAGTTGATGTTGTCTATATTGCTCCTCAAGCGGTTATGACTAATATAACTATTCTTTCCTGGGTCGTTTGCTCTCGAATCTCTTGCCACCACAAATCCTTCCCCAAAGGTTTCATCATATACGCCATGACCCGCAAAGAAAATAAACAATTGATCCTGAGGTTTATAACTTCTTTTGGCATAATCTCTTAGCGAGTTAAACACCATATCTTGATCGCCATTTTTAACGATTTCCACCTTGAATCCATACCTTTCTTCGAGCTCCTTGGCAATTGCCTCAGAATCATCAATAGGGTTTACTAAATCTCCCCAGTTGTCATATTGATCGGTAGCAAACAATAGGGCGTAATCCTGTCTGTCAATAGCAAGTGCATCTTTTAAAGCATCCATGCCTATCACAATAGAGCGATTATCAACTACGATTCCTCCATCAATATTTTCTGCCACTACCTGCACATAATTCTGACCATCTTGCAGAAAGATATTTTTTTCCACACTGGCATATAAGTTGTTTTCAAAATCTATGTTCATGGTTGCGTTAGGTTCTCCATCCAATGAAGATAAAATAGATAAGCTCACACGCTTAAGTGGTACAGCACTCGATACATTGGCTTTCACATCGACACGACTCTCTTCGCTATTGGTGAACTCCAACCTTGGCAATTCCCAATTTATTTGTGGCAGTTTGGTTGCTTTTTGTGGTTTAGAAAGATCCAACTGAATTTGATTGGTACGATCTACTACGGTTTGGCCATGTACCTGTAAGCCCATCAGCAATACTATTAAGGATGTTATTATTCGATCTATTTTCATCGTTGTATTATTATTTTCTTTTGAATAGGAGTGAATTGGTCATTATCGAAAGTAAGTCTATAAAAATATAGCCCATTGATATCATTTTTTTCTTGCTGACCAATATTCCAATTAAACATATGACCTCCGGGTGCAAAAACCCCTTCTGCCAACGTGGTTATTTCCTTGCCATTCATATCATACACTTTCAATGTCATATAATGGTCACCAGCCTCCTGCGGGATAATCACTGGAATAGTAACCATTGATATGGCAGGATTAGGAAACGCATTTCCCATAATAAGGTGATGAGGCAAAAACGCTTCTCCATCAGTCACAAATTGAATTTCAAACTTAAAATCACCATGGCTCAAATTGACAGCATAGCTATTTTGTGCGTTCATATCAATCACCACACCCCTCGATAGATCCAATAAATAAAGTTTAGATAAACGATCATTTAAAACTTCATTATCCCAAACGAGCTCTGTTAGCTCTTGATTTTTATTGGAAGACAGTGTAAAACTCCAAGTATGAGATGCTCCTGTAGGAACTATATCAGTCGCGAATTTAGGATAGAAGTAGTCCTCATGACGGGTATAAAGATCGTTATAAACCATAAATCGCGGCACCCCCATTTCATCAAATTTATCTTTAGACAACGAGGCTTCTGGATGCATACCAATACCTCCGAGCACATCGACTTCAATATTGCTGCTTAAGCTCAAAGGAATCATCCACGCTGCTGCATCAATGTCATCGTTCGAAACCCTCCCTCCACTTGATCCAATTCTCCCACCTGTCTTACTTGTCAGCGGATTGATCCGAACTGTAGTGGCAGCATCTGACCATACAAACCCCCCACTAAAGGGTGCCATCACATCACCAGTTGCTTGTTGAATTCCAGTAAACACCTGGAGGTTTCCTACTCCGGAAATTGAAGCATTATCTGCCAAAACTTGATTCCATGAAATACTTACCGTATAAGGATTTCCTATCAAGTTCCACCCTTGTCCCAATGATAATGGAAATGGTAGTTGATCAGTGGTCTTCCCTGCCCCAATCTGGATAGGAAGGTTTTCTTTCGCGTTGAACCAATAAGCCTCACCCAACTTAACTTGGCCCGTATTGAAGTTTACATAATCATTTGAATTGGTACGATAACGGGAAATCTTCCAGTCAAACTCATGTCTTGCCGGATCGTAATTCGCAAATATGCTATTAACTGATTTGTCAACAAGGTCATAAGGTATCGTGAATAAATTCCATGAAATGTCTGTCCCTCCGAACTTATCAAAAGGCAATGTTGGACTTTGTGTTTCATTGAAGGCGAGGTTTATCACACCCTTTTGCAGGTCTGTTTGATCTGCAGCATCAGCAACTCCCACTTCAAACTCCAATCCCAGCTCATCTAGTATATCAGGTGATATTGCAACAGTATAATTCCCCAAAGAGGTTGCAACTAGTACTTCTTCGGTAAATGAAGTTTCCAAAATCCCTTTGTACCTAAATACAACAGCATATGGCACCCTACCACCACTCACAGCAATATTTAATGTTTGTGTAGTAGCATTATCCTGAGTGTTCGAATAGCTGATATTGGCTAAATCCAAAGTAGTATTACCTGTTCCTACCTCAAGCGTTGTCGCTGTGATAATATTCGAGTTATCTGATACCCCATTAGAATTTTTGGCTCGTACTCTGTATGAGTAAGTAGTCTCTGGGATCAACTCCTCAACAAGTTCTTGTGTTGTTGCAATTATTTTCGGGTTGTATCCCTCAATAAATGTACTAAACTCATCGATTGAAATTTCAAGTTCATATTCATTTGCCCCTGTAACTACCTCCCAATTGGCAACAAATGAAACATCACCAATACTGGTCGCATTTGTCGCAATCGGACTATTCAATAATGTTCCTACAGTAATACTATTCGATGGATCTGATTGTCCAGTAGTATTCTCTGCTATCACTCTATAAAAATAGGTAGACCCTGCACCTAAACCACTAACCGCTTCCGTAGTAATTGTTGATGCTAAAGCTACAGTACCATCATAGCCCGCTATAAATGAGCTAAAATTGTTATTGACAGAAACTTGTAAATAATAATTGTCGACACCCGTTACCGGACTCCAATTAGCAATAAATGAACTTGCAGACACCTCACTAGCAGCGTTGGCGGTTGGTGCTGATGGATAAGTTAATTGTGTTTCGATAGAAGAAATGGCATCAGAACCTCCAGATGTTGTTGCAACAATTTGGTAATAGTAAACCGTACCAGATGATAACCCAGTTACATTTTCACTTGTCTGGCTGGCGTCTAGAGCTGTTGTTCCATCATAAGCTGATAAAGGATTCGATAAATCGGCATTGGTAGAAATAGTAATAAAATAATTAGATACTCCTGTAAGCGTTTCCCAATTACTCGTAAAAGCCGTCTCGCTCACATATGTTTCTGGCTGAATGACAAAAGAACCCGATGCAGTAATTTGTGTTATTACATTTGACGGAAATGAACGAGACGTAGCATTTTCTGAAGTTACACGGTAAAAATATTCTATTCCAGCAGTAAGTC
>JAWUWD010000145.1:0-42128 GCA_034112085.1 Cyclobacteriaceae bacterium
CCTGTTAATAAACTCACACCCATCTTCCAGTCAAAACCTAACGGCTGTATCACTGGCTCTATAAATCGACCCATTCTACCAATATATGACTGCTCGAATCGTTCTCCTTCTTTTATAAATTCGACCTTACTAATGGCTTGCTCATCTTGTAATTGCGTGATCTGCGTATCAAAGTCTTCTGAAAATATTGCTTCTCTTGGGTAATAACCCATCGCCCATACAATAATAGAAGCGACTAGTATCACTCCTCCCATTTTCTTCAAATATTGAGACCCTTTATTCCACATATGCTTGATGGATGTCTTCACCGTAGGCACTCTAAATGGCGGTAGCTCCATCACAAAGGCGGTATATGTTGTTTTGAAAAGTAGTCTCTTAAATAGAAGAGCGAATAGAATCGCCAGTGCTATTCCAATAAAATACATCAAGAAAAGCATGGCGCCAGGATTATTAGGGAAGAACGCCCCAATTACCAATATATAGACCGGAAGCCTTGCACTACAAGACATAAATGGATTGACTAGCATGGTCAATAATCTGTCATTTTTATTACCCAGCGTTCTGGTGGCCATAATAGCCGGTACGTTACACCCAAACCCCATCACCAAAGGAATAAACGACTTACCATGTAATCCAATCTTATGCATGAGTTTATCCATGATAAAGACTGCTCTGGCCATATATCCAGTATCTTCCATCAATGATATAAATAAGAACAGTATCAAGATGTTGGGTAGAAAAACAATCACACCACCCACTCCACCGATCACTCCATCAACCAACAACTCTCTCAACGGACCAGCACTCAGTCCATTCGAAATAAAATCACCAAGTAACCCTACTCCTATTTCAATCCAGTCCATCGGATATTGACCAACCCTGAAAGTTGCCTGAAACATGATCCACATGAATCCCAAAAATATAGGAAAACCCCATATTCGATGGGTCAAGAGATCATCAACCTTATCCTTAATGGAGACAGTTGTCTTCTCTGACACTTGTAATACACCATCCAAAAGATCATGGATCACTGAGTATCGGACACCAGTCACTATTGATTCAGTACTGTTGTCATACTCCTTTTCTAGTTTTTCAACCTGAGTTGTAATATCATTGAGTACTTCCTCTCCAAAAGTAGACTTTGCGTAGCTAGTAAATTCTTCATCCTTCTCCACCAATTTTAATGCTGAAAACCGACTGGATAAATGATTATATCCGTTAATGGTCCCTGATGTTTTGAGAAGTCCTTGTTCTATTGTTGCTATACTCTGCTCTACTAATGCACTATACTTAATAGACGAAACATTCGCCTCTTTATCTTCATAAGTTTCGACAATCTGCTGAAACAATTCATCAATACCTTCGCCTTTAGAACTTACAGTAGGAATAATTGGAAAACCCATTCTCTTACCTAGTTTCTTGTAATCTAGTTTACTTCCAGAAGATTTCAATTCATCGAACATATTAAGCGACATCACCAGTTTGAGTCCCATATCCATGACTTGAGTAGTCAGGTATAAATTGCGCTCCATATTAGTGGCGTCTGCAATATTGAGCACCACATCTGGATTTGACTCTAATAAATGCTTTCTGGCATATACTTCCTCTGGACTATTTGCCGACAATGAATACGTCCCTGGCAAGTCTGTTATATAGAATGTGTAACCAAACTTCTTTAGAGTAGCTGTTTTGCTATCCACGGTCACTCCGCTATAATTCCCTACATGCTCTTTCGCTCCTGAAGCATAATTGAAAAGAGTAGTTTTACCTGCATTGGGATTCCCAACTAGGGCGACATGAATTTCCTTTGATTTTTTTCTGGTCTCCGCTCCTTTCCATGGAGTAATTGCGACTGACCCTTTTAACAATGGGTCAATTGATGTCTCATTAGTGACTATTTCGACTTGATCTGCCTCTAATTTTCTCAAAGACACCTTATAACCCATCAATTGATACTCGATAGGATCTTGAAGAGGTGCAAATTTCACAACATTGATCTTTTGTCCTTGGACAAAGCCCATCTCTTCGATTCGTTTTCGGAAAGAAGGATCACCAGTTACTTTGCTGATTATTCCTTGTTGATCTTTGGCTAAAGCTGATAGTTTCATCAACGCTTTTTTCTTTGTGTGAAATTAGACTAAGTCTAAATAAAGATACAAATCTAATGAGATTTTATATATATCACCATGTTTAGAAACATTATAAATAGAATTAATTACCGGCTCATAAGTGAGAAAGAAAATTCACTGTTTAAGTATTCTTTTTACATGAAAAAATATTACCAGTCGTCAAATCAGAGTTCTTATTTTGACTTTGACTTATTCCAAATAAGGATTTCTATGCCCATATATGAACACTTATATTATTGATGAGTTATATTTGTGAGGAATAATAATAACGACTATGAAAAAGCAATTAGTAACTACAAGCCGGTCACTTACTGAGGAAACTGAAGCGAAGCTGAACGAACAAATAGATATGGAAGGTAAGTCTTCTGCATATTACCTATCAATGGCCTCTTGGTGTGAGACTATGGGATATAGCAATTCTGCCCAATTCTTATATCGACATGCTGAAGAAGAGCGCCAACATATGCTCAAAATATTTGGTTACGTCAATGATGCTGGTGGACATGCACTCCAGCCGGAAATAACTGGAATAAGACATAAATTTGAGAATTTAAGAGAAGTTTTCGAATTGATTTTAGAGCATGAAGTACATGTTACGCAGTCTATCAACTTTATTGTTGATCACTGTTTTCAAATCAAAGATTTCACAACTTTCAATTTTTTACAGTGGTTCGTCACCGAGCAGCGTGAAGAGGAGACATTGGCAAGAAGAGCAGTAGAGCTATTCGATATCATTGGAGAAGAAGGTGTAGGTCTTTGGACCATCGATCAAGAGATTGGCAACTTAGACAACTTCGCAGCTGAAACTGGACCAAGTACAGGAGGAGCAGTATAAGTTATATAACGACTTTATTTTAAAAGGCTACCATTTAGATGGTAGCCTTTTCTTTGGAAGTTTAAATGCCATTTAGACAATTCATTCTGAATGAATTGATCTTTAAACAGAGTTTTTTTCTAGTGTAAAAGCCACACATGAATTAACCAAAATCAATCATTTGAACCGTTAATATAATATCCTACAATTCTTGTAATCTGATTTAATATGTTTGACACATAACATATAATATACATTAGAATTATGAAGAAAATCTTATTCATCGTGTTAGCATTGACCTTTACAATCGTGAACACTTCTCTTGCACAAAAGAAAAAAAGTAAAAAGCAAAATAAAGAACAGGCTGAATCTAAGCCAAAAAAGAAAGATGGCCTCAAACCCTACAGTGAAGTTATTACTAAAGAAGCGATCACTGATGCTGGCCTTATCACCTCTCATCGCATTGATGATGATCACTATTTCGAAATTTCTAGAGATCTATTAGAAAAGGAAATCCTTATTGTCTCTAGAATTTCAGGACATGTAAAAGGTCTTAATTTTGGTGGCGCTGGAATGAAATCTCGTCCACAACAAGTAATTAGATTCCAAAAACATGGCAGTAAGATCATCATGAGGTCTGTCTCATTCAATAGTGTTGCCAACGAAGATGAACCTATTTACACTTCAGTCAAAAACAACAACTTTGAGCCAATCATTGCTTCTTTCAAACTTGAAACAATGAAGGCGGATTCTAGTGCGTATGTGATTAAAGTCAATGACTTTTTTGGCAATGACATCCCAATGATTGGCGCACTAAGTGACAGACAGCGAAAAAGCTTTAAAATCAAAGGAGTTGATAAATCACGCTCTTTTATTGACAACATCAAATCCTTTCCACAAAATGTAGAAGTAAGACATATCCTGACTTATAAAGGTGACGAATTACCCGATAACAGATTGACTGGGACATTATCTATCGAGATGAATCAATCAATGATCCTTTTACCAGAAGAACCAATGGTACCAAGATATCACGATGAACGTGTAGGATTCTTCTCATTGAGACAATTAGATTATAGCGCTGATGAACAAAAAGCAGCCACTAGGAGATTGATCACAAGATGGAGGCTAGAACCTAGTGATTGGGATGCTTACAATCGTGGAGAAGCTGTAGAACCAGTAAAGCCTATCATATACTATATAGATCCAGCGACCCCTAAGAAATGGGTGAATGCACTCAAGCAAGGTGTGGAAGATTGGCAAACTGCATTTGAAAAAGCAGGGTTGAAAAATGCAATTATAGCTAGGGAGGCTCCAACTAAAGAGGAAGATCCTGAATGGAGTCCGGAAGATGTCCGCTATTCTGTGATTCGATATATCGCAACTGATATACAAAATGCACAAGGGCCACATGTGCACGATCCTAGAACTGGCGAAATATTAGAAAGTGACATACTATGGTATCATAATGTAATGAAGCTATTGCGCAATTGGTATTTTGTGCAAACAGCTGCCGTCAATCCAGAAGCTCAAAAAGTGAAATTCGATGATGCGTTGATGAGTGAACTCATTCGATTTGTTGCCGCACATGAAGTAGGTCATACATTAGGCTTTCCACACAACATGGGTTCATCTCCTGCTTATACAGTAGATCAACTAAGAGACAAAGCTTTTACTGACACGCACGGTGTTGCTCCTTCTATCATGGATTATGCGAGATTCAACTATGTAGCGCAACCAGAAGATGGTGTTACTAATTTTTTTCCAAGAATAGGTGAGTATGATGACTGGGTGACACAATATGGCTACAAACCTATCGCTAACATAAGTAATCCAGCAGATGAAGAGGATATACTTAATGAATGGATCAAATCCAAAGGAGCTGATCCAATCTATCGATACGGAAGACAGAGACGTTCTCCGATTGATCCTACCGCTCAGACTGAAGATATTGGTCATGACGCTATGATTGCTAGTGATCTAGGAATCAAGAATTTAAAAAGAATTGTAGTTAAACTCAGAGAATGGACTGCAGAAGATGGTAAGAACTACGATGAACTCAATGAGCTTTATAGAAATGTTGGTAGCCAATTCAATCGATACATGGGTCACGTTGTCACTAATGTTGGTGGCGTGTATGAGTATTACAAAACTTCAGATCAAGATGGAAAGGTATATACCCATACTGAAAAAGAAAAGCAGCAAAGAGCTGTCAAATTCCTAAACACACAGCTTTTCGCTACTCCAAAGTGGATGATTGATACCGAAATATTGGGAAGAATCCAACAGGATGGATTAGTGGGGAGCATGAGAGCAATGCAAGTTCGTGCTTTGAATCGCTTGACTATGGAGTCAATGCTCATGCGAATGATCGAGAATGAAGCACTCAATGGAAAGGATGCTTATACGATCACCTCTCTATTCTCTGATATGAGACAAGGTATCTGGGGAGAGCTATACAATGGAAAGAGAATTGATACTTATCGCAGAAATCTTCAGAAAGAGCATATCGATAGACTAGGAGAACTTATTTCTTTAGAGGAAGAAAAGTACGCAAACTCTGACATACCATCAATTGCAATGGCTACTCTCACAAGACTTGAAAGAGATGTAAGAAGTGGTCTAAGTAGACAATCTGATACTACTTCAAAATTTCACCTTCAGGATATTAAGAAAAGAATTGAGCATATTCTCGATCCTAAATAAGAGTAATTATAATAACAAAATAATTGGCCACATGTAATTCAACGCATGTGGCCTTTTTGTTATAAATTAGTTCTACGTATTACAACCTCCATTTCGTAATTTCAAGTTTAAACCAATAGAATATGATTTACGAATTCAAAGGATTTATCCCAGTCATACATGAGTCTGCTTTTGTACACCCCCAGGCCACAGTTACTGGCAACGTAATTATTGGAAAAGACGTTTACATTGGCCCTGGAGCTGCTATCCGAGGAGACTGGGGAGGCATCGTAATAGAAGATGGCTGTAATGTTCAGGAAAACTGTACACTTCATATGTTTCCAGGAGTGACCATGACGCTCAAAGCTTCGGCTCATATCGGACATGGTGCTATTATTCACGGAGCGACCATTGGACGCAATACTTTGGTAGGGATGAATAGTATCATCATGGATGACGTTGTCGTTGGGGATGAATGTATTGTTGGCGCTTTATCCTTTATCAAAGCCAAAGAAAATATTCCAAATAGAAGCTTAGTTGCTGGAAATCCAGCGAAGATTATAAAAGAAGTAAGTGATGAAATGATCAATTGGAAAACCAAAGGCACACAGCTATATCAATCGCTACCGCAAGAGTGTTATGAATCATTGAAGGCTTGTGAGCCGCTTCGAGAAATGCCCGCAAATCGTCCAACGCAGGAAGCGCTCTTCGAAACATGGAATAAAATAAAAGGTAGTAAGTGAGTCTGTTAATAGTTGTTCAGTTACTTGATCTATTAAACTGAATAACTAACCACTGAATAACTGTTTCTATTTCTATTAAACAAACCTCTTCCCAAATCTTCTGAATTGATTAAATTTACAGACTTGATAACACACAAAATATGACTCAAATACAAAACTACATACAAGGCGATTGGGTTTCTGGATCAGGAACAGAAATTGAACTTCACCATGCTATCAACGGTGATCTAATAGGTACTGCTAGTAGCGAAGGGCTTGACTATGCTTCTATTATGGATCATGCCAGAAAAGTTGGCGGTCCAGCACTCAGGAAAATGACTTTTCAAGAGCGCGGCAGAATGCTCAAAGCACTAGCACTGCATCTTACGTCTATCAAAGAGAAATTTTATAGCCTGAGTGCAGCCACAGGAGCTACCCGAGTAGATTCGTGGATCGATATTGAAGGAGGTATCGGCAACCTATTTGCCAATGCTTCATTGAGAAAGCAATTCCCAGACCTCCCTTATTATGTTGATGATGTCGCAGCTCCTTTATCAAAAGGTGGCTCATTTATCGGACATCACATCATGGTGCCCAAGCAAGGTGTAGCCATACATATCAATGCTTTTAACTTCCCAATCTGGGGAATGTTGGAAAAAATAGCGGTCAATTTAATGGCTGGAGTTCCTGCGGTAGTCAAACCTTCAGAATTTACTAGTTACCTGACAGAATTGATGGTACGAGATATCATCGCTTCAAAAATACTTCCTGAAGGTTCTCTACAACTCGTTACAGGATTAGGGCGAGGCATTTTAGACCATGTAACCAATCAAGATGTAGTAACCTTCACAGGTTCAGCCCTTACTGGTAAGAAACTTAAGGCTCTACCACAAATCATTGAAGAATCAGTTCCTTTCAACTTAGAAGCGGACTCTCTTAACGCCTGTATCCTTGGTGAAGATGCGGTTCCTGGGACGGCCGAATTTGATATTTTCATCAAAGAAGTACAACGTGAAATCACCGTCAAAACTGGTCAAAAGTGTACGGCTGTGAGACGAATCATGGTGCCTGAGAAGTTAGTAGAAGATGTGCAGATTGCACTAGGTAAACGATTAGCCAAAACAGTGATTGGTGATCCTGCCGTAGATGGTGTACGCATGGGAGCATTAGCAACTAAGCTGCAGGTGGATCGCGTTAGAGAAAATGTAGAGCTACTCGCCAAATCACAAGAGATTGTTTATGGTGACTTAGATAATTTTGAAGTTACTGGAGCAGACAAATCTAAAGGGGCGTTCTTCTCTCCTATATTATTCAGAAATGATGATCCTTTCAATAATACAGCAGTCCATGAAATCGAGGCATTTGGTCCAGTATCTACCATTATGCCTTATAAAGACTTAAATGAAGCGATAGAATTGACCAAAATGGGCAAAGGTTCATTGGTGACATCTATTATAACCAATGATGATAAGCTCGCGAGAGAATTTGTAACCGAAGCTGCATGTGTCAATGGACGAATACTCGTGCTCAATGAAAGGTGTGCCAAGGAAAGCACAGGTCATGGATCTCCAATGCCTCTACTAACACATGGTGGACCAGGCCGCGCTGGTGGTGGTGAAGAAATGGGTGGAAAAAGAGGCGTACTGCACTACTTGCAAAGAACAGCGATACAAGGTCACCCTCAAACGATCACTGAGATCACACAACAGTTTCAAGTAGGTGCGGATCAGCCGGAATCGAATCCTCATGTATTTAGAAAGCACTTTGAGGAAATTAAAGTTGGTGAAACCGTATTTACACACAAACACACAGTCACTATTACTGACATTGTAAACTTTGCCAATGTCAGTGGGGACAACTTCTATGCGCATATGGATGAGACTTCGTTGGACGGGACGATTTTCGAACACCGTGTAGCACATGGATATTTCATCCTTTCAAAAGCTGCTGGACTATTTGTAGATCCGGCCAAAGGGCCTGTATTGCTCAACTACGGATTAGAAGATTGCCGATTCACCAAGCCAGTATACGCTGGGGCAACCGTAGGAGTACGCTTCACAGCCAAAGAAAAGATAGACCAAGAAAAACGCTCAGAAGACGATATCGCAAAAGGAATTGTGAAGTTCTTAGTAGATGTATATGACGAAACTGGAGAAACAGTGGCACTAGCGACCATCTTAACGATGGTTAAAAAGTTGAATCAAGAATAAAAAAATGACAGATATAACACAACAAGGTACAATTACTACAGATGTAACCAACGGAATTGGGTCCATAGAATTCTTCCATCCAATGAGCAATTCTCTTCCTGGTAAATTATTAGGAGAATTAGCTGATACAATCACATCAATGGGAAGTGATGATGACGTCAAAGTAATCATTTTAAGATCTGCTGGAGAACGTGCTTTCTGTGCTGGAGCATCATTCGATGAATTGATCTCTATCAAAGATCTAGCAACAGGACAGAAATTCTTTTCTGGCTTTGCCAATGTAATCAATGCGGCTAGGAAATGTCCTAAGTTGATTATCGGCCGAGTGCAAGGTAAAGCTGTTGGTGGTGGGGTAGGTATGGCAAGTGCGGTAGATTATTGCTTCGCAACAGAACATGCTTCTATCAAACTGAGTGAACTTGCTGTAGGTATTGGGCCATTCGTAGTTGGTCCGGCAGTGGAGCGTAAGATCGGAACATCGGCCATGAGTCAACTTGCCATAGATGCGACTGAATGGCAAACGGCTCAATGGGCGAAAAACAAAGGACTCTATGCGGAGATCTTCGAGAACGACATCCTTATGGATGATGCGATCGATACCCTCGCCACTAAACTGGCTAACTCAAACCCAGAAGCTATGAGTATGCTCAAAAAAATCTTCTGGCAAGGAACTGAGCACTGGGATGAACTATTGGCTGAACGTGCTGGAATGAGTGGTAAGCTCGTGCTTTCTGACTTTACCGTCAATGCGATTAATAAGTTTAAGAAGAAGTAGAAGGTCAGTTATCCAGTTGTTCCAACTAAGACTTAATTAAAAGGTAATAATGACCAGAACAATTATAGAAGGGATCCTACACCTATTGATGGTATCTCCTATCCTTATTCTTACCATGAATAGTCGGAATAAAGAAACCGCTAAAATATTGGTAGCTTTTGTATTGTTCTTCCTCATAAATCATAGCCTTTTATACATGCCATTAGAACATGTAGAAATTCAGTTTACTTTTTGGAAGACAAATTGGAACTGGTCTGGTAAAATTTATGCAATTTTTGGTTCTGTAGCATTTTTAATACTCTACAGAAAATTTACTCTGAAAGACTATTTCTTAACTATTAAACAAAATGGAAATTTCTTAAAAATAGGTTTTTTAACTATTGTTTCAATTCTTGCCATACAAGTTATTTTATCGCTTATCTCAAACATTAATAAAAACTGGGATTTAGAAACATTATTATTTCAGTTTACTCTGCCTGGAATTGATGAAGAAATCGCCTACAGAGGAATAATGCTTGGGTTATTAACAAAATCTTTGTCAAACGATATTAAATTTTTCGGGAAAACAACCATTAATGTATCGATCTTGACAACTGCTATGCTCTTTGGATTTGCACATTCATTTCATCTGGATAAATCTTTGGATGTCATCTTTAAAATAACTCCATTTATTCAATCTACTATATATGGAATCATTTGGGGCTGGTTAACGGTAAAAAGTGGCAGCATTTTATCAGCCTTAATATCTCATAATTTGGGAAATGGCTTATCCAATATGGTGTTAATGAAATAAATATTTTTTAATGATTTTTATCTCTTCTATTCTAGTTTTAGAATTTTCTACGGCTAGAACAGGAAGTAAACATGCCGCACTTCTTATTCTAGTCTTTTTTTATTGGGATACATTTCAATAAGCTTTACTTGACTTAAGCTCGGTGAAAGCGATGTGCGGTGAGACAGGTATGTAAAAAGTTAATGTCCCTTCTTCAACAGCTCAGGAAATTTCTTCTGGAATTTTTTTAATCTAGGGACAGATACATTGCGAACATATCCGTTGTCAGGATTGAGTCTTTCGTAGTCTTGGTGATAATCCTCTGCCTTCCAGAATTTCTCTAGTGATACAATCTCTGTCGCTATAGGTGAGTCATAATCACCAGAATCTGCTAGTTTAGCTTTAAAATCTTCTGCTATCTTCTTCTCAGATTCATTCTGATAGAAGATCATTGATCTATATTGTGTGCCATAATCAGGATGTTGCCCATTGACAGTTGTTGGATCGTGAGACCCATAGAATACTTTCACTAATGTCTCAAAGGACACTACAGATGCATCGTAGTACACCTCTACTGTTTCACTGTGTCCAGTAAGCCCTGTTCCTATTTGTCTGTATGTAGGATTTAATTTATCTCCACCAGCATATCCTGAAACCGCTTCTTCCACTCCTGTTACACTTTCGAATATTGCCTCTACACACCAAAAACAGCCACTTGCGAAATATGCCTTGCTGAGCTTGTCAAGCTGAGCTTGATCCAATTTATCAACTTCTTGAACCTGTTGGTTTCCTACGCTGCACATAGAAAAGAGCAGGCTAGTTATTACTACTGATAATGTCATTGTCTTATTCATTTTCATTATTTACTTAACAAGTCATATAACGCCAATTCACGAATATGAGTTATGCAATCTTCACGACAAAAGTAATGTTTTCATATCTCTTTAGTTGTCCTGTCTGGATCTTTAACACAATAACCAATTGAAGCTCATAATGAAACGTTTATCAGCAGTTCCCGTAAATTACGGGAAGAAAAATTAAGTATAACTTCATCACCCTATCACACGATATTTCGTTCATTAACAGACCCTTAGCTATGATGATCAGAATATTCACTATCTTTGTAACCATTTGAAACTCAAGAAACGATACATATTTACAGGGATAATACTAATATTGGCGCCCGCGCTGTTCATTCAGTCCTCTAGAGAAGTTGAACGACCGGAAGCTAAAGTAATCGAGATTGAAGCTCCGATTAATCCTCATTTGCAAGAATTTCTCTCCGAATACGATAGCCTGATACAGACTATCGTACATAAAACTCCCGGAGCGGCAATTGTGATAGTCAAAGGTGATTCGATCATATTCTCTAAGGGATATGGCATCAAGTCAATCAATGATGGCGACTCTGTGGATATCAATACTGTTTTTCGCATTGGATCTGTATCCAAAGGATTTGCCTCTGTACTTACCGGAACTTTGGCTCAAAAAAATCTTCTAAGTTATGACGACAAAGTCGTGGAGCACTACCCTACTTTCAAACTAAAAACTGCTGAGCATACCCAAACACTGAATATCAAACATATTCTTTCTCAATCTACTGGACTTCCTTATCAAGCTTACACCACTATGATTGAAGATGGAGCTTCTTTGGATGCAATGATCAAAGAACTAGGAACCCTAGATTTGATCGGAGATCCAGGACAATACTATAGCTATCAGAATGTTGGGTATAGTTTGATCGAAAAAGTACTTGAAGAGCGTACCAATAGTACTTACGAAGAATTATTACAAAGAGAATTATTCACTCCGCTTAATATGAGTAGTGCTTCCTCGGATTTCTTGGGCATTACCACTGCTGAGAATCATGCGCTTCCCCACACAAGTGGCAAATCAGGATGGTTTGAAAGAAGAATTTCTACTAACTATTACAATACAAAAGCTGCAGGAGGTGTCAATGCCAGTGTCACAGACATGGGACAATGGCTCAAAGCATTATTAGGTCATAGACAGGACGTGTTGCAACAATCAACCCTAGACAGTTTGTTCACTCCACAAATAAGAACTTATGTACGTAATAAGTACTTTTCGAGGTGGCCTAAAGCGAAGAAAGTATATTATGGAATGGGATGGCGAATAGTGGAAAATGGTGGCGAAAAGGTAGTTTGTCATGGCGGTTACGTCAATGGATTCTCCAGTAAAATTGCCATGATACCGTCAGAAGATATCGGTATATGTGTGCTCACCAATTCTTCGAATCGATTCATTGGTCATTCAGTCCCTGAGTTTCTCAAAGCGTATGATCAATATCGAGATGCGATCAATGATTGGGAGAGTCAGCAAGAAGTCACAGTAGTTCCAGCTCAGGCGGGAATCTTGATGGGTTTATAACTCAGCTTTCTGCATTCGCAGAAATAATCCTAGAAATTCAGACAGCATTCTAAAATAAGTCATCCCGTAGGGATATTTACCAATCAAAGAGACCCATCAATACTACTCTCTACAATTTGATTTACATGTTCTGGATTGATTCTAACCATCCAATGATTGTTAACAACAGCCACTGGTCCTTCTTTACATCGGCTCGTACAAGCGCATTCAAAGATTTTTGTTGACTTCGATAGCCCCTGTTTTTTAACACTCTGCTCAAATGCCTTTTCTACATCCTTTGCTCCTGCCTTTTTGCAGTCTTTACCTTTACAGACAAATATGAAGTATCGATATTTTTCGTGCTTTTTAGACATTTATCCTTGCGAAGCGGCCTGCATCAAAATTCCACAGAGCCATGCACCATAAGTCCCAAATATATAACCCAAAACAGCCAATAACACACCTACTGGTGCGAGTGATGGATGGAATGCCGCTGCCACTACTGGTGCTGAAGCAGCCCCACCAATATTGGCTTTGCTACCAACAGCCACAAAGAAATATGGTGCCCTAATCAATTTAGCGATTAAAAATAATAAGCCAACATGAATAGCCATCCATATCCCGCCTACCATAAACAAACCAGGATTACTTGCTATCGCCATGATGTCCATTTTCATACCAATGGTAGCTACCAATATAAAAATGAAAATAGAACCTATTTTTGAAGCTCCCGCTCCTTCAAGTTCCTTTGCTCTGGTAAATGATAATCCTACCCCAAGTCCTGTAGCTAATACTATTAACCAAAAGAATTTTGAATCAAGGCTGTATTTATTAAGATAAGGCGCATGCTCCTTGACGAATGGTGCAATAATATCAGCACCAAAATGCGATATCCCTACTACACCAAAACAAACCCCCAATATCAACATTATATCCGCTGTAGAAGGAATTTTAGCAATACTCAAACTATAATCCTCCATCTTCTTTTGAAGTGTTTTGATAGAAGAAGCATCCGCCTTGAAGTATTTATCAATATCAGCTGACTTCCCTACTCCGATCAATAAAAAGAACATCCAGATCTCAGCCACGATCACATCTACTGTGATCATCACAGAATACAATGGATCAGATGGTTTGAATATTTCATACATAGCAGCCTGATTGGCACCTCCACCGATCCAGCTACCCGCAACAGTCGTCATTCCTCTCCAAACAGCATCTGGCCCCATACCACCTATGATATCAGGAGCAAATGTAGAAGTGATCAAAATAGCCAAAGGGCCACCAATAATTACTCCAAAAGTTGCAGTAAAGAACATAATCAATGCTTTCGGTCCTAGCTTGAAAATCTCTTTCAGATCTACACTGATGGTTAGTAAAACTAATGAAGCTGGAAGTAAGTATCTAGAAGCCACAAAGTAGAGCTGAGAGTCTTCGCCATTAATTAATCCAAATGTATTGAGCAAAGAGGGAAGGAAGTAACACAGTAAGATCATTGGTAAGAACTTGTAAAATTTCTTCCAGCCTGGATGATCACTCGATGATGTTTTGAATATAAACGCAAGCATCAGCATCAATATACCAAATATTACTGCGTCATTATTGATCAATGCTTCGTGAGTAGATTCTTCCATAGGTCTTATTAAAGGAATCAAAAATATGGGATTATCTCGGATAAAAAAATTGAAATATTTTACCCTGTCTAAAACTTTTTGAATGACCTCGACATCTTATCATCAAACGTAAGTCAATTGATACAAAGTAATCAACAACTAACCACAAAAAGCGTAATTTAGATGCAAGCCGATACTCTACTTGATATAGCTATGATGCATGCTGACTCGCTGATTGTCAATGCCCAGAAAGGGGATGAAAAAGCACTGAACCAATTGGTTGGTTTATGGTACAAGCGCATATATAACTATGTATTGAAGTATTGCTGTGATCAGGACTTAGCTACCGAAATCTCGCAGAAGACTTTCATAGCCATGTTCAGGAACGTCAGCAAACTAAATGACGTAAACCGATTCAAGCCTTGGCTGTACCGCATAGCAACCAACTTCTGTCATGAAGAGGAACGAAAAAAGAAGCGTAACAAGTTAGTATCTCTGACGGTTACTCGAAAAGATGATGATCTGCCAGAGACTATTGATGTTGGTGAAGCTGAGGGAAACTACTTCAATCCAGAAAGAAGTTACCAACAGCTAGAGTTAGAAGAAGCATTAATATCGGCACTGGGAGAAATGAAAGAGGATCAAAGAAGTGTGGTCATCATGAAAGAATATGAAGGACTAAAATTTAAAGAAATAGCAGAAGCACTAGACATCTCTGAAAACACCGCCAAAACCAGACTTTATACAGGATTGAGGCATTTGAAAGAGATATTGAAAAGAAATAACATCACAAAAGAAACTGTGTATTATGAGTTATAAACCAGATGAATCAATATTGGCAGCATACCTCTACGGAGAGCTTTCAAAAGATGAGCAGGCTAAAGTAGCCATATACTTGACTGAACACCCTGATGCCAAAAGAGAGCTCGATGAAATAAAATCGATGCAAAAATTAATGGGAAAGCTCAAAGATAAAGAGGTTACTGAACCTTCTTTTGTCTTTGAAAATCCTTTGGTGGTAGTAGTCTCTAAGCATCAATTTCTAAGTAGAATCATGAAACTTACCATAGGAATGGCCGCAAGTATTGCGTTGCTCCTTTTGGTAGGATACTTTACGGAGCTTCACGTTTCTTTTGAGAATCAAACCATGAAACTAAGCTTTGGGGACACTAAAAACATCTCCCCTACTGATACTTCTAATGTAACTGAGGACAATATAAAAGCATGGATGCAAGAATCACTTGCTGTGAATAATCAAAGTATTCTTTCTAAGATAAATGATGTGGAAACGAGTTTAGTCGATAAAGTGAATACCCAAAACTCAGCTCACTCGGTACAGTTGAAATCTATGAATACTTCAAATAATATTGATCAAACAATTATTGATCAATATGTCAGTCAGCTCAAAGAGGAAAATAAGGAAATCATCCTTCGTCTAGTAGACGTCTCTGAACGCAATCAGCAACAATACATGACTGCAATGATGACTGACTTTTCAAACTATCTTGATCAACAAAGAACCAACGATCTAGAAGTTATTCAGACGAGTTTCAATAATCTAAAGGACAATACTGAAATCAATCAAATCGAGACCAACGAACTATTGGCAAGTATCATATCCACAGTGAATGATGATACTTCTGGTCAATTTTAATAGCGAACAAAAATTTAACTCAAAAATAAATAACAACCGACAAGCGCTTGGTAGGAAATACTCAGCCTGACCAACGAAGTGTCACAAAATTAAGAACAATGAAAAAGATGAAACGAACAATTTACACGATGTTGCTAGCTCTTTTGATAGCAGGAAACTCATATGGGCAAAACATAGATCAAAAACGCATGGATCGCGATTTGGAGATCGCAGAGAACATATTACAAACATTGACTGATGAAAATCATAGTAGAAATTTTTTCTCTACTCATTCGTCAGAAAGCAGCTATATACCAGACTATGGGGTAATCTTTAGCTTACCTAGTAATCCGATCATTATACGTACTTCCAGCACTCGTAATGGTGAATATGTAATATCTGGCAGTACGGGAAAAAATGTAGTGATCTCACCATCTAATAGCAATACTTATACTACGGATAGTGATGATGACTGTAACGACTGTCCCGACAAAGTCAAAACTGGAATTGTCAAGAGCCATGAAGAATCCTTGAAAAAATCTGAAGAGACGTTCAAAGAACAAACGACAGCATTTTTGGTAGACTATGCTGACCTGATCGGCCAACTAAAGCCTTCTGAAAAAATCATGATTACTTCTAAAAGTAAAAATAACAATATTGGATGGATTGATGATGGCTATAACAAAAAGCAATCAACTGGTATGACTGCTGAGATTGCTAAAAGTGACTTAGTAGCATATAAACACGGGGAATTATCAAGAGAAGCAACCATAAAAAAGATAAAATTCACAACTACCACTAAGGATGTCAAATTAGAAAGAGATTTGGAGCTTTTCAGCAGCATATTCGCCAAGCTCTACGATTCTAACTTATCTACTAGCTATTATACCTCAAGTCATCGTGTGAACTATGAAAGACTAGAGAATTTTGGCGCCATTTATAATATGAGAGTTTATTCTTCTAGCCAAGATAATGGACTTCACTCGATCAGAACTACAAGAGAAAGAGGACTGACTCAAGAAGAACGTGATAAAAAGGTCAACGCTATGTACCCTGAATTTGAGAAGTCTGTCAAGGAAAATATCCTAGACTACGGTAGAACTATCAAAAGCTTGCAGCCAAATGAAATGTTGATGTTTAAGATTCGACTTACAGAATGTAATGATTGTGAAATGCCAAGATCAATTGAAGTAAGCGTGAAAGCCAATATCCTCAGTGAATACGGAAGTGGTAAGCTTAGTCGAGACAAAGCAATGACAGCTATCACTGTTAAGAAGACCAGTAATTAGAATACTCAATCTGTTATTAAAAGAAGCCTCCTACTTTACTAGAAAATAGGAGGCTTCTTTTTTAATGATCGTAAAAGTGTTTTTAGGATGATACCGCTACCCAAACAATGCCCCAGCGATAGTCGCTGTCATCATAGTCGCTAGTGTTGCTGCAAACAAGGCCTTCATCCCTAGTCGTGATAGGTCACCTTGTCTATTAGGTGCCATTCCTCCTATTCCACCTACTTGTATAGCTATAGAACTAAAGTTCGCAAATCCACAGAGTGCATAGGTAGAAATCACAATAGCTTTTTCGCTTAGCGCTCCTGCAGCTTTGATTTCTGATAAGCTCAGATAGGCCACAAACTCATTGATTACGGTTTTTTGTCCTAACAAACTCCCTACTTGAAGAGTTTCGGACCAATCAACCCCAATAGCAAAGGCAAATATTCTAAAGACCTGTCCTAATATATACTCTAAAGAAAAACCAGTAAAAGCTCCATCTGTCGTACGAATCACAAATCCATTCAGTCCAGTTACTGCACCTACAAAATCGATCAATATCCAGTTGATGGCATAGATCACGGCTATAAAGGCCAACAACATACCACCTATATTCAAAGCTAGCTTGAGTCCTTCTGTTGCACCTGTAGATAGTGCATCAATTAAGTTTACGCCCATGCTATCTTTACTGACCTCCAGTGAGGTATCTATCTTATCTTTCTCTAATTCAGGAATCAATATTTTAGAGAGTACAATGGCGGCAGGTGCATTCATAATAGATGCGCTTAGTAAATAAGAGGCATATTTTGCTCTCTCAACAGGATCATCCCCTCCTAGGAATGCGACATATCCAGCAAGAACTCCACCAGCGATCGTTGCCATACCACCAGTCATCAAGCACATCAGCTCTGACTTGGTCATGGTCTTCACAAAAGGTTTCACCAATAAGGGTGCTTCGGTCTGTCCTAAAAAGATATTGCCTGCTGCCGATAAACTCTCAGCACCGGAAAGGCGCATAGTACGTGCCATAATCCATGCAATACCATAGACTACTTTCTGAAGAACCCCCAAATAGTATAATCCTGTAGTGACAGTAGAGAAGAATATGACTGTTGGCAAAACCTGAAATGCGAATATAAACCCTAGCTTATTGGTCGCTAAATCACCAAACAAGAACTCCGCTCCATCATTGGAGAAGCTAAGAAACTTTACAAACTTCGCACTCACCCAATCAAATCCATCAGCTACAAATCCAACTTTTGTAATCAATAGACCAAAGACGATTTGCAAAAGAACGCCTATCCCTACCAATCTCCAGTCGACCGCTTTTTTATTGCTTGACACCAAATATGCCAATCCTATTAAAAAAGCTAATCCTAACGCCCCTCTCAAATACTCCATAGTCTGCTAAAATAAAAACCCCGACAAAAATTGTCAGGGTTAAATAAGTATTCAAATACTTTAATTCCTTCTACTCAACTCATCTCTGATTTGTGCAGCTCTTTCGTAATCTTCGTTTTCTATTGCTTTATTAAGCAACTGATTAAGCTTCTCGATGGAGTCATCTTTCATCGGATCCGAAATAGTGACAGACTCAACCTTCTCAATATCGATTTGGCTCTTGATCTCAGTGATATCCTCCTCAATTTCGTCAGACAAGACTATTCCTGCTTCAGAAAGGATAGTTTCATAAGAGTAAATCTCGGCATCGAACCTAAGTCCTATAGCAATCGCATCAGAAGGTCTGGCATCAATCTCTACAGTACCACTAGGTCCTTCACAAACGACCTTTGCAAAAAAGACACCTTCCTTCAAGTCCGATATAATAATCTCCGTTACCTTAAATCCGTATCCATGTGCGAATGATTTAAACAAATCATGCGTCATTGGACGATTGGGGACAATCTTCTCTATCTCGATAGCAATGGCTTGCGCCTCAAACATCCCAATGATAATTGGAAGTCTTCTATTACCTTCCGTTTCTCCTAGCACAAGTGCAAAAGATCCAGACTGTGACTGACTCGAAGAAAGTCCTAATATTTCAAGCTTAATTTTATCCACAAATGCTGATTAGCTGTTAGCAGCTTTAATAGCTTCAGTTAATTTAGGTAATACTTCAAATGCATCTCCTACAATACCGTAGTCTGCAGCCTTGAAAAATGGCGCTTCTTCATCTTTATTGATGACCACTATATATTTAGAAGAGTTGACTCCAGCCAAGTGCTGAATAGCTCCAGAAATACCAACAGCAATATACAAGTTAGGACTTACTTTAACTCCTGTTTGTCCAACGTGCTCATGGTGGGGTCTCCAGTCCATATCAGATACTGGCTTACTACATCCTGTAGCAGCACCTAGCGCTTTTGCTAAGTCTTCTATCATTCCCCAGTTCTCAGGGCCTTTCAGTCCTCTACCTCCTGACACTACTAACTCTGCCTCAGGCAATAATATTACGCCAGTCGTTTTATCAGTAGCCGTAATTTTCACTTTGAAGTCAGCATCGTTCAAGGCTACATCAAATACTTCGACACTTGCAGTGCCTCCTGTTTCTTTCACTTCTGCAGCATTCTTTTTGATCGCGATGACCTTATTATCTTTGTTCATTGATACAGTGGCAAATGCCTTACCTGTATAAATACTTCTTTTCACTGTAAATCCAGCTGATGTATCTGGCAATTCAACCACATTTGACACCAAACTAGCATCTTTTTTGATCGCCACTTTAGCTGACACTGGCCCTCCCAAAGAAGAATTGGCTAATACCAAAGTATTTGCACCAGTGTGACCCATTGCGCTTATCAACACGCTTGCGTAAGCCGCGCTTACCCTCTCATTCAATTGTGTATTATTGGCATGAAGCACTTTAGAAGCACCATAATTACCCAAGTTAGAAAGCTCTGAGCTATCTATATCTCCCATTGCAATGGCAGTCACATCTCCACCCATGCCATTGGCATAAGCCACGGCTTCTAGTGAAGTCTTCTTTACTTTGCCTTCTGCTATCTCTACAAAAACTAATATTGACATGTTATTCTATATTTTTCGATTGTCGATTTATTAATTATATCACTTTTGCTTCGTTCTTAAGCAAGTCCACCAACTCTTGTACATTGTTGGCATCGATCATTTTTATCCCACCCTTAGCGGCAGGCAATTCATACTTAGCGAGTGTCGCCCCTTCTACTGCCTCTACTGGTTCTACCACGTTCAATGGTTTTGTTCTTGCCGACATAATTCCTCTCATGTTTGGTATTTTCCATTCTGCTATAGGCTCTTGACATCCTGCTACGAAAGGAAGATCCAATTCGATTGATTCTTTTCCACCTTCAATTTCTCTGGTCATCTTAGCCTTGGTGCCTTCGACATCCAATGTCATTACTGGAGATACTGATGGTATGCCCAAAAGTTCACCAACCATGCCATGCACCATTCCTCCGTTGAAGTCGATAGATTCACGACCCATTAAGATCATGTCGTAAGCGCCATCCTTAGCTACATTAGCGATTTGATGTGCTACGAACAAAGAATCTGTTGGTTCTGCATTGACACGTACTGCATCATCTGCTCCGATCGCCAATGCTTTACGAATAGTGGGCTCTGATTCAACTCCTCCTACATTCAATGCTGTAATTGTTCCTCCCAATTGTTCTTTCAACTCTACTGCTCTTGCCAAAGCATAATCATCGTATGGTCCAATAATGAACTGTACTCCTGTTGCATCAAACTTCGTATCTCCGTCCGTAAAGGCTATCTTTGAAGTTGTATCAGGCACGTGTGTTATACAAACTAATATCTTCATCTTTTATAATAGAAATGGTGTTAAATTTGGCGTGAAGATAGGGAATAATAGCACAAATATAAAACTGAACTAAGCATGAATTCTGACCGACTCAATCAATTATTCGATTTTCTCAAAGATGATCCAAATGATGCTTTCACGATCTACGCTATTGCAACAGAATACAGCTCTACTGATTCTGAAAAAGCCTTAGAATATTATGAGGTATTACTGAGCCAACATGCAGGCTATCTTGCTACTTACTATCATGTGGCCATACTATATGCAGACCTTGGGAATAACGAACTAGCTGAATCAACTTTCAAAAAAGGAATTGCGTTGGCGCAAAGCCAAAACGAATCATTCGCTCTTCGAGAATTGCAAAATGCATATAATGAGTTTTTGTTTGAGGAGTGATTATTCCACTGCTAGAAAAACTAAAAGTCACTTCTCAGAGAAACGAAGGAATTTTCCCCACTTTATAGGTTGGTTTTTCTTATTATGTCTATTCTAATTCAATTCCCTTTTTAATATCCCTTCATCAATAGCGCATTGAAAATGGTGCGCTCACTAGTCCTCGTCACCAACGAGGACTAGTGAGCGAAATCACTTTATTAATACTGGGCTTGAGATAGTATTTAAGATATTTCCATCCGATAAAATAATGGTCATATCAAGAGATAATTGATTCCCAGTTAGCACGCTCTGTTCAAACTTCAACTCTATACCGCTATTGCTGTAAAAGTCATAATCAGAATATGATCCTATTTGTGAAATCGTATTTAAATCATATCCATCTATTGTAATAATTTCATTGATATTTGCTCCTGCGGGATATTTATCATTGATATCGAATACTGTATTCAGTTTGATAGAACTTATGCTGTTGAGCATGATAGTTGGGTCACTACAGTCCAAAGCATACAAGCGATTCATACGAATATTGAGAGATGCCACTTGTTTCAATTCAAAATGTAAGAATACTCGTAAATCTTCAAAAGTGGCTTCTTCGATATCAACATTCCATTTTTCATCATCAAATGTCTCATTGGTTATAGAAATTTCATTTATCTCCCATTTCGTGGTGGGACCTTTTCCGCAATCTATGTCGCAACCTCCAATGAAAAACAAAATGAAAAACGTGGAGAACAGAATTCTATTCATATGTTTTAAGCTAAAATTTGATTACAAAATAACTAACCCCAACCCAAACAACAATACGAACAACAGCGTAGATATCGCCATTTGTTTAAGATAAGGATCTATAGCCACGGCCTTGGTGTTTTTAGTCACTCCTACTCCATTTTTAATCAATAAAGGGACGACTAAAATAAAGAGCCACTGATAATAACTACTATAATTGAATAAGGTGAATACGATTGAAGTAGTTAA
Organism: Cyclobacteriaceae bacterium; assembly: GCA_034112085.1. Classification (GTDB taxonomy): domain Bacteria; phylum Bacteroidota; class Bacteroidia; order Cytophagales; family Cyclobacteriaceae; genus JAWUWD01. The sequence continues at coordinate 22,165 of JAWUWD010000145.1, forward strand.
CCCTGAGATGATTAATACCCAATGATAAATAACCGCTTTTCCTCTTCCCAGCCGCACGGGGATTGAATACTTACCCGCTTTCTTATCGGATTCTATGTCCCTGATATTGTTGACATTGAGTACTGCTACTGAGAATAGTCCACAGCTCATGGCCGGTAGTATGAATGACCAATCGATAATATACATATACAGATAAGAAGACCCCATCACTCCTACTAATCCGAAGAAAAGCAAAACAGACAAATCTCCTAACCCAGCATACCCATATGGTTTACGACCGGCTGTATAGGTTATAGCAGCCAGAATACTCAATATGCCTAGCCCAAAGAAAAACAAGAGGCTGTTCCAATCCCATCCAAAAGCCATGTATAATAATGACAATCCGCTAAGTAAGGACAGCAAGACAAAAACTCCTATTGCTCGCTTCATAGCGCCCAAAGATATAGCTCCAGACTGAACAGCACGAGAAGGCCCTTCTCGTGCCTCACTATCCGCCCCATTCATAGTGTCACCATAGTCATTCGCAAGATTAGATAGTATTTGTAAGAATATGGTTGTAGAGACACACAATCCCAATATCATTCCATCAAAACTACCTCTGGAAGCTGCTAAGAAAGTACCCATACCAATGCATGACAATGCCAAAGGTAATGTTCGTAATCGAAATGCGGAGAGCCAGTTTTTTAAGTTCATTAAGTTGAATCCAGGTTTTTAAGTTCTAGGTTCTAAAAGGCTAAGTTCTATTATCTAGATATTACATTCTATCAGGTACAGTTACTCCCAAGAGTCCCATCCCCTTTTTGATAACTTGCGCAACGGCTTTAGAAAAAGCTATTCTGAAATGAAGCTTGTCCTTATCAACTTCATTGAAGATTGACACATCTTGATAAAAGCGATTGTAGTCTTTCGCTAAATCATAAATATATTGAGCAATCACTGCAGGTGAGTGTTCTTTTCCAGCCTCCAATATCTTGTTTTCAAACTCATTAAGGAGATAAATAGCTTCTTGCTCTGTTTTTTCTAGATTCTGTACATTTCCGAAATGAGCGGCAGTTGGATGATAACCCAGCTCTTTTGCCTTTCTCAATATCGCTGAGATTCTTGAATGCGTGTATTGTATGAAAGGCCCTGTATTTCCATGAAATTGGATGGATTCCTGAGGATCAAACAACATCTTCTTACGAGGGTCAACCTTCATCAAGAAGTATTTCAAAGCCCCAAGCCCCAAGGTTTTGTAAAGTGCTTTTGCCTCTCCTTCATGAAATCCATCAATCTTGCCTAGTTCCTTAGTATGTGCTTCGGCAGTATCGATCATCTCTTGCATCAAGTCATCTGCATCTACTACAGTTCCTTCGCGCGACTTCATTTTACCGGATGGCAAATCCACCATTCCGTATGACAAGTGGTAATTTTCTTTAGCCCATTCATATCCTAACTTTTCAAGGATAAGGAACAGCACTTTGAAATGGTATTCCTGCTCATTTCCAACAGTATAGATTTGTTGAGATAAGCCAGGGTGCTCTCTGAATCGCTGAATGGCTGTTCCAATATCCTGAGTCATATATACAGAGGTGCCATCCGCTCTTAACAACAGTTTTTCATCCAAGCCTTTATCAGTCAAGTCGACCCACACAGACCCATCTTCTTTTTGATAAAAAATTCCTGATTCAACTCCCTTCATTACTTCATCTTTACCCAACAAATAGGTCTTTGATTCGTAATAAAGCTTATCAAAATCTACTCCCATCTGTGTATATGTAGCATTGAAGCCTTCATACACCCAGCTATTCATTGTCTCCCAAAGTGCATATACTTCTGGGTCTTTTTGCTCCCACTTCTGAAGCATTACTTGCGCTTCAATAATGATTGGTGCATTTTTCGCGGCCTCATCTTTAGTCTGACCTTGTTCGATAAGAACCGCAATTTCTTTTTTATACTCCTGGTCGAACTTCACATAGTAATTTCCAACCAACTTATCCCCTTTCTTACCGCTAGATTCTGGCGTTTCTCCATCCCCGTATCTTTGCCAAGCAAGCATAGATTTGCAAATATGTATTCCGCGATCATTGATGATCTGAACTTTATATACCTTATCACCACCAGCTTTTAGAATATTCGATACCGAAAATCCCAAAAATATATTTCTCAAGTGACCTAAGTGGAGTGGCTTGTTGGTATTCGGTGAAGAGTACTCTACCATTACTTCTTTCCCAGAGTCTGGCAATTGACCAAAGTCATTTCTTTCTGAAACATCCTTCAAGACATTCACCCAAACTTTGTCTTCTATAACAATATTCAAAAAGCCTTTTACAACATTGAAGTCACTTACATAATCACTTTCCTTTTTCAAATACTCACCAATTGCTTTGGCGGTTTCTTCAGGGTTCTTTTTAGAGATCCTGGCGAATGGAAAACAAACCAAAGTGTGTGATCCATCAAATTCCTTTCTTGTTGGCTGAATTGCTATTCCATCAGGTGTCAATTCATGACCAAAGAGTGATTGAAATGCTTGAGCAATGAGCTCTTTAAGTGCTAATTCTATATTCATCGATTTGTATAGTTACCAGCCTAATATATAGGCAAATATGAGTGGTGCTACGATAGTAGCATCTGATTCTACAATAAATTTCGGGGTGTCAATATCCAATTTTCCCCAGGTGATCTTTTCATTAGGCACCGCGCCAGAGTAAGATCCATAACTAGTGGTCGAGTCTGATATTTGACAAAAGTAACTCCAAAAAGGAGTGTTTTTCATTTCCATATCTTGATACAACATGGGTACTACACAGATAGGGAAGTCTCCTGCGATCCCTCCTCCTATTTGGAAAAAACCAATGCCTTCTGTTCCCGCTTCCTTGATATACCAGTCTGCCAAATACGTCATGTATTCTATGCCGGACTTCATCGTTGATGGATTGAGCTCTCCCTTCATACAATACGAAGCAAATATATTACCCATGGTACTGTCTTCCCAGCCAGGCACAATGATTGGCAAGTTTTTTTCAGCGGCAGCCAACATCCAGCTATTCTTAGGATCGATTTCGTAATATTGCTCCAAAACTCCTGAAAGCAACATTTTATACATGAATTCATGAGGAAAGTAACGTTCGCCTTTATCCTCAGCATCTTTCCAAATAGCGAAAATATGATCTTGTAATCTTCTAAATGCTTCCTCTTCTGGTATGCATGTATCTGTTACACGATTTAATCCTTTGTCTAATAAGTCCCTTTCTTGTTGAGGAGTCAAGTCTCTGTATTCCGGCACACGCTTATAATGAGAATGCGCCACCAAATTCATTATATCCTCCTCAAGGTTAGCTCCAGTACAAGAGATAATTTGCACTTTATCTTCACGAATCATTTCTGCAAATGACTTTCCAAGTTCAGCTGTACTCATTGCGCCAGCTAATGAAACTAACATTTTCTTACCATCGGCAAGATGCTGCTTATAGCCTTTAGCAGCATCTACCAATGCTGCTGCATTGAAATGCTTGTAGTGCTCTTCTATAAAGGAAGAAATGGTATTCATAAGCAGTTACAATCTCGCTTTAATCACTTCTGTAGTTGCTTCAAGCACTTGAAGTGCATTCTCAGCCATCATATTGACAGTATCTAATGTTGGATTCACCTCTACGATTTCCCAGGCACATACTTTATCATCTTTCACCAATAGACAATTAAGTTCAATGGCTTCTTCAACACTTAAACCATTTGGCACTGGAGTTCCTGTACCCATTGACAATGCAGCATCCATACTATCTACATCAAAGGAGATATAGATCATGTCACAATCTGACAATATAGCCAATGCTTGTTCTGCCACTTTCTCAACCCCTATTGTTCTCACTTCATCAGTTGTGAAGTTTTTTATATTGTGCCTTTTCAGTAATTCTATCTCAGGCTTCTCTAAATCTCTCGCTACAACAAAAACTATATCTTCGATATTTATTTTAGCTTCTGCTCCACCTATTGCCTTTATCTTATTCCAATAGGTCACCTCTTTCTCAGATGGATCATTGATTTTACATTCCAAATTATCAACCCCACACACCATCGCCAATGGCATCCCATGCATGTTACCAGAAGGTGTGGTATAGGGTGTATGAAGATCTGCATGAGCATCGATCCAAATAACTCCTAGTCGCTTCTCTGGATTTGCATCTTTAATCCCGCTGATCGTTCCAGCGGCTGTAGAGTGATCTCCTGCAAGTACCAAAGGAAATTTATCTCCTTTCATGGCATTTGAGACCGTGTCACATACACGTTGTTCTATCTCATATACCGTGTCAACATATTTAGCATTTGGCGTATCATGCTTCTCGAACAAGACCTGATTTTCGGTCTGAACTTCTTCAGCTTCATAACCTATAAAGTATGACGATTGTAAATTAATACTTGCCACTTTCAATGCGTCTATTCCCAAGCTCGCTCCCCGTGTACCTGCGGCTATTTCAGACTTCACCTCTATGTATTGCAATTGCTTCAAAATGATAGGTTTATATATAAATAATTGAAGAAAACACTTGCCCTCTTCTATCCAAAATCAAAGCTGCAAATATGGTGAATATATCTCTAATTCACCATCATAATTACTCCATATTCTCGGTATGTCAACTCCTATACAGGTTCATCCAGTATTGAGAACCGCTCACATAATAATCTAATAATTAAGACAGCGTAATTGTTAATTTTAAGAGAACAACAATGAAAAAATGAAACGTCTTATTCCGTTATTCATCTATCTACACCCTTTAATTGCGCACAGCCAGATTAAGATGCTTTCCCAGTCAAATTTTGATGATCAACAGGAGTTAGTCCTTGATGTTGTACTAACTCTCCTTGACGGAATGAGAGAAGCAGACAGTAGCAAAGTACATAGTACATTCAGAGATAACCCTCAACTATACACTTCATACAATGATAAGGAAGGCAAGGCTGTTTTGCGTAAAGACGATGGCTTACAGAAGTTTCTGAATGCGGTAGGTACACCACATGATCAAGTCTGGGATGAACCCATATGGAATATTCAAATCAACATAGATGGAAACTTGGCGAGTGTATGGACTGAATATGCATTTTACGCGGGGAAAAAATTCAGCCACTGTGGTGTAGATGCTTTTATGCTTAACAAAGAAGAAAGTGGTTGGAAGATATTTCAGCTCACTGATACACGGAGAAGTCTAGGATGCCAAATACCTAATGAAATCAAACAAAACAGAGAATAAAAATTATGAGAAATTTAATTATACTTTTACTCATTTCACTTTTTTCAAGCTCAGTATATAGCCAAGAGAAGGATGTAATTACTACCATAATATTGGTGCGACATGCCGAAAAAAAATCTGACGGCACAAAGAATCCTGACCTTACAGATGAAGGGGTAGAGCGCGCTAATAGGCTTAAAACAAAATTTGAAAAATCTGGAATCACCGCCATATATTCTAGTCCTTATAAACGAACACTATCTACTGTGCTCCCATTATCTCAAGCTATTGGATTTGACATAATAGAATACAATCCCTCGGAGGATAACTTCATCAACAAGATATATCAACAAAACATCGGCAAAACCGTATTGGTCAGTGGTCATAGCAATACCACGCCAATGGCTGTAAATCAACTACTCGGTAAAGAAAAATATAAAGATATAGCACACGAGGAATATGGAAGGATCTTCATCGTTACTATTACCTCGGATAATAGAAGTGTTTTAGAAATTCAATATTAATAACAACTACTCAACATGAAAAACAGATTACTATTCCTTGTTTTATTTTTTGGTGTATTCGCCAAATCATTCGCTCTTGGAGATACTGAAAAGTATCAATATAGTGTTGACCTGACACAGGTTAAAGACGATAAATTATATGTCGAACTATCGACTCCTAAAATAAAGACCTCTGAGATCACCTATTACATGCCGAAAATAATCCCTGGGACATATAGTGTAGCCGATTATGGACGATATGTTTCCGAGCTCAAGGCTTTCGATAAAAAAGGGAGGGAATTAACTGTTGAGCGACTGGACGTCAATAGCTGGAAAATCAGTAAGGCAAACAAACTAACAAAGTTGACTTACTGGATAGAGGACAGCTATGATAGTGAGATTGAAGGTCCTAGTATATTTCAACCAGCTGGGACTAACTTTGAAGAAGGAAAAAACTTTGTCATCAATACCCCAGGATTTTTTGGATATTTTGAAGGTATGAAGCAAATAGGTTTTGATTTTGACATCATTCACCCAGACAACTTCTATGGTGGAACTGGTCTAATCCCCAACAATGCAAATAACCTTACTGCCTCCCTCAATAAAGAAAATCAGCAGCTTGCAAATGGAGCTAAAAAGGACAGCTATTCAGTAGAAAACTATGACAGACTTGTGGATTCACCATTAATGTATGCAGAATTAGATACTGCGCTCATTAAAGTTGCCAACACAGAAATATTAATCAGTTCATATTCGCCTAACAAAATAGTCAGTGCAAAAGAGATAGCGGCAACGCTTTCTGAGATCTTGAGCGCTCAAAACGAATACTTAGGAGGTAAACTACCAGTAGACAAATATGCCTTTGTATTTTACTTCACTGATCAACCAGTAACCTCTTATGGTGCGTTAGAACACTCCTATTCATCCATGTATTACATGCCTGAGCAAACCATTGATGGGATGCGTACGCAGTTACGCAATTTCGCTGCTCATGAATTTTTCCATATTGTCACTCCGTTAAATATACATTCTGAAGAGATTCACACTTTTGATTTCAATGATCCAAATATGTCAAAACACCTTTGGATGTATGAAGGCATTACAGAATACTTCGCAGGGAATATGCAAGTGAAATATGACATCATCACTGAAGAGCAATACCTACAAGTAATACGGGGTAAAATGGTCGATGCTTCTAGGTATCTTGATACTGTAGCATTTACCGATATTAGCAAATACACACTTGATAAATATTCTGATCAATATGGCAATGTTTATCAAAAAGGCGCATTGATCGGAATGTGTATGGATATCCTTTTAAGAGACTTATCTAAGGGAAACTATGGTATTCAAAGCTTAATGGCTGATTTGGCCAAAAAGTATGGTAAAGATCGGCCATTCTCAGATGATAAATTGTTTGATGAGATAACTAAAATGACTTACCCGGAAATAGGAAAATTCTTAAGAGCCTATGTGGGTGGTAACAAAACTTTACCTTACAAAGAGGTATTTAAAAAAGTTGGAATCAACTATACTCCTGATGATAAATATATGGATTACGATATGGGAATTTCTCAAGCTACAATTGGCGTTAACCCAGAGGCAGGAACCCTATTCATCAGAAATGAAGCTGGACTCAATACCTTCGGGAAAATGCTTGGATTTAAAGAAGGAGATGTGATCAAAAAAATTAACGGTAAAGATTTCCCTCCATTAGGTCCAGAAACTGGCCCTTTTATAAATGCCAGGCAAACTGAATTAATTGAAGGAAGTAATTTCAGCTATACTGTGAATAGAGAAGGTGAAGAAGTGAAGTTAGAAGTTACTGTACAAAAGATAGAAAAATCAAGAAGACATCAAATAACTACATCTAAAGTAGCCACAGAAAAGCAGCTTGCTTTAAGAAAAGCATGGTTAAAGCCCAGTAAATAGGACCTTTAATACTTCACAAACAAGTTTAATAATTCTCTAAATATCGTTAGGCTTTTTTTTGATACTGTACTAAGAAAACATTTGGGTTTTTATACCTTTGCGGTAATCTATCAATCACCAATAATCGCCCGTAAGAATGATTCTTTTTTTCAAAGGAAGTGCCCACAAAATTTACGCTGCAGCTACCACAAAGGAAATTGACAAAGCAACCCAAGATAAGCTCATCTGGCTATTTGGAAATGCTGAATTTCTGAATCTAACAGAACTTTCTGGTAATTATAAAGGTCCAAGAAAGGAAATGGTAACCCCATGGAGCACCAATGCGGTAGAAATCACTCAAAATATGGGTATCGAAGGAATGATTCGAATAGAAGAATTCATAAAAATCGATTCGTCAGAAGCAGCACATGACCCAATGCTTGAAGTTCTTTACACTTCTCTGAATCAAGACTTATTTACCATTGACAAATTACCAGAGCCTGTTCTATATATCAAAGACATTAACGCTTACAATAAATCCGAAGGGTTGGCACTGAGTAGTGAAGAAGTAGATTACCTCGATGGTGTCAGTGAAAAAATTGGTAGAAAATTGACAGATAGCGAAGTCTTTGGATTCTCTCAAGTCAACTCAGAGCACTGTCGTCACAAAATATTCAATGGCCAATTTATCATTGATGGTGAGGAGAAAGAGTCTTCTCTTTTTCAATTAATCAAAAAAACCGCAAAAGACCATCCTAACTATATTGTATCTGCCTACAAGGATAATGTTGCTTTTGTAGAGGGTCCGACAATTGAGCAGTTCGCTCCAAAAACACAACACACTTCAGATTACTTTGAAACTAAGAACATCGACTCCATTATTTCCATAAAGGCGGAAACACACAACTTCCCAACTACAGTGGAACCATTCAACGGAGCCGCAACTGGTGCAGGTGGTGAAATACGTGATAGGCTAGCTGGTGGGAAAGGAAGTTTACCCTTGGCTGGTACTGCTGTATATATGACTTCTTATTCTCGTTTGGATAAAGACAGAGACTGGGAGAAAGCAATGAAGGAACGTGATTGGCTATATCAAACACCAGTGGACATACTTATCAAAGCATCTGATGGTGCTAGTGACTTCGGTAATAAGTTCGGGCAGCCTTTGATCAATGGTAGTGTCCTCACTTTCGAACATGAGGAGAATGGAAAAAGTTACGGCTTCGACAAAGTAATCATGATGGCTGGAGGAGTTGGATTCGGTAAAAAAGAAGATGCACAAAAAGACACTCCTCAGAAAGGTGATAAAGTCGTTATCCTCGGTGGTGACAATTATCGAATAGGAATGGGAGGAGGAGCTGTCTCTTCTGTTGCTACCGGAGAATTTGACAACAATATCGAACTGAATGCCATTCAAAGATCCAATCCAGAAATGCAAAAGCGTGCAATGAATGCTATTCGTGCGATGCAGGAGAGTGACAACAATCCTATCGTCTCGATACACGATCATGGAGCAGGTGGTCATCTAAATTGTCTATCAGAATTATTAGAAGATACTGGTGGTGTAATCGACACTAATGCTCTTCCTGTTGGCGATCCTACCCTATCCGATAAAGAAATTGCCGGTAATGAGTCCCAGGAGAGAATGGGATTGATCATAAAGCCGAAAGATATAGAGACGCTAGAACGGGTGGCCCAGCGTGAACGATCTCCAATGTACACTGTAGGCGAAGCTACTGAAGACATGCGATTTGTTTTCAAAAATGATGACACAAAAGTCAACGCAATTGATTGGAAACTGGAACATATGTTTGGTTCTTCTCCTAAAACAGTACTGAAAGATAATTCAGAAAAAGAGTCGTTCGAACCCATAACTTACAAAACCGAAAATTTACAATCGTACCTCGAAGCAGTACTCCAACTTGAGGCTGTTGCGTGTAAAGACTGGTTAACTAACAAAGTAGATAGATCAGTAACTGGAAAAGTTGCCACACAGCAAACTTGTGGAAAAATTCAATTGCCATTAAATAATCTTGGCGTGATGGCGCTAGATTATCAAGGCAAGAAGGGAGTTGCTACTGCTATAGGACATGCTCCAGTCTCCGCGCTTTCTGACCCAATAGCTGGGTCTCAACTTTCTATCGCAGAAGCCTTGACCAATTTAGTTTGGGCACCACTGACAAATGGACTCAAAGGAGTATCGTTAAGTGCAAATTGGATGTGGCCGGCTAAAAACAAAGGCGAAAACAAAAGATTATATGATGCGGTACAGTCTATTAGCGATTTCGCATGCAGTCTTGGGATAAACATTCCGACAGGAAAGGATTCACTTTCCATGACCCAGAAATATGGTGATGGTAAAATGGTTTATTCTCCAGGAACAGTAATCATTTCCGCAGTAGGAGAAGTATCCGATATTAACAAAACAATCAGTCCAGCACTTATTGATAAACCAGATTCATCGATTTACTATATTGACTTCTCTCAAGATGGCTTCCATTTAGGAGGAAGTAGTTTCGGCCAGGTACTCAATAAAGTAGGAGATACAGTTCCAAGTATCCTGGATGCCGAATACTTCAAAAATACCTTCGGTGCAATACAACAACTGATCAATGATGGACTTGTACTAGCAGGACATGATATTTCCGCTGGCGGATTGATCACAACTATGTTGGAAATGTGTTTCCCAACACCTAACGTAGGGTTATCAGTCGACCTATCATCGATGGACAATGATATCATTAAGACGCTGTTTAGTGAGAAGTCAGCTGTTCTTATCCAAGTAGAAAACACCTCAAGTGTTGAAACGATATTTAACCAGAGTGGAGTGAAATACACTAAGATTGGAAATGTCGTTTCTAAAAGAAATGTTGAATTCTCACATGGATCAAACAATACATCATTGGATATCGATCACATGCGTGATCTCTGGTTTAGGACATCTTATCTTTTAGATCAGAAGCAAACTGGTGAGCATTTAGCCTCTAGTAGGTTTGAGAATTACAAAAAACAAGGATTAGAGTTTAATTTCCCTAATTCATTCACAGGGAAGTTATCACAATTCAACATTGACAAACAGAGGAAAACCAAATCCGGTGTCAAAGCGGCTATCATAAGAGAAAAGGGTGTCAACGGTGATCGCGAGATGGCATATGCCATGTATTTGGCAGGTTTTGATGTTAAAGATGTGCACATGACTGATTTGATTGCTGGAAGAGAAGATCTATCAGATATCAATTTCATCGTTTTCGTTGGAGGCTTCTCCAACTCAGATGTTCTAGGATCAGCTAAAGGTTGGGCGGGAGCATTCCTATATAACGATAAAGCGAAGATCGCATTAGATAATTTCTACAAACGCTCTGACACCATGAGTTTGGGAGTTTGTAACGGTTGCCAATTGATGATGGAGCTTGGCCTACTATTTCCTACACTTGGAAATAAGCATCCTAAAATGCATCACAATGAATCCGGGAAATTCGAGTCAGCATTCCTGAATGTAAGCATTCCTGAAAATGACAGTGTTATGTTATCTTCTTTAGCAGGGTCAAAACTTGGTGTATGGGTCGCTCATGGTGAAGGGAAATTTATTCTACCTGATAATATAGAAAATTACAATGTTTCCATGACTTATAGCCATACAGCATATCCGGGTAATCCAAATGGTTCTGACTCCAATACAGCTGCAGTCTCTTCAGAAGATGGTAGACATCTAGCTATGATGCCACACCTTGAGCGTGCTACATTCCCTTGGAACTGGGCACACTATGTAAGGGAAGAAAGTGAAGACGAAGTTACTCCTTGGATTGAGGCATTTGTGAATGCTAAAAATTGGATCATGAACAATTAGACGCAAAGGTCATTTCAGAGACTTTAATTTATTGTGATTTATGACTAGATTGTCACATCCATAAATCACATCCCCAATGAAAAGACACGTACTAATATTATTTATTCTTAGTATCTCATTAAGTGGGTGTTTTTTATACAGTGAATTACCTGTCGAGTACGACTACAATTATCAAGGTAAGTTTCATAAATATAAATCTTTCGATTTTATGGGAGTAGAGTATACTAAAAGTATGGCTAACTCTGGAATGATTGAAAGTTCAATAGTTTCTCATATGAAATTATTGGGGTACAAGTTAAAAAATAAACGACCAGATCTTTTAATAAGCTATCGTGTATATAATGACAGCCTAAAACTAAGGGGGTATACTCAACCAGCAATTGAAAGTTGGGCTAAAACTTCAAAAAAAAATCTAAATTACAGTCCTAAGAGCGTAAAACTTGATAACCGCACACTCTATTTACAAATATATGATCGTAAAAAAGAGACCCCGATATGGCAGGGCTATGCCACTCAAGAATATGGAAAGATAAACTTCACAAATGAGCGACAAATTAAAAATGCTGTCCGATCTATATTAGATAAATATCAATTTTTCGCGGATGGATTTTTAACAGAAAACCTTCAGATGGTGAACTAAATTTATAAGATTGAAAAAAAACTTCTTTTTTTCTTAATACAGTTTCACAAATAATAAAATTTCAGTTACCTTTGTATTCCCAAATCAAGGGGAACAATATAATGCCTGATGGTGTAACTGGCAACACGTCTGTTTTTGGTACAGAAGAGTCTAGGTTCGAGCCCTAGTCGGGCAACTATTACAATCCTGGCAAAATGCCGGGATTAGTTGTATATAAGGGTTAAATATTTCCATATGTCATCTGTAAAGATATTTTCGGGGGAACAAACACTCTACCTTGCTGAGAAGATTGCTCAATCTTATGGCAAACCTCTCGGTGAAATCACGGTTCAACGATTTAGTGATGGAGAAATGTCTCCTTTCTTTGGAGAATCAGTAAGAGGGTGTGATGTGTTTCTTATACAATCCACATTCCCTCCTTCCGACAACTTCATGGAATTATTAATGATGATTGACGCTGCTAAAAGAGCAAGTGCCTCATCAGTAACAGTGGTAGTGCCTTATTTCGGATATGCTCGCCAAGACAGGAAAGACAAGCCTAGAGTTGCTATAGCTGCAAAACTAATGGCAAATTTGCTTTCAGCAGCAGGAGCTGATCGGATAATGACTTGTGACCTACATGCTGATCAAATTCAAGGGTTCTTTGACATCCCGGTTGACCATATGGATGGTGCATCTATATTTGTCCCTTACTTAGAATCTATACATCTAGACAATATGATCTTTGCATCTCCTGATGTAGGAGGTGTGAAACGAGCTAGAACCTATGCAAAGTATTTTAGCGCTGAGATGGTTGTTTGTGATAAACACAGAAAAAGAGCGAATGAAGTTGCTTCTATGCAACTTATAGGTGATGTAGAAGGGACAGATGTTGTTTTGGTTGATGATTTGATTGATACCGGTGGTACAATGTGTAAAGCCGCCAATCTAATTATGGAAAAGGGTGCTACTTCGGTAAGAGCAGTATGTACACATCCTGTACTTTCTGGACAAGCCTATGACAATATAGAAAATTCAGTATTGGATGAATTAGTCGTTACTGACTCAATACCGCTGAAACAAGAAGTAAGCAAAATCAAAGTGTTGACATTGTCAGACTTATTTGCAAAAGGAATTAGAAAAATTCACGACAATGAGTCTATTAGCTCACTGTTCATTTAACGAGTAACTATTTAACAAATATATTATTATGAAAACTTTAGAGATTATAGGGTATAACAGAGCAAATCTCGGCAAGAAAGAGGCTAAAGCTTTAAGAGCTGATGGTCACGTGCCATGTGTATTGTATGGAGGAGATGATCAAGTTCATTTCTCATCACCAATGATTTTATTTAGAGAATTGGTTTATACGCAAGAAGCGCATTTTGTTAATTTAAATATTGAAGGTAAAGAGTACAGAGCAATTCTTCAGGATGTTCAATTCCACCCAGTAAGTGAGATTTTACTACACGCTGACTTCTTACTTCTAACTGCTGGTAAGCAAATCAAAATGGAGGTCCCTGTTCACTTTGTAGGCACATCTCCTGGTGTTATGGCTGGTGGATCTTTAGTAAAGAAAAGAAGATCGTTGACTATACTTGCATTGCCTAAAAACATGCCTGAGCATATCGATGTAAATCTTGAAACTTTAGACTTTGGAAAATCTGTCAAAGTATTAGAAGTGAAAACTAACAACTTCGAGATACTTGACACACCTCAAGCATCTATCGCAGTTGTAGAAATTCCTAGAGCACTTAGAGGAAAAGATGAGGATGAAGAGGCAGTTGAAGAAACTGAAGAAGCAGAAACTCCTGAGACAGAAGCTTAACATCGATCATTACATTTTTAAAAGAAAACCCTGACGACCGAAATCGTCAGGGTTTTCTTTTATATAGAATTATAGTAGTTTCGAAATATGAAATATTTAATCGTTGGGCTAGGTAATATAGGCGCAGAATATGAGCTCACAAGACATAATGCAGGCTTCTTAACCTTAGATAAACTTGCTGATAAGTTTGACTCCAAATTCGAAACAGCAAAACTAGCCTTTGAGTGTTCATTTAAATACAAATCTCGATCAATCCACTTAATCAAGCCTACTACCTATATGAATCTCAGTGGAAAGGCAGTCAACTTCTGGATGAAAGAGCTAAAAATTCCTAAAGAAAATGTGCTAGTCGTGGTTGATGACATTGCCATACCATTTGGAAACTTAAGAATGCGTGCCAAAGGGTCAGCGGCAGGTCATAACGGGCTAAAAAATATTGAGTTACTAGTAGGGGGGAACGATTATCCTAGATTAAAATTTGGCGTTGGCGATGACTTTCATTCTGGCAGGCAAGTAGATTATGTCTTAAGTAATTTTTCAAAAGGTGAGTTTGCAGAACTCCCTCTAAAAATAGATAAAGCTATTGAAATGATCCTAGGTTTTTGCAGCATTGGAATGCAAAGGACCATGAATCAATATAATGATTAAATTTTAAGAAATATTCTTATTTTAAACATTCGTCTCATATAGAGAATATGACTTACTGAAAAATACTCTACATAGTCCAATTACAGACATTTAACCAGTCGGCACGTTCTTGGCATGGCTGTAGACATGATACTAAACCAAAACGTTATGTCTTTCAAAGAAATATTAAAAAGCGATTTTATATTCACCTACTTGATATTTATCGTGTCCATGCTGGTCATTGTTTATGAAATGATATTCTAGAAGTGACTAGGCTATTTAGAATGCATTAAAATAATCACTCCCCATTGTTTGGTAAGCCTTTGGATATTAAATTTGGTTCATCTGAATTTAACCTCTATTTAACCTAATAATAAAACATGAGTTGGTTTTCAACAACGCTTTCTAGTTCACTGGGAAAAAAGCTATTAATGGCTCTCACTGGACTTTTCCTTATTGTATTTTTAATAGGTCACCTCGCTGGTAATATGCAATTATTTTTTGCACACCAGGACAATGGACTGGCTTTTAACATCTATGCAAAGTTCATGACTACAAATCCTGCAGTCAAGATTCTGTCTTATGTTACTTACATTAGTATCTTAGCTCACGTAGTTTATTCAATTGTACTTTCAAGAAAAAATAAATCAGCAAGACCGGTTGGTTATTCTGTAAGTACCAAGGATTCTCAAAGCACCACAGCTTCAAGAAACATGGGGGTGCTCGGTACGATTCTTCTCCTGTTTATAGTGATCCACCTTAAAGCATTTTGGTATGAAATGCATTGGGGTGTAATTGGAAATGATGCCAATGGCAATAGAGATTTATACAGTATAGTTTCAGCAGCATATGCTGAACTTTGGTATGTGGCTATCTACGTGGTGGCTATGTTCTTTCTTGCTATGCACCTATCTCATGGATTTAGCAGTGCATTCCAAACACTTGGGATCAATCATAAAAAATATACTCCAATCATTAATGGTATAGGCAAAGCTTTTGCGATCATTGTCCCATTACTATTCGCCATGATGCCAATATGGATGTACATAAAAAATTTAGGGTAATAATATTATAGACAAGTATGAAATTAGATTCTAAAATACCAGAAGGCCCTTTAGCGGAAAAATGGACTAAGCATAAGTTTGACATGAAGCTGGTCAACCCAGCTAACAAACGTAAATATGACATTATCGTAGTAGGTTCTGGACTTGCAGGAGCATCTGCTGCTGCATCATTTGCAGAACTTGGCTACAATGTGAAGTGTTTTTGTTTTCAAGACAGTCCCAGACGTGCACATAGTATTGCTGCTCAAGGTGGTATCAATGCTGCTAATAATTATCAAAATGATGGAGATAGTGTTCATCGATTGTTTTATGACACTGTCAAAGGGGGAGACTATAGATCAAGAGAAGCTAATGTTCATAGACTTGCAGAGGTTAGTGTCAACATCATAGATCAATGTGTGGCACAAGGAGTTCCTTTTGCTAGAGAATATGGCGGTCTTCTTGACAACAGATCATTTGGAGGGGCCCAAGTTTCTCGTACATTCTATGCTCGTGGTCAAACTGGACAGCAATTACTTCTTGGAGCCTATAGCGCCCTAAGCAAAGAAATAAAATCAGGGAAAGTCTCTATGTACCCACGTACAGAAATGCTTGACCTAGTGATGGTAGATGATGAAGCGAGAGGAATAGTAGCTCGTAACCTTATCAACGGAAATATTGAATCACATAGTGCTCATGCTGTAGTATTAGCTACAGGGGGATATGGTAACGTATTCTACTTGTCCACTAATGCCATGGGGTCGAACGTTACGGCCTCTTGGAGAGCTCATAAGAAAGGTGCTTTCTTTGGAAACCCATGTTACACACAAATACACCCTACCTGTATCCCTGTATCCGGAGATCACCAGTCTAAGTTGACACTTATGTCAGAGTCATTGAGAAATGATGGACGTGTTTGGGTACCAAAAGAGTCTAAAAAAGGATTCAATGCAAAAGATTCAGTAAATCTTCCAGAAGCAGAAAGAGATTATTACTTGGAAAGAAAATATCCAGCATTTGGCAACTTGGTGCCAAGAGATGTAGCATCAAGAAATGCCAAAATAGTATGTGATGAAGGAAGGGGTGTAGGTTCCACAGGCCTTGCGGTATTCTTAGATTTCGCAGATGCCATCAAGAGAGATGGTCGTGAAACAATAAAAGGAAAATACGGTAATTTATTTGATATGTATAAGCAAATTACTGGTGATGATCCTTACGAAATGCCTATGATGATATACCCTGCTGTTCATTATACAATGGGTGGATTATGGGTAGATTATGAATTGATGACTTCAGTGAAGGGGCTTTATGCGATTGGAGAAGCCAACTTCTCTGATCATGGAGCTAACCGTTTAGGAGCAAGTGCCTTGATGCAAGGATTAGCTGATGGCTACTTTGTATTACCGTACACTATTGGAAATCACTTGGCGGGCAAACCCTATGAAAAAGTAAGTACTGACCATGAGGCGTTTAAAACTGCCGAGAAAGAAGTGAAAGATAAGATTGACAAACTTTTGTCCATAAATGGAAATAAGACGGTAGATAATTTCCATAAAGAACTTGGACACATCATGTGGGAATACTGTGGTATGTCAAGAAGTGCAGAAGGTCTGAAAAAGGCCAAATCCCTAATAAAAAACCTGAAAGCTGAATTCTGGAAAGATGTTAAAGTAATAGGTGAAAATGAGGAGATCAATATGTCTCTAGAAAAAGCGAATAGAGTCGCTGACTTTATTGAATTGGGAGAACTCATGATAGATGATGCACTCGATAGGGCTGAATCATGTGGTGGTCATTTCCGTGAAGAATCACAAACAGAAGAGGGAGAAGCATTGAGAATCGATGATAAGTATTCCTATACAGCAGCTTGGGAGTTTAAGGGCGAAGGACAAGAAGAAGAATTACATAAAGAGGAATTAGTTTTCGAGAACGTCAAACTGACTCAAAGAAGTTATAAATAGTTTGAAGTTTGAACTGCAAAAATAAAGAATATGAACATTACGCTTAAAGTTTGGAGACAAAAGAATGCTACCACTCCTGGTGAGTTCAAAACTTATCAAGTAAGTGAAGTATCTCCTGATATGTCATTCTTAGAAATGTTTGATGTGCTCAATGAGCAATTATCCCGTGAAGGAAATGACCCCATACACTTCGACAATGACTGTAGAGAAGGTATCTGTGGTATGTGCAGTATGTATATCAATGGAAAGCCTCATGGACCCAAAGATGGCGTTACCACATGTCAACTTCATATGCGAAGCTTCAACGATGGTGACACTATAGTGGTAGAACCATGGAGAGCAGCTTCTTTCCCTGTGCAAAAGGATTTGATGGTAGATAGAAGCTCTTTCGATAGAATCATCCAAGCTGGTGGATATGTATCTGTAAGTACTGGTGGAGTACCTGATGCCAATGAAATAGCTATTCCTAAAATGATTGCTGATGAAGCTATGGATGCTGCAGGTTGTATTGGTTGTGGTGCTTGTGTTGCTGCATGCAAGAATGCTTCTGCAATGCTATTCACTGCTGCTAAGGTCTCTCAACTAGCACTTCTACCTCAAGGAGCTGCTGAAAGACAAACAAGGGTTGAAAATATGGTTGCTCAAATGGACGAAGAAGGATTTGGTGCTTGTACAAATACAGGATCATGTTCTGCAGTTTGTCCTAAAGAAATCAGCCTAGAACATATCGCAAGAATGAACAAAGAATTCTTTGGATCGAAGGCGACTTCTAATAATATGTAAGTTTATAAACTAAGCGTACAAAAAAGGTCATTCCGATAACTATCGGAATGACCTTTTTTTTGCTTATTAGACGAGACTATTAATCATCCACCTTGCGCTTCGCTACTCCCGAACACTTTAGCAATAATATCACTTGCCCAGTCCAAAGGGTTTGCCCTTATTTTCTTCTCTTCCTCACCTACTAGATAAAAGAGCCCATCTGTAGCTTTTTGTGTTGCGTACCCATCAAGTGATGACGGTATTTGCTGATCAATTAAACTACTTACTTTCACCCCTAGGTATTCATAATTTAAAAATCCTGCAATACTATTATAGATTGCATTTGCTTTAGTTTGATCAAGCGCATTTTTCACATCAGGCTGAAAAGCGGCTATTAAAGATGGACTGGTTGAGTTGTAGAAATAGTCTGTTGCAGCTGTCTCGCTTCCTTTTAAGATTTCTAATGCATCAATGACCGACATACTAGTCAATGAGCTTTTAAATATTGGCAGTGCCTTATCTGCGGCTTGCTCCGCTCCTTTATTCATCGCCTGCGAAAGCTCTTCAAACGGATCGGCATCTATCTCGGGAGAAATTGCCACATAAGCATCTAATATCGTCTGGTAAGAAACAGAAGTTATACCCAAATTAAACGAACCAGTTTCTATTTCACTTTGAAGTGCTTGTACCTCCGGTGGTAGCAATATCTTGATAGCTTCATTTTTCAAATATCCATCATCCAAAGAGGCCGTTGCTACGGACGTATTCAATCCTAAATCAAGTGCAGCTTTGAGACCTTCGACTATTTCTCCTTCCGTCAATCCTAAATCAAGTACTTCTGATAACTCATCACAACCAAAATTGATGGATAGTACCACAAAAAGTACCGGCATTATAATTTTTTTCATAACTCTAAATTTTATGTTTAACACAGCGAAGGTAATCATTAAGCACATCATGTGCCAATCTTACAAATCGAATAACCTAGACTAATAACTTTCAAGTACATAACCATTTTAGGGTAGTGCGAAAAAATCTTTCCATTCTTTAATCACACTAATTACAATGAAAAGACTTGGACAATATTTTTATTGCTTTTTTCATCTTCACTCTTTTATTTGAATGCACTGTAGTCACATAACCATCATCATTCCTATCAGGAAGATCAATACTCCCCGATGTTGTTGTAATAATTAATTTTAACATAATCTCATTGGTGTGAAGGTTTAGTAATACAAAGTGAAGCTCAGACCAACCACCAGTACTATTGTCTTGAGCTTCCTCATTGAATAACCCAATACCAAGTCCTCCCTTTTTAGAGGAATCCAAATATCCACCTGTCAATAGATAATCAATATCGATGGCTTTATTTAATCGTGCTGTCTTAGTGGTATCTGGAACCAGTTCTTTGCTAAAAACGACTAACTTCTTAAACAATTCACCTTCTACATCTTCAAAGGATGAACCTGCTACATTTAACCGGACAGTAAGTTAAGCTCGTAAGTCTTAAATTTACTTATAATGAAAAGAGAAAGAAGACACTTCGATAGGGAGTTTAAAATGATGGCAGTCAATCTATGTTTGGCAGGTAAGCCTACCAAAATTGTGGCAGAAGAGTTGGATATCCGCCCAGAGCTTATTAGACGATGGAAACGAGAA